>NZ_JBEOWM010000035.1:0-74239 GCF_040296045.1 Streptomyces sp. NPDC002490 | reverse complement strand
CGAGGACGAGGTCCGCGCCGTGCCGCAGCAGCAGCCCGTCGGTCAGCTTCTCGTAGACCACGCCGACGTAGCCGGTGACGACCACGGGGCGGCGGCACGACTTTTTTGCGTTCCCGCACCCCTTTCCGGAGGAAGTTCCTCAGGAGGGGCGCACGAGTTTCGTGTCATAGGCGAGGATGACGGCCTGGATGCGGTCCCGGGCACCGGTCTTCGCGAGGATGCGGCCGACATGGGTCTTCACCGTCGACTCGGCCAGGTGCAGCCGTGCCGCGATCTCGGGGTTGGTCCACCCCTGCCCGACGACGGTCAGCACCTCCAACTCCCGCTGGGTCAGCGAGGCCAAGCGTTCGTCCGTCGCCGTGGTGTCCCGGGCCGCCGGGTCGGGCAGGTGCCTGGCGTAGGCGTCGAGGAGGCGACGGGTCAGACCCGGGGCGACCACGGCGTCCCCGGACGCCACGGCGCGGATGCCGGAGAGCAACTCCTCCGGGAGGGCGTCCTTGACCAGGAAGCCGCTGGCTCCCGCACGGAGCCCCTCGTAGGCGTACTCGTCCAGGTCGAAGGTCGTGAGGATCAGGACCCGGGTGCGGGCGCCCGTGGCGAGGATGCGTCGGGTGGCCTCGATGCCGTCGACGCCCGGCATCCGGACGTCCATGAGGACCACGTCGGGGCGGAGCGCATCGGCCAGCCGGGCCGCCTCGGCGCCGTTGCCGGCCTCGCCCACCACCGTCATGTCGCCCTGGCTCTCCAACAGCAGCCGGAAGCCGAACCGTTGCAACCGCTGGTCGTCCGCGACGAGGACGGTGGTCACGTCGACGTCTCCTCGGGCAGGGGCAGCAGGGCGTGGACGCGCCAGCCGACGGGCCGGCCGCCCGCGTCGACGGTGGGGCCGGCGTCCAGCGTGCCCCGGTAGAGCGCGGCGCGCTCCCGCATGCCGGTCAGTCCGCGGCCGGGCCCGACCCCGGCCCGGGCGGGCGCGGTGCCGCCGGTGTCCGTCACGGTCAACCGCACCGCGTCCGTGCCGTACCGGACGCGCACCTCGGCGCTCGCCCCCTCGCCCGCGTGCTTCAGCGCGTTGGTGAGGGCCTCCTGGACCAGTCGGTACACGGTGAGTTGGAGGCCCGCGGGCACCGCGTCGGGGAGGTCCTCGGCCCGTACGTGGACCGGTAGCCCCGCCGTGCGCACCCGTGCCACCAGGGCGTCCAGGTCGGCCAGCGCCGGCTGGGGGGAGAGCCGGGGGCGGAGGGAGTCCGGCGGGTCCTCGCGCAGGACGTCGAGGAGGCGCCGTAGCTCCGTCAACGCCTGCCGACCGGTCGTGCCGATCGCCGTCAACGCCTCCGCCGCACGGTCCGGCGACCTCCGGGCGGCGTACGCGCCGCCGTCCGCGAGCCCGGTGATCACCGCGAGGTTGTGCCCGATGATGTCGTGCATCTCGCGGGCGATGCGGGCCCGTTCCGCCGCGGCGGCCAGGCGGGCCTGCTGGTCGCGCTCCACCTCCAGCCGGCGCGCCCGCTCCTCCAGGGCCCGGGTGCGTTCCCGGCGGCTGCGCACCAGCGAGCCCGTCAGGATCGCCATCACCCCCCACCACAGGGGTTGCGCCACCGTCATCGACCAGTCGACCCCCTCGGCTCCGCCGCCCAGGTCGTGCCGGAGCGAGCCCGAGACCAGGGGCGCCGCCACCAACCCCAAGGACCACCACAGGGCGCGTGGCGGCAGCCTGAGCGCGATGTGGAAGAGCAACAGCAGCTGGAGGAGCCCGACCTGGAGGAACGCCCCGGACAGGGCGTTGGCGAAGGCCGCGGGCGTGGTGGCGAGCAGCGCGGCGAACGGGTGTCCGCGGCGCCAGAACAGGGGCACCGTCAGACAGGCGGTCACGGCCAGCAGCAGCCAGCCGGGCTGTCGGGGATCCAACGCCGTGGTGCGCCAACCGCCGCTGCTGTAGTCGATGTGGGCCGCCACGAACCAGCCGGCGGTCACCAGACCGTCCCACAGGTACGGGCGCCGGACGTCGTGGGCGTGGACGAACTGCTGGGCGCGGCCCAGGAGCCGGGCGTGCGGCGGGGCGTCGGCGGCGTCGGGCGGAGGTGTGGGGCGCACCGGACCATCGTCGTACGGGGCCCGCCCGGGCACATCCGCCCCGGGGACGGGAACGGCGGGCCCGTCGTCGTACCGCGGTACCACGGGCGGGCGGGGGGCGGCGGGGCCCGTGCGGTTCAGATCGGGATCTCCTCGTGGGGCCAGCGGGCGCGGGCCTGTTCGCGGGAGCGCAGCAGGGCCAGGGGCAACAGCCCCCGTTCGGCGCCGGCGCCGAGCAGCGCCGGTAGCTGGGGGAGGGGCGCGACGGCGGCCACGTCGTCGAGGACCAGGACGAGTGGTGGGTCGAGCCGACCGGAGGATGACCGTTCGGCCATGCGCCGGCCGCGCTCGACCACGCTGGAGGCCAGAGCCGTGAGGAGGGGCATGGCTCCGGGACGGGGCTTGGGATCTTCGATCGCCTCGCCCACCAGGTAGAGCGTGCCCCCTTCGGCGAGGAAGGAATCCAGTGCGAGGCCATCGGTTCGATGGGGGGTGCACGCCTCCCGCACGTGCACGGTGGAGAGGGCGGCCAGGGCGCGGGCCGTCAACTGCTGGGCCGTGTCCCGGCGTTCCGGGTGGGCGGTCAGGGCGGCTTCGAGTTCGCCGGCGCTGCCGGAGGCGGCCTTGGGATGGGTGCGCAGGGCGCGCACCGCCTCCTGCACCTGGCTGCCCTGGGCCCAGCGGTGGACGTGGCGGAGCGGGCGGCCGTCGACGGCCGCGGCGTGCAGGAAGCAGCGCAGCAGGGTCTCGGCGGTGTCGGCGACCGCGGTGTCCAGCTTGGCGGCCGGGCGGACCGGGGCCAACAGCGCCGTGCTGCGCAGGGCCGCGGTCTCGCGGTCCTCGCAGCCGCCCAGCGGTGACCAGTGCAGTCGGGAGGGGGTGTCGCACAGGTGCAGCGGATCGTAGAGGAGGACGGGGCCCAGCTTGGCGCGGGCGTCCTTGGTCTCCGCCCACAGCGGCGGGTGCGAGGTGACGACGAGGACGGGGCCCTCGGCGTCCCGGACGGCCTGGAGGGCGAGCGGGTGCCGGGTGGCCGGCGGGCCCAGCACGACGTGACCGCGCGGAGCCGGCACGGGGCGGGGCGCGGGCTCCGCGGCGGGCGGCGGTTGCGCCGCGGGGGCGGCGTGCGCCGGCGCGGGCGGGGCCTCCTCCTCGGGCGGCGGGGCGGTGTCCCGGGACGCGTGCTCGTACCGGTGCGGGGGAGGCTCCGGCCGGTGGTGGTCGCGCGGGGCGTGGCGGGCGTGCTTGCGGGCGCGGGCGCGTTCGGCTCGGGTGAGCCCGGTGCGCAGGCGGGCGACCGCGCCCATGACGAGGACCCCGACGAGGACCAGCACGGCCAGTTGGAGGGCGAACAGGGCCCAGAACAGGCCGTGGCCGGAGAGCTGATGGGCGGGGGTGGCCGGCCAGGCGCCCGACAGGTCACCGGGACGGGTGATCAGGTGGCGCAGGGCGGTGGGGGTGTGGTCGAAGGTGACCCCGGCGGGCCAGGAGCCCCGGGCCAGACGGCCGGCGAGCCCGGTGGCGGACCAGATGAGGAAGGTCGCGCCGAGCAGCGCGGCGAGGCCGCCCACCAGCAGTGAGTCGGGCACGCCGCGTCCGCCCCGTGGGACGGGCCGGCCCCCGGGGGTGTGCCCCGGCATCAGGGCGTCGTCCGGTGGTGCATCGCTCTTCCGTTCGTCCTTCCGTCCGTCACCGCGTTCTCCGTGCGTGGCGGGTCCGGGTCGGTGCGCCGCCCGGGGACGGCGCGTGCCGGGTCATGCGACCGTCGATTCGGAGGCGTCCCCCCACTGCTGCTCCACGAAGGAGGCGGCGCGCTCCTCCGCTTCGAGTTCCGCCGCGTGCAGCGCCTCGTCGAGGGCGGTGGAGGACTCCGTCATGGCGCGGTCGGTGAAGACCAGGGGGCGTTCGGCCTCGGTGACCAGGTGCTTGACGACCTGGACGTTGCCGTTGACGTCCCAGACGGCGATGCCGGGGGTCAGGGTGGGGATGATCTCCACGGCCCAGCGGGGCAGGCCCAGGACGCGCCCGGTGGCGCGGGCCTCGTCGGCCTTCTGGGCGTAGATGGTGCGGGTGGAGGCCATCTTGAGGATGGCGGCGGCCTCCTTCGCGGCGGCCCCGTCGACCACGTCGGACAGGTGGTGGACGACGGCGACGAACGAGAGGCCGAGCCGCCGGCCGAACTTCAGCAGGCGCTGGAAGAGCTGTGCCACGAAGGGGCTGTTGATGATGTGCCAGGCTTCCTCGACCAGGAAGATGCGCTTCTTGCGGTCGGGGCGGATCCAGGTGTGCTCCAGCCAGACGCCGACGATGGCCATGAGGATGGGCATGGCGATCGAGTTGCGGTCGATGTGGGACAGGTCGAAGACGATCAGCGGGGCGTCGAGGTCGATGCCGACCGTGGTGGGGCCGTCGAACATGCCCCGCAGGTCGCCGTCGACCAGCCGGTCCAGGACGAGGGCCACGTCCAGGCCCCAGGCGCGGACGTCGTCTATGGCGACGTTCATCGTCTCGGCCGACTCCGGTTCGGGGTGGCGGAGCTGCTCCACGATGTCGGTGAGGACGGGCTGCCGGTCCACGATGGTCTCGTTGACGTAGGCGTGGGCGACCTTGAGGGCGAAGCCCGACCGTTCGTCGAGGCCGCGGCCCATCGCCACCTCGATGATGGTGCGCAGCAGGGCCAGCTGCCCGGTGGTGGTGATCGACGGGTCCAGCGGGTTGAGGCGGATGCCCATGTCCAGGGCGGCCGTCGGGTCGAGCCGGATGGGCGTTATCCCCAACTGCTGGGCGACCAGGTTCCACTCGCCGACCCCGTCCTCGCCCTGTGCGTCGAGGACGACGACCTGGCGGTCCCGGAACCGGAGCTGGCGCAGCACGTACGTCTTCTCCAGCGCGGACTTGCCGTTGCCGGACTCGCCGAGGACCAGCCAGTGGGGGGCCGGCAGCTGCTGGCCGTAGAGCTGGAAGGGGTCGTAGATGTACCCCTTGCCGGAGTAGACCTCGCGGCCGATGATCACGCCGGAGTCGCCGAGACCGGGGGCGGCGGTCGGCAGGTAGACGGCCTGGGCCTGGCCCGTGGAGGTGCGCACGGGTGGTCGGGTCGTCTCCACCTTCCCGAAGAGGAAGGCCGTGAACGCGTCCGTCAGGATGGACAGCGGGTCCCGCATCAGCTCATCAGCTCCCGTCCACGCACATCACCCTGTCCCCGCTCTCCGATCGTCCTCGGTGCGTCCGGTTCCCGTTCGTCGGGCCGCCGCGGGTGTGCGACGGTCCGTTCGCCGACCTGGTTCATGTTCGTTGGGCCTGGTTCTCTCCTGGACCCGGTCCACGTGCACGGCCTGGTCGTTCCGTGGTGTGCCCCGCCGCGCCGGCGGTGGCCTCCTCCCGGGGCGTCGCGGCTACTTCCGGATGCCGGTGGCGAACGGGAGGGTGTTGACGAAGGCGCGGTGGTGTTCGCGGTCGCACCACTCCAGCTTGAGGTACGACTTGCCCGCGGAGGCGCGGATGGTGCGCTTGTCGCGGGCGAGCGCCTCGGGGGAGCGGGCCGACACGGTGATGTAGCCGACGAGGTTCACCCCGGCGGCGCCCGAGGCCAGGTCCTCGCCCCGCTGGTCGAGCCGGGAGTGCGCGGCCATGTCCCGGGGGTCGACGGTGCGGTTCATCTTGGCGGCGCGGCTCGCCTCGGCCTCGTCGTTGGTCTTCTCGGTGAGCATCCGTTCGATGGCGATCTCGGTGGGTTCGAGGTCCATGGTGACGGCGACGGTGCGGATGACGTCCGGGGTGTGGACCAGGAGGGGGGCGAGGAAGTTCACGCCGACGGGGGTCATCGGCCACTCCTTCACCCAGGCGGTGGCGTGGCACCAGGGGTCGCGGGTGCTGGACTCGCGGGTCTTGGCCTGGAGGTAGGTGGGCTCGACGGCGTCGAGTTCTGCCGGCCAGGCGTTGCGCTTGGACATGGCCTGGATGTGGTCGATGGGGTGGTCCGGGTCGTACATGGAGTGCACCAGGGACGCCAGGCGGCTCTGGCCGAGCGGCTGGCGCAGCCGGATGTCGGCCTCCTGGAGCCGGGAGCAGATGTCGGCGAGTTCGCGGGCCATGACGATGGCGAGGCCGGCGTCCCGGCTCAGCCGCCGGCCGCCCGGTCCCCGGGCCGCCCGGGCCATGGCGGCGGCCTCGGCGCCGAGTTCGCGGCTGTGGTGCATGCAGGCCACCAGGTAGGCGCGGTGCTGCTCGCTGCTGGTGGACACCATGGACTGGAGTTGGTCGTAGGAGTCCCGGAGCCAGCCGGGCGCGTGGTGGTCGCCGCGCTGGGCGACGTCCTTGGCGTGGGCGTCGGGGTCGGCGGGCAGGGTGCGGGCCAGCATCTGGATGCGGGTGACGAAGCCGTCGCCGTTGGCCACGTGCTTGAGGAGGGTGCCGAAGCGGTCGACCAGCGCCTCCTGGTCCTCGGAGTCGCGCAGGCCGACGCCGGGGCCCTCGATCTCGATGGCGGCGGTGATGGTCTTGCGGTCGGCGTGCAGCAGCACGGCGATCTCGTCGGGGCCGAAGGGGGCGGAGAGCCAGGTGATCCGGCCGATGCCGGGCGGCGGCCCGATCTCCACCTCGCGCCCGTCGAGGCCGACGCCCGCCTCGACGGCGCCCGAGCGGTAGGTGGTGCCGCGCTTGAGCTGCCGCTTGTAGCTGCGGTTGATCTCGAACCACTTGTAGAAGGTGCGCCGCTTGTAGGGGACGTACACGGCGGCGAGGGCGAGCAGCGGGAAGCCGACGAGCAGCACGATCCGCAGCGAGAGGACGGGGACCAGGAGTCCGCACATCATGCCGAGGAACGCCCCGGCGATGATGAGTCCGATCTCGCCGCTCTCGCGGTTGCGGCCGACGACGGCGTTGGGCCGGGCGCGGCCGATGAGGTAGGTCCGGCGGGGCGTGCTCGGATGGGACAGCGATTCGGTCGTCAACGCCCATCACCTCCCGTGCGGTTGGTGCTGGTGTGCGGGCTGTTCATGGGGCTGGAGCGGGGTGCGGGGGCGGCCGGCGGGGCCTGGCCGCCGCTGCCGCGGGTGCTGTGGGCGGCGACGCCGCCGCTGACCGGGTTGGCGGGGCGGGCCCCGGCCTGGCCCTGGCCGCCGCCGGTGTTGTCGGCGCGGCTGCTGTGGGTCTTGATGCCCTGCGAGACCAGGGCGGCGGGAGAGCTGATGACGGCGGCGGCCCGGTTCTCGGCGCCCCGTTGCAGCCGGTTGTTGCGGGAGTTGGCCAGCTCGTCGCCGAAGCCGGGGACGAAGCGGTAGATCATGGCGCTGGCGAAGATGGCCAACAGGATGATCGCCAGCCCGGAGACGACGGCGGAGAACGCGTCGGGCCCGTCGTCGGAGGCGGAGAGCGCACCGGCCAGTCCCAGGACGATCACGATGATCGGTTTGATCAGGATGACCGCGATCATGATCCCGGCCCAGCGGCGCACGTGGTCCCAGAGGTTCTTGTCGACGAGCCCGGCGTAGACCACGGTGCCCAGGAGGGCGCCCACGTAGAGCAGGGCGGCGCGGATCACGAGCTCCAGCCAGAGCACGCCGGCGGCCAGGATCGACACCAGGGAGACGACGATCAGCATGATCGGTCCGCCGCCGATGTCGTTGCCCTTGGTGAGGGCCTCGGAGAACGAGCCGAAGAAGACGTCCGTCTGCCCGCCGGTGCTCTTGGCGAGGACCTCGGTGACCCCGTCGGTGGCGGAGACCACGGTGTGCAGGATCAGCGGGGTGAACGCGGAGGCGATGACCGTCAGCCACAGGAAGCCGACCGCCTCGGACAGCGCGGTGCCGAGCGGCACGCCGCGGACCGCCCGCTTGGCGACGGCCAGCAGCCACAGCAGCAGGGTGAGCACGGTGGAGGCGGCGAAGACGACGGCGTACTGCTTGAGGAAGGCCGGGTTGGTGTAGTCGACCTCGGCGGTCTCCTTGACCGCCTTGGACAGCTGGTCGATCGTCCAGGCCGCCGCGTCGGCGCACCCCTCGGCCAGGGCCTTCAGGGGGTCGAGGGTGCTGGAGAGGGGGTTGTCGCCGCCGCCGGTGCTGCCGCTGCCGCCGCTGTTCTCGCCGTTCTCGCAGAGTTCCTTGGCCGGCCCCGGGACGTACTCGCACGGCTCCTTGGACGTCGAGGGGCTGGGGGTCGGGGTGGGTTCGGCCGCGGCCCGGGGGGCGAACAGGAGGGCAACGGTCTGGAGGGCGGCCGAGGAGCCGAGCAGCGCGAGCGCACCGCGGCGCAGCCGCGCGGGGCGGGGCGTCGCCCCGCTGGGCGGTTGCCTATCGGGCATAGGTGAACCCTCCGTACTCTTCGACGGCCTTCGCCAGGTCGTCGGCGGTGGACGCTCTCTGGTCGCGCCCGGTGGGGACGGGTCCGTCCTGCTGCTGGGAGTCGACGATCTTCCAGTCGTCGTCCGTCCACCGCAGGGTGTACGTGGTGGTGTGCCAGCTCTCGGTGACCGGGTTCTTGGAGGTCTCGCCGGCGAGGCCGAACAAGGAGGTGGTCCAGACGGCGACCTTCGCCGTGTCGGCGTCCGACTTCTCGACCTTGGTGCCGACGGGGACGACTCGGGAGACGAAGGTCTGACCGGTGGGCGCGGTGCCGTCGGGTTGCAGGCCGATGCGGGTCAGGAACGCTTCGGAGCTGTAGGTCCTGTCCAGGTCGGCCCGGCGGGTCCGGGCGGAGTCGGGGACGTGGGTGGCCGTGACGATGGCATCGCGCCGCTCCTTGTCGAACATCTCCGCCGACCCCAGCGCCACCGCGAAGTTCGCGGCGGCGGACTGCGCGCCCTGGGCGTCGCGGGCGTGCCCGGTGGCGATGCCGTGGTTCTTGCCGTCCACGGGGCGGGTGCCGGTGGCGGCGGTCGGTGCGGTGTCCGGACGGTCGGCCTCCGGCCGGCCGGAGGGGGCCTCGTCACCGCCCCGGTTGGCGAAGGCGATCGCGGCGAGCAGCAGGACGACGATCCCGACCACGGCGACGGTGGAGCGGGCGGAGGACCGGCCCGGGCGGCGGGGCCCGTCGCCGCGGTCGGGCAACCGGGTGCGGGTCTGGCCGCTGCCGCCCGTGCCGGGGGCGCCGTACGTCTCGTCGTCCGGGCTCATGGTGCGTCGGCCCCCTCCGGGTGGTGGTCGGCGCCGGCGCCACCGCGTCCGGGCGCGGCGGCCGGGGCCGCGGCGGGGCGCGCCGGGGGCCGCGCGGACGGGGTGTGGTGACGTGGCATCAGGGGACGCGACCTCGGGGTGGGTGCGGCGGACGGACGGTCGGGGCGGCCGGAGCGCGCCCGGTGGACGTCCGGTCGGGGCGCACGGGCTGCCGGGCGCGCGGCCACGAGGGGGTGGCCGCGCGGGCAGCCGGCTAGACGGCCATGCCGTACACGATGGTGAAGAGGGTGCCGAGCGAACCGATGATGAACACCCCGGTCAGGCCGGCGACGATGAGTCCCTTGCCCTGCTCGGCGCTGAAGGTGTCGCGCAGTGCCGTGGCGCCGATGCGCTGCTTGGCGGCGCCCCAGATCGCGATGCCCAGGCACAGCAGGATGGCCGCGGCCATCACCACCTGGATCATCACCCTGGCTTCGTTGCCCAAGCTCCCGAAGGGGCCCCAGTCGGGGGCGATCCCGCCGATGATCGTGGTGATATCGCCCTTTTCGGCTGCCATAAGCATGTAACTCACCGCCCCTGTATGGGTAGTTCCCGGCCCCTGCGAGCGTGCAGGGGTCACGCTCATTCTCGCTGACGAATCCGGCTCAGCATGTCGACTTGGCGTCTTTCGCTGGCTGGTTTCGCACAAATTATTGTTCACCGTCGCACGCGGGGACGTGAAGCGGTACACAACGGACCGTCACGTCACTCTGTGTATCACGCGGTGTCACCTCGGGCAACGAGGGCCTTGCGCAACCTCACATGCCCGTGGTCGTTAGGCCCTCTTCTCCTTCGTACCGCGCCCCGCACCTCCCGCACCCGCCGCTCACCGGGTCACCGGGGTGCGTCGGGCGGGCCTCCGGATGCGTGCAAGGGCGCATCGGGGCGTCGCGCACTCCCCCGTTGCGCTCCTGCCGGGGACCCGCGCCCCGCCTACACTGAGCCGCGGCGGACTGGCCGGCACTGAGGAGGGGTTGACGGTGCGTGGGGCACGCGGGGCCTGGGTCCTCGCCGGCGCGGTCGTCAGCGGCGGCATGGGATTCGTGATGCTGCTGGTCATCGGCACCTACCTGGTGGCCGGGAACCTCGCCGGTGGTCGGGCCGGCGGAGCGGTGGGGCTGGCCAAGGGCGCGGTGCCGGCCGCCTACCAGCCGTTGGTGGAGAAGTGGGGCGACCTCTGCCCGGCCATCAACCCGGCGCTGCTCGCCGCCCAGCTGTACCAGGAGTCCGGGTTCAACCCGCGGGCGCAGAGCCCCGCGGCGGCCCAGGGCATCGCCCAGTTCATCCCCGGCACCTGGGCGTCCCACGGGCTCGACGGGGACGGCGACGGGGACCGGGACGTGTGGGACCCGGCCGATGCGATCCCCTCGGCGGCCTCCTACGACTGCAGTCTCGCCAAGTACGTCGAGGACGTGCCGGGCGACCCCACGAAGAACATGCTCGCCGCCTACAACGCCGGCCCCTACGCCGTCATCAAGTACGGCGGGGTGCCCCCGTACCGCGAGACCCAGAACTACGTGAAGATCATCACCAGTCTGGAGGAGAGCTTCGCCCGCCCGGTCGGCCGGGTGGACCCCTCCCGGCAGGCGGCCGGCGCGATCCACTACGCACAGCAGAAGCTCGGCACCGAGTACCTGTGGGGCGGCACGGGCACGGCCGCGCAGGGCGGCCGGTTCGACTGCTCGGGGCTGACCCAGGCCGCGTACCGCAGCGTCGACATCGAGCTGCCCCGGGTCGCCAACGACCAGTACAACGCCGGACCGCACCCCTCCCGGGACGAACTGCTCCCCGGTGACCTGGTGTTCTTCTCCGACGACCTCACCAACTCGCGGGCCATCCGGCACGTGGGGATCTACGTGGGAGGCGGGTTCATGATCGACGCGCCGAGGACCGGTGCCGTGATCCGGTTCAGCCCCATCGACACCAAGGACTACTTCGGGGCGACCCGGGTGACCCAGGACGGCGCGGAGGCCCTGCCCACCCACGCGCCCTCGACGTGAGCCGGCCCGGTCCCGCCGCCGGCGGGCGCTCCGCGCGCCCGGCCCGCGGCCCCGTGCCGGGGCGGTGCCGACGACGTGTGATGATGAAGATCCGCACGCGTCGCGTGGCCGGAACCCCTGTCCGCTGCCCGCTCCTGAGCTGCGATGACGAATCTCTCTTGGGTAACGTCTCAGTGATCTTTCGGTTGAGGGCGGAACGCGTCCCGGGGGGTCGTGCGTTCCTCGGGTACGGCCCCCGTCGGGCCGCCGAGGGCATCGGAACGGGCGACCGTTCCCCGCCCCGGGGCCGGGGGGCCACCCGCCGGCCAACCGGCGGACGCCCCACGCGGAGCGGGGGGTCGGGAGGCGCACAGCCGGGTGCGCCCGTAGGAGCGAGGCACGACGAAGGGGCCGCGGCACGATGGCTGGACTCGACGAATCCGGGTCGAACCCCGATGTCAGTCTGCTCTACGAGATCAACGGCCTGGCCAAGGACGCCCCCACCTGGTTCGACCACACCATGGAGTACGTCGGCGAGTACGGGCTGATGCTCGGGCTGGTCTTCCTCGGGGTGTGGACCTGGTGGAAGCTGCGGGCCCGCGCCGGCTCGCTGGAGGAGGCGGCGCAGTCGGCCGCCGCCGTCATCTGGGTGCCGCTGGCCGCCGCGCTCGCGGTGATCGTCAACATCCCGATCCGCGGCTTCGTGGAGCGCCCCAGACCCTTCCTCGACCACGAGGGCCTGGAGGTGCTGATCCAGGGCAAGACCGACTACTCCTTCGTCAGCGACCACTCCACCCTCGCCATGGCCATGGCGGTCGGCATCTTCCTCGCCCACCGCAAGTACGGCTGGATCGCCATCGCCATGGCCTTCCTCGCCGGGGTGTCCCGCATCTACATGGGCGTCCACTACCCCACCGACGTGATCGGCGGCTTCGCCCTCGGCACCGCCGTCGCCCTGCTGCTGGCCCCGCTGGCCGCCCTGCTGCTCACGCCCCTCACCCGGGCGATCGGCCGTTCCCGGCACGGCTCCTGGCTGATCCGGACCCGCTCCACCCCCGACGTCGCCCGGGACCCCTACGGCCGCGGCTCCCGCACCGAGGAACGCGACCTGGCTGCCTGAGGGCAGCCCGTCCCGGCACCGCACGCGCTGTGGGCCACCCCGGAGAAGGGGGTGGCCCACAGCGCGTTCCGGGGTCCGGGGCGTTCAGGGCGCGGCGGGGTCCGCGGCGTGTTCCTCGGCGTCCGAGCGGGCCCGGCTGCGGGCCCGGCGGGCGGCGCCCCGCCAGCCGCAGCTACAGCGGGCGCTCAGGAAGCGACCGTGCTCCACGGTGGTGGTGCGGTGCTCCGTGACGACGGCGGGGGGATCGGCGAACTCCAGCTCTCGGGCCACGGGTCCACGGTAGCGGGCGGCACCGGGCGGAGGGGGTGCGTGACGGGTGCCGGAGCGGTTCGTTAGGGGGGACAACACGACGCGGGGCCCTGACTCGCATCGACTCGACAACTACTCCACATCCCTGGGGGTCGGCGATGGTGGTGCGGCAGCAGTACGCGGGCGGCGGCGCGCTGGCCCTGGCCGTCGTCCTGGCCGGGCTGCTGGCCGGGTGCGCGGGGGGCGGCGCCCTCGGGACGCCGGTCGACGCGGTGCCCGTGCCCCTCGCACCGGACGCCCCCGCGGACGCGGTGCACCGGGCCGCCGCTCGGCTGGTGCGGGCGGGGACCGCCCGGACCCGCACCGCGATGGACATGGCGACCGGCGGCACCCGGGTCACCATCCGGGGCGAGGGGGTCTACGACTTCGCCCGGCGCCTCGGCGAACTGCGGGTGGTGCTGCCGCAGGACCCCACCGGCGCCTCCCGGCAACAGCCCATCGTCGAACTCCTCGCCCCCGGGGCGCTGTACATGAAGAACCGGGGCGCCGGGGTGCCCGCCGACAAGTGGGTGCGCGTGGACACCAAGTCCGTCGCGGACGGGAACCTGGTCACCGGCGGTGCCACCGATCCGCTCGCCGCCGCGGAGCTGCTGCGCGGCGCGCGCGGGGTGCGGTACGTGGGCGGGGCCCGGCTCGACGGGGTCCCGGTGCGGCACTACCGGGGGACCACGGACCTGGTGCGGGCGGCGGCGGTGGCCTCCGGGGAGACCCGGCGGGTGCTCGCCGCCGCCGCCCGGGGCTTCTCCACCAGCGAGGTCCCCTTCGACGCCTACCTGGACGAGCAGGGACTGGTGCGCAAGTTGCGGCACCGGTTCAGCTTCGTCAACGAACGCCACGCCCGGGCGGTGGCCGTGGCCTCGACGGTCGTGCTGTCCGGCTTCGGCGCACCGGTGGACGTGCGCCTGCCGGACGCCGCGGACATCTACGCGGGCAAGATCGCGGAGGGCGCGTGACGACGGCGGTGAACGGAGTCGCCGGGCGGGCGGCCGCGCCTGTGCGCGAGGGGCGCGCACGGCGCGCGAGCCGTGACGGGGCGCGAAGGGACGCACAGGGGCGTAGTCGTCCGGGTGGGGCGGAAATGGTCCGTCCGTGCCATGCGCGGTGCGTAGCGACTGCCTACGCTAGGAAGCCGGTGGCGGCCAGGAAGAGGTGGTGTGGGTGGCTCCGTCCGGTGGCACGGCAGTGCAGGACCATGTCGCCCTCGCGGAGATCGAGCTGTGCGGCGAGTTGATCATCGCGGCCAGCGCCACGGGCGAGGAGCGCTTGAGCGCCGCCCGGATCGACGAGGTGCTGCGGGTGCGGGTCCCGGCCCCGGAGGCCGACCCGACGGCCCCGGCGCGGGCCAGGGTCGGCTGGGCGTACTGGTGAACGTGCGGCGGTCGCGCGGGTGACCGCGGTCCGGGCTCCTGGGCACGGACCCGGGGCCACCCGCGCCGGCGGTCAGGTGCGGAGCATCCGCGCGATCGCCTTCGTTGCCTCCTCGACCTTGTCGTCGATCTCGGCGCCGCCCTTGAGGGCCGCGTCGGCGACACAGTGCCGCAGGTGCTCTTCGAGCAGTTGCAGGGCGAAGGACTGGAGGGCCTTCGTGGACGCGGAGACCTGCGTGAGTATGTCGATGCAGTAGGTGTCCTCGTCCACCATCCGCTGGAGCCCGCGGATCTGGCCCTCGATCCGGCGCAGCCGCTTGAGGTGCTCGCTCTTCTGCTTGTGGTAGCCGTGGATGCCCAGGTCGTGGTCGGTGATCACTTCGGTGGTGCCCTCGGTCGCCGCCGCACCGGGCCCGGAGCAGCAGCCGCCCGCTGCCTTCGGCGCCCCCGTCGTCGCGTCGGTCTCGGTGCTCGTCATGGCGTCGTCCTCCGTATGGTCGCCGTGCGGGACGGCCTACCCTCGTTCTATACCCCTGGTGGGTATATGGTACCGAACTTTTCCCAGTACGGGAGGGTTGTCCGGACCCGGTGCCAGGCCGCACTGTGGATGAGCGACACTGGTGGAACGCCGGTTAGCCGTGACGGGATGATGCGCCTAGCATCAGCCTGACCGAAACCCCGCATCCCGAGGACCCCACGTGCGTTTTCGTCTGACCCCCAGGGAGACGAGCTTCTACGACATGTTCGCCGCATCCGCGGACAACATCGTCACGGGCTCGAAGCTCCTGATGGAACTGCTCGGGGCCGACGCGTCGGACCGTGCGGAGATCGCGGAACGGATGCGGGCGGCCGAGCACGCGGGGGACGATGCCACGCACGCCATCTTCCACCAGCTGAACTCTTCGTTCATCACGCCGTTCGACCGCGAGGACATCTACTCCCTCGCGTCCTCCCTCGACGACATCATGGACTTCATGGAGGAGGCTGTCGACCTGGTCGTCCTGTACCAGGTCGAGAAGCTCCCCAAGGGCGTCGAGCAGCAGATCGAGGTGTTGGCGCGGGCCGCCGAGCTGACCGCCGAGGCCATGCCGCACCTGCGCACCATGGAGCGGCTCACCGAGTACTGGATCGAGGTCAACCGCCTGGAGAACCAGGCCGACCAGATCCACCGCAAGCTCCTCGCGCACCTGTTCAACGGCAAGTACGACGCGATGGAGGTGCTCAAGCTGAAGCAGATCGTCGACGTGCTGGAAGAGGCCGCCGACGCCTTCGAGCACGTGGCCAACACGGTGGAGACCATCGCCGTCAAGGAGTCCTGACCTCCGTGGACACCTTCGCGCTGGTCGTGACCGTCGGCGTCGCGCTCTTCTTCACCTACACCAACGGCTTCCACGACTCGGCCAACGCCGTCGCGACCTCCGTGTCCACCCGGGCGCTCACCCCCAAGGCCGCCATCGCCATGGCCGCGGTGATGAACCTGCTCGGCGCCTTCCTCGGCAGCGGGGTGGCCAAGACGGTCAGCGAGGGGCTCATCGCGACCCCGGAGGGCAGCAAGGGGATGGCCATCCTCTTCGCCGCGCTGGTCGGCGCCATCCTGTGGAACCTGGTCACCTGGTACCTGGGGCTGCCCTCGTCCTCCTCGCACGCCCTCTTCGGCGGCATGGTCGGCGCGGCGCTCGCGGGCGGCACGGACGTCATCTGGTCCGGGGTCCTCGACAAGATCATCATTCCGATGTTCGTGTCCCCGCTGGTCGGTCTGGTCGTCGGATACCTGGTGATGTGCGCGATCCTGTGGATGTTCCGCCGGGCCAACCCGCACAAGGCCAAGCGACACTTCCGCATCGCACAGACCGTCTCCGCCGCCGGCATGGCCCTCGGACACGGCCTCCAGGACGCCCAGAAGACCATGGGCATCGTGGTGATGGCCCTGGTCATCGCCGACGTCCAGGACTCCGGCGACGACATTCCGATCTGGGTCAAGCTGGCCTGCGCGGTCATGCTCTCGCTCGGCACCTACGCCGGCGGCTGGCGCATCATGCGCACCCTCGGGCGGAAGATCATCGAACTCGACCCCCCGCAGGGCTTCGCGGCGGAGACCACCGGGGCGTCCATCATGTTCGGCACCGCCTTCCTGTTCCACGCGCCGATCTCCACCACCCATGTGATCACCTCGGCGATCATGGGGGTGGGGGCCACCAAGCGGATCAACGCGGTGCGCTGGGGGGTCGCCAAGAACATCGTCATCGGCTGGTTCATCACCATGCCCGCGGCGGCGCTGAGCGCGGCGCTGAGCCTGTGGATCGTGCAGCTCGCCTTCAGCTGACCCGCCCGGCCCCGGGTGCAGCGGCCCTAGAACGCCGCCCGCACCGCCCCCACCTCGGCCTCGCCGCCCAGCAGCGGCGCCCGGCCGATCCGTTCCAGCACCTCCCCGTGCAGACCCAGCAGGCGCAGGGCCCGCGCCAGGACCGGCCCCGAGGCCCGGACGCCGCCGTCCTCGATCTTGAACGCCAGGGCGCGACCGTCGGGCAGCGCGACCGCCTGCACCGCCTCCGCCCCCATCTTCGCCAGCACCCCCGGCACCTCCCGCATCAGCCAGGTGTCCGGCCGCCGGGTGCCCGCCACGTACTCCGGGTGGGCGCGCATCGCCTCGGCCACCCGGCGCTCCGGCGAGCCCTCGGGCGCCCGGACGAACGCGCGGAAGGCCCGCGCCAGCCCGGTGAGGGAGAGCGCGAACAGCGGTGCCCCGCAGCCGTCGACGCCGGTCGCGGCGACCCGTTCCCCGGCGGCCGCCTCGACCGCCTCCCGGGCCAGCACCTGGAGCGGATGGGCCGGGTCGAGGTAGTCGTCCAGCGGCCAGCCGTTGCGCAGACAGGCGGCAAGCATCGCCGCGTGCTTGCCCGAGCAGTTCATGGTGATCCGCTCCCGCACGCCCCCCGCGGCCAGGTACGCCTCCGCCTCGGCGGCGTCCAGGGGCAGGTCGGCCGGGCACTGCAAGCGGTCCTCGGTGAGTCCGTGGGAGGCCAGCAGGGCGCGCACCAGCTCCAGGTGGAACGGTTCGCCGGAGTGGCTGGCGGCGGCCAGGGCGAGTTGCCGCCCGGCGAGCGGGACCCCCGCCCGCAGCACCGCCGCGGCCTGCATCGGCTTGTTCGCGGAACGGGGGAAGACCGGGGCGTCGACGTCCCCCCACGCCCGTTCCACGGTGCCGTCCGCGCCCAGGACGACGAGGTGCCCGCGGTGCCGGCTCTCCACGAACCCCGAACGGACGACCTCGGCGAGCACCGGCGGCTCCGGCGCGGACGGGCGCGGGGTGCGGGGCGTGCGGGGCTCGGGCATGGCGGGTGGCCTCCGGGGGGCGCTCGACGCTTCGGTCGCCCGGGATCGCCGGGCGACCGGCTCAGCCGAGCAGGTCGTCTACGTGTGCTTCGCCCTCACGGTACCTGCGGGTGATCTCCGCTCCGCACCCGTCCGCGATCCGTTGCAGCGACTGCCGTCGCCCCGACACCTGCTGTTCGTACCGCACCAGCCGCCCGCGGGCGTCCCGGAGCTCCTGGTCGGTGCGGGCGGCCAGGTCGGACAGCTCCACCTCGCCCAGCATGTCGGCGGCGAGCCGCCGGTACTCCTCCCCGTGCGGGGGGCCCAGGGTCACGTGCCGGGCCGAGGAGCGCTGCCGGGCCGGCTGGTCGGCGAGGATCTCGGACAGCCGGTCCACCACCGGTGCCTCGGGGCCGGCCCGCCGCGCCAACTCCGCGCACAGGATGTCGATGCGGCCGTGGAGCAGCCGCCGCACGTAGCTCAGATCGGCCTCGTCGCGTTGGGCGTCCCGGCGCAGCCCGCGCAGTTCGGGCAGGGTCAGCGCGGCCAGGTCCGGTACCGGCAGCCGCTCGAACAGCGGGGCCGCGGCGGTGCGCTGCACCGGTGGTCGGGTGCCCGCCCGGGCCCCGCCCTTCACGGCGGAACGGGTCCGCGGGCTCGTCCGGGTCAGTGACACGGGCACGGGCTGCTGCCGCCCGGTACTCGGTGTGCTCATCGCTCGTTACCGTCCCCTCGACCGGTGCGGCCTACCGCTGGGAGCATCGTGCCACCCCGAGTGGGCGCTATGTGACCGAGTGCCCCCGATCGGCCCCGGATGGGGGGTTCGGGAGCATGCGGGTGCCTCCGGACGGGCGCGGGAACACGCGGCGGCGTGGCGGGGGCACGGACGGGGGCACGGGCGTCCCCGGGCGGTGGGCGGGGAGGGATGATGGCGGGATGCGAGCAGTGGTGCAGCGGGTGGACGGGGCGGCCGTCGTGGTCGGGGACGAGACGGTCGGGGAGATCGCCGGGGAGGGGCTGTGCGTCCTGGTGGGGGTGACCCACCAGGACACCCCGGAGCACGCGGCCCGCCTGGCCCGCAAGCTGTGGACGCTGCGCGTCCTGGCCGGGGAACGCTCCTGCTCGGACACCGGCGCCCCGCTGTTGGTGATCAGCCAGTTCACGCTCTACGGGGACGCCCGCAAGGGCCGCCGGCCCACCTGGAACGCGGCGGCGCCCGGCGAGGTGGCCGAACCGCTGGTGGACGAGGTGGTGGAGCAGTTGCGCCGGTTGGGCGCCGAGGTGGCCACCGGCCGCTTCGGGGCGTCGATGCGGGTGTCCCTGACGAACGACGGCCCGTTCACCGTGCTGCTGGAGGTCTGACGCCCCGGCGGGCTCAGGGCTCGACGACGGTCTCCTGCGCGGCGGAGGTCCCGTCCGCGAGGAGGTCCGCGTCCACCGGCACGTTCCGCTTGACCAGCGCCAACGCGACCGGGCCCAGCTCGTGGTGGCGGACCGAGGTGGTCAGGAAGCCGACGGCGCGGCCCTCCGGCCCGTCCGCGGCGAGCCGCAGCTCGGTGCCCCGGGGCGGCAGGTGCACCTCGCTGCCGTCGAGGTGGAGGAAGACCAGCCGGCGCGGCGGCTTGCCGAGGTTCTGCACCCGGGCGACCGTCTCCTGCCCCCGGTAGCAGCCCTTCTGGAGGTGCACGGCGGTGCCGATCCACCCCAGCTCGTGCGGGATGGTGCGGTGGTCGGTCTCGAAGCCGACCCGCGGCCGGTGCCCCTCGACGCGCAGCGCCTCGTGGGCGAGGAGCCCCGCGGGGGGGCCGTAGGGTCCGTCGGGGGCGAGCCCGGCCAGCTCGGCGCGGGGCAGGAACAGGTCCCGCCCGTGCGGTGCCTCGCGGACCGTCACGCCCTCGGGGACGGTGGCGATGGAGCCGGCGGGCAGGTGCACCACGGCGAACTCGTCGGTGCGGTCGGCGACCTCGACCCGGTAGAAGAACTTCATCGACTCCAGGTAGGCGAGCAGCGCCCGCTGGGTTCCGGGCTCGACGTGCGCCCACACCGTGGTGCCGTCGTCGACGAGGTACAGCGCGTGCTCGATGTGCCCGTTGGCGGAGAGCACCAGCGCCTCGGTCGCCCGGTGCGGGGGCAGGTCGCTGACGTGCTGGGTGACCAGCAGGTGCAGCCAGCTCAGCCGGTCCTCACCGGTGACGGTGAGCACGCCGCGGTGCGAGAGGTCCACGAATCCGGTGCCCTCGGCCAGGGCGCGCTGTTCGCGGTACAGCTCGCCGTAGTGGCCCGCGACGCCTTCGTCCACCCCCTCGGCGGGGACGGCACCGGGCAGCGACAGCAGAGGGCTCTTCATATCCACTCAGGGTACGACCCGGCGCGGGCGCCGTTCATTCCCCCGCCCCGGTCCCGGCCGGCCCGTCGGCGCCCGCACCGGTGTCCCGGGGGGCGCCGCGACAGGCGCCGCAGCGGCCGAAGATCGCGAAGTGCTTCAGGTCGGTGTCGAAGTCGAAGGCGTCCCGCAGCTCGGCGGTGAACCCGTCCGCGACGGAGACGTCCGCCTCGATCACGCCCGAACAGTCCCGGCACACCAGGTGCAGGTGGTGGTGCCGGTCGGCGAGGTGGTACGAGGGCGCCCCGTGGCCCAGGTGGGCGTGGCTGACCAGCCCCAGCTCCTCCAGGAGCTCCAGGGTCCGGTACACGGTGGAGATGTTCACCCCGGACGCCGTACGACGCACCTCGCAGAGGATGTCGTCGGGCGTCCCGTGCTCCAGCGCGTCCACGGCCTCCAGCACCAGCTGCCGCTGCGGCGTCAGCCGGTAGCCGCGCCGGCGCAGGTCGGCCTTCCAGTCGGTGCTCACCACCCGACCAGTGTAGGCAGGAGGGGGCCGGGCCGGGGCGGGTCGACGGATTCCGGCCGTACGGGGAGGCCGCCCCGCCTCCGGGCGGGCTACTCGTGGTGCAGCACCTCGGCGATGGCGAGTCGTGCTGCCGACCTCGCCGGGACCAGTGCGCCGAGGACGGCGATCGCCCCGCCCGCCAGGAGCAGGGCCGCCAGCTGCGGCGGGTGCCAGACCTGCTTCATGGATTCCGGGAACGAGATCACCCCGACGTGGTCCACCACCAGCCGGTGCGCGACGATCCCCAGGGGGATCCCCAGCAGGCCGCCGACCGCTCCCGGAACGGCGGCCGAGGACACGGTCATCACCACCACCTGGCGCGGGGTCATCCCGATCGACTTGAGCATGCCCAGGTCGCGGCGGCGCTCCCGGACGGTGAGCAGGACGGTGTTGAAGACCCCGAGCGCGGCGACGACGGTCAGCAGCACGGTGAACACCGAAGCGAGGCCGACCACGGTCGTGGTGGCGGTGGCGTGCGGGTCCAGCACGGTGGGCTCCAGGGAGGGATCGGCGGCCCCGACCGCTTCGAGGTAGCTCCGGGCGTCGGCCCCGGGCGCGAGCCGGACCGTGTACTCGGTCGCCCGCGCCCTCGGGTCGAGCCGTGTCAGGGTCCGCCAATCGGATTCCAGTGCTTGGGCGTTGCCCTCCATCAGCTCCCCCACGATGGTGACGGGTGCCTGCCCGCCGTTCAGCCGGACGGTGACCCGGTCGCCGACCGACAACCCGTGCTGGTGGAGGAACGCCGGCCCGGCCGCGGCCTCCCCGGCCCGGGTCGGCCAGTGCCCCTTGACGATCCCGGCGGCGAGGTCCCGGGTGTCCCCGCGGTGGAAGTTGGCGAAGACGGTCTGCGGGTACCCGGCGAGGCTCACCGTGGTGAGCGCACGGACGGTCACCCGGTCCGCCCCGGGCAGGGAGCGCAGCCGTTGTTCGGTCTGCCGGTCGGGAGCGGACGGGACGGCCGGGACGCGTACCCGGGCGGCGCCGTCGCCCTCGCCGACCTCGCCGTAGGCGATCATGGTGCTGGTCAGGCCGGTCGTCAGGGTCACGGTGGCGGCCCCGAGGACGACGGCCGCCGTGGTCAGCAGGGAGCGGGCCGGGCGGGCGAACGGCTGGCCGAGCCCCAGGGTCAGGGCCCGCGGCAGTCGGGTCCCGCCCAGCCGGCGCTGCACGCGCAGTCCGCGTCCGGCCCGCGGTGCGCTGCCCGCCGTGATCGCCCGGGCCGCGGAGAGCCGGTGCGCGCGCAGGGCGGGGACCAGTGCGGCGACGACCACGAGGGCGGGCATGCCCACCAGGCAGACCGCGGACGGCCACCAGCCGATGCCGATGGCGGCGCTGCCGGTCTCGATGCCGGAGAAGGCCACCTTGAGGACGGGGCGGGCCGCCGCGTTGCCGATCAGGGTGCCGAGGGCACAGCCGACGAGCGCGGGGACGGAGACCATCGTCAGGTAGACCGCGGCCACCTGGTTCGGGGTGAAGCCCAGCGACTTGAGCACGCCGATGTGGCGCTGCCCGGAGACGACCGCCCCGCTGACGACGTTCCCGACGATCAGTACGGAGACCAGCAGGCCGAGGACGCCGAAGAGGGTCAGGAACGGCAGGTACGCGTCGGCCTGCGCGGAGAAGGCCCGCTTGAGGGTGAGGTGGGACTGCGTGCTGGTCAGCGAAGCGGCGGGCAGTGCGGCGGTGGCCCGGGTCAGGCCGGCGCGCACCTCCGCGTCGGTCGCGGCGCCCGTGAAGCGGTACAGCATCTGGGTGCCGGTCGGGCGCAGCCGGGTCATCTGCTCGGGGGTGACCCAGGCCCCGGCGGACTTGCTCATGCTGGTGGCGAAGCCGACGACGGTGAGGGGCGGAGCCCCGCGGACCCGGAGCCGGGTGCCGAGGCGGTCGGGTCCGGGCGTGCCGTTGACGGGCCAGTCGACGACGATCTCGCCGGGAGCGGTGGCCCAGCGGCCTTCGAGCAGCCGGATGCGGTCCACCGGACCGCCGGGATCGGCCCGGCCCACCACGGCCAGGGACCCCGCCGACATCCACAGCCAGTCGTGCGGCAGCTCCAGCACGGTTCGTCCGAAGGGCCCGGCGGCGGCTTCGACCCCGGGGCGGCCGGCCGTCCGCGCCAGTTCGGCGAGGGAGGCCCGGTCCGGGTCGAACGCCGCCACCGCGTGGGCCCCGCGCTGCTGGTCGAAGGCCCTGTCGAAGGGGGCCGAGGCCGCCCTGAGCAGCCCCAGCCCGAGCAGCACGGTCGTGGTGGAGCACAGCACCACGAGCCCGATCACGAACGTCTGGAGCCGGCGGCGTGCCACGGCCGCCCGCGAGGCCCTCCACACGGCGCTCATGCCGTGCGCTCCAGGGTGCTCTCGCGGGCCACCCGGCCGTCGGCGACCTCGACCAGACGGCTGGCGCAGCGGGTGGCCAACCGCGGGTCGTGCGTGACGATCAGCAGGGTCTGCCCGATCTGGTTGAGGTCGATCAACAGGTCCATGACCTGCTCGCCCGAGCGGCTGTCCAGTGCGCCGGTCGGTTCGTCGGCCAGGAGCAGGGCGGGCCGGTTCGTCAGGGCCCGGGCCACGGCCACCCGCTGCCGCTCGCCTCCGCTCAGCGCGGCCGGGTAGGCGTCCCGGCGGTCGGCGATGCCCAGTTCGTCGAGGAGCTCCAGCGCGCGGCGGCGGGCCTGCCGGGCGGACGTGCCGGTCAGCTGGGCGGCCAGCGCGACGTTGTCCAGGGCGGGCAGGTCGTCGATCAGGTTGAAGAACTGGAAGATCATGCCGACGTGCCGCCGCCGGAACAGCGCCAGCCCCTTCTCGTTCAAAGCCCCCAGGTCCTGGCCGTGCACCTGCACCGTCCCCGACGTCGGGCGGTCCAGCCCGGCGACCATGTTGAGCAGGGTGGACTTGCCGCACCCGGAGGCCCCCATCACCGCGACCGCCTCCCCGGCACGGATCTCCAGGTGGACGCCGTCCAGGGCCTTCGCCTCGCCGTACTCCTTGTGCACGTCCGCCAGCCGGACGACGACCTGCGGGGAACCGTCCGGATCCGTTGTCATGGCATGTGTCATGCCATGAACCTAGGAGCGGCCCGACCGGTGCGACGTCCCCCACCGGAGGTATCCGTCCCCGCGGCTCATCCCGGGGATGTAGGGAAATGGACCCGGAGCATGACGCGGCCGGCCGACCGGGCTGCCATGCTCGTTCGGGTGGGGAGTTCGGGGTGGATCTGGCTGGTCGCGACCTGGGCCGTGGCGTGCACCGCGGTCGCCGTCCTGGGCGCGGCGCTGGTCCGGGAGCGCCGGCGCCGCCGGGCGGCCGTCGAGGAGCGCGGCTGGCTGCTGGAACGGGAGCGGGAGAGCGCGGCACGGACCGCGGTCGAGGCCGAGCGGGCCAGGATCGCGGCCGAGCTCCACGACATCGTCAGCCACAACGTGAGCCTGATGGTGGTCCAGGCCGGGGCCGCCCGCGAGGTGCTGGCCACCCTGCCCGAGGAGGCGGCGGCCGCGCTGGGCGCCGTGGAGGGCGCGGGGCGGACCGCGATGACCGAGCTGCGGCACCTGCTCGGCCTGCTCGCCCCCGCGCAGAACGGCGAGGACGAACCCCACGGCCGTGGCCTGACACCGCAGCCCGGCCTCGGCCGGCTCGGTCCGCTGATCGACCGGATCGCCTTCGCCGGTCTGCCGGTGGAGGTGCGGATCTCCGGGGAGCCCCGCCCGCTGCCGACCGGGATCGACGTCACCGCCTACCGGATCGTCCAGGAGGCGTTGACCAACGCCCTCAAGCACGGGGAAGAAGCCACCGCGGAGGTGACCGTGCGGTACGCCGAGCACCAGTTGCGCGTCGAAGTCCTGAACAGCGGACCGAGCGCCCTCTTCGGAGATGCCGTCCGGCCCCGCCGCCGTCCGGCCGCGGGCCGGGCGGACGGAGCGGGTCGGGGACTGCTCGGCCTGCGGGAGCGGGTCGCCGTCTACGGCGGCGACCTGGACGCCCGGCGCCGCCTGGGCGGCGGCTACCGGGTCCGCGCCCGGATTCCGTTGGACCGGCCGTGACCGCACCCACCGACCCGGCACCCCGCGTCGTGATCGCCGACGACCAGGAGTTGGTCCGCACCGGCTTCCGTCTGATCCTGACCGCCCGCGGCATCGACGTGGTCGGCGAAGCCGCGGACGGGGCCGAGGCCGTCGAAGCCGTCCGCCGACTGCGCCCCGACGTCGCCCTCCTGGACATCCGCATGCCGAACACGGACGGCTTGGCAGCCGCCCGCCAGATCCTCGCCCGGGTCCCGAACTGTCGAGTGATCATGCTGACCACCTTCGACCTCGACTCCTACGTCTACGCGGCCCTCGCCGCCGGTGCCAGCGGCTTCCTCCTCAAGGACGTCACCCCCGCACATCTCGCCGCCGCCGTACGGCTGGTCGACACCGGTGACGCGCTGCTCGCCCCCTCGATCACCCGCCGCCTGGTGGAACGCCACGCCTCCGGTGCCGCACGGGCCGCCGCGACCTCTCCCGTGGTCCACCGCGACCTCGCCGTGCTGACACCACGCGAACGCGAGGTGCTGACGCTCATGGGCCGGGGGCTGTCCAACGCCGAACTCGCCCGGGAGCTGACGCTGAGCGAAGCGACGGTGAAGACCCACGTGGCCCGGATCTTCGCCAAGCTGGCCCTGCGCGACCGGGCCCAGGCCGTCGTCCTCGCCTACGAGACGGGACTGGTCGCACCCGGTGGCTCCGCCGAACCCGATCCTTAGGCACCTGCCGTCGCCCCCCACGACCGAGGCCCCCGGCGCGCGTGGGTGCGTCGCGCCGGGGGCCTCGGGGTCGGGCGGGGGTTGCGGCCTAGCGGAAGAAGGCGATGCCGTCGTCGGGGAGGTCGCCGAGGTCCTTCGCCCAGTTGGCGACGTCCTCCGGGGTGACGACCTTCTTCAGGTGCGCCGACATGTAGGGGCGCAGCGGGACCTCGGGCGTCTGCTTCTCGCCGACCCACATCAGGTCGCTCTTGACGTAGCCGTACAGCCGCTTGCCGCCGGTGTAGGGGCCGGAGGCTCCGGTGCGCGCCACGGCGTCGGTGACCAGGTCGATCTGCGGCTTCTTGTCGGCCAGCTCGCCGTACCAGATCTCGACGACGCCGTCGTCGCGGACCATGGTCACCTCGACCTTGCGGTCCGCGTCGATGCGCCAGAAGCCGGACTCGGTCTCCAAGGGCTTCACCTTGTTGCCGTCGTTGTCCAGGATCCAGGTGCGCGAGTGGTACTCCAGGAAGTCCCGTCCGTCGTGACCGAAGGTGACCTCCTGTCCGAAGTTGGCCTTCTCGGCCCCGGGGAAGTCGGTGACGCCCGCGCCCGCCCAGTTCCCGAGGAGGAAGGCGAGCGGGACGAGGTCCTTGTGCAGGTCGGACGGGATCTCGATCATGAGCGGGAATTCCTAGGTGATCAGCGCTGGCCCTGGTACAGCTTCTTCACGGTGAGCCCCGCGAAGGCGAGGACGCCGACGCAGACGAGGGCGAGAAGAACTTCGAAAAAGATGACCACGGGGTGCTCCTCGATGGGCGGTCGGGCGGTACCGGCGGTACCGGGCCGGGCCCCAGTTTAGTGGGCGGGGGCCCGGCCCTCGCGGTGAGGTCAGCCGAGTAGCTGACTCTGGAGCGTGACGGTCTGGAGGAACGGGACGTCACGGACCCCTCCCGCGCGGGACTGGACCACCAGTGCGACGACGTCCCCGGCCTCCAGGAAGGCGAACCGGGTGTGTTCGCGGCCGTGGGGCTCGACCTCCGTGAAGAGGTGGGCCGCGACGTTCTCCGACCGGGCGGTTTTGGGGAACTCCTCCTGTTGGACGGCGGCCACGCCCCGGAGCAGGTGGTGGGGGCCCGTGTTGCGCCAGCCGTGTTCGAGGCGCCAGGACTCGGCCGCGCCCGCGCTGCCGAATCGCAGGAGGTGGACCTGGGTGCGGGTGCCGTCCGGTGTCGTCCAGCCCCGGGCGGCGATCCGGCGTACCGCGTAGTCGGCGAGGTGTCGTGGTACGGCGTCGCGGACTTCGGAGCGGGCGAAGAGACGGGCGAAGTCACCGGGGGACACCCAGCCGTCGCGGCTGCGCAGGGTCGGGTCGGGCGCCGAGCCCCGGGGCGCCGGCAGCAGCAGCTTCCGCAGGGCCGCGTGGTGGACGGCGGCCGGGTTGGTCTCCGCGAACGGCCCGGGAGCGCCCTCGGGCAGGGCGGGTCGCCGGATCGTCGGGTACTCCCACCGGCCGTCGGCCGCGGTCGCCAGCCCGGGCAGGTCGGTGCGGTCGGCCCCGAGGAGGGCGAAGCCGCTCCCGGTGGCCGCGGCGGCGAACACCAGGGCCGCCGCCGCCCAGCGGATCAGTGCCGCCCGGCGCTCCCGGGCGGGCGGCCGGTCGTCCTCGGCGGGGACCGCGGTGGTGTCGTCCGCGATCTCGTGGTCGATCGTCATGCGGGCTCCCCCCGTCGGGCGAGGCGGTCGAATTGTTCCCCGAGGAGGGCGAGGTGGAGCTGTTCCACGGGGGCTGCGTACACATCGGCGGTCATCAGCACGTCGCCGACCGGGGCCAGGCACTCCAACTGCTCCACCCGGTTTCGGTCCGGCCCCCGGTCCGGGAGTTCCGGGAGCGACGGGACCCGGTAGCAGCGGATGCCGGGGCGCCCTTCGGGGGTCGGTCCGGGGCGGAGGTCCTTCCGGGCGTCGAGCTGCTCGCCGACGGCCCGGGCCGTGGCGCGGGCGTGCTGTTCGCTCCGCATGCGCATCAGCACCGTCGTGACGACGGTGCCCTGCCCACCGTGTTCGCGGGCGTAGCTCCGCACGGCCATGGCACGGGGGCCGCCGTGGGCGAAGGCCCGTCCCAGGTCCTCCCGGGAGAGGCCCGAGCCCCCCGCCGTCTCGACGAATCGTTTCTTCAGATCGCTGTCACTGAATTCGCCGTCGTAGTCCCAACCGAGGGCGTCGGGACCGGGTCCGTAGCTGTGGTCGTAATCGTCGTACGGCACGAGGAGTTCGGCGAGTTCGCCGGGGCGCTCGCCGGGTTCCTGGCGGCTCTCCGCGAACGACCAGACGGGCGTGGGCGGGGTGCGCTCGGCAGTGGCCACCACCGTGCCGGTGACTCCGACCACGGCCACGGTCGTGCAGGTCAGGGCGAGGGCGACGAGCCGTCGGGGGCGTCGGCGTCCCGCTGCCGGGTGGGTGCCGTTCACAGTCGTGCCACCTGTCGTCGCGCCAGTTCCGTGATCTCCCGGACGGGGAGCGGGGTGCTGCTCGTCACCACGATGTGCAGGGCCACGTCACCGCGCCAGGCGTGGGCCTCGCTGGCGTACACCGGTGGGCCCCCGCCCGGTTCGGGCTCGGTGGCCGCGTGCACGGTGCCGTTGGCCGACCCGGGCAGCGGCGTTCCGACGGTCCCCGTCGCCTGCTCCGTCTCGAAGCGGGCGAAGCCCGTGATCCGGGGCAGCTCGTACCCCGGGCCCTTGTGGTACTGGTCGAGTCGGATGTGGACGGTGTGGTCGTCGAGGTGCCAACTGGTCGCGGCCGACCTGCGGAAGTCGAACCGGACCAGTTCGTCGAGCCGTTCGGCGGGCACGCCGTAGCGGGCCACGTGCTCTTCGAGGGGCAGCCAGCCCCGCTCGGACAAGGTGGGCACGGCCCCGCGCGGCACGGGCAGCAGCAGCTTGCGCAGGTCGCCGTCGGCGCGGTCGGGCGGGTCGGTCGGGGCGTCGGCGCCGGTGGCCGCGGCCGGGAGGACCGGTTGGGAGAGCGGGGTCAGCGGGGTGGGGGCGCGGTCGGCCTGGACCAGGTAGCCGACGCAGGTGCCGGCGAGGAGGCCGAGCGCCGCCGCGGCGGCGAGGAGCGGCAGGGCGGTCCCGCCGCGGCGGCGGTCGGGCGGGCCGGAGGGCTCCTCGTCGGGTCTCGGGGGTTCCACGGGGGTGTCTCCTGAAGATCGGTTCGGTGCCAGGGAGACGGCCGGGGTCCGTACATGGTTGCGAGGTGCACGATTACGATTCGGGCATGGCGAAGAAGCTCGTGATCAAGGTGACGGCGGGGGCGGACGCACCCGAACGGTGCTCGCAGGCGTTCACGGTGGCGGCGGTCGCCGTGGCCAGTGGGGTGGAGGTCTCGCTCTGGCTGACCGGGGAGTCGGCGTGGTTCGCGCTGCCCGGCCGGGCGGCCGAGTTCGAGCTGCCGCACGCGGCGCCGCTGCCCGAGCTGATCGAAGGGGTGCTCGCCGGGGGCACCCTCACCCTGTGCACCCAGTGCGCCGCGCGCCGCGACATCACCCAGGACGACGTGCTGGACGGGGTCCGGATCGCGGGGGCGCAGGTGTTCGTGCAGGAGGCGATGGGGGACGGGGCGCAGGCGCTGGTGTACTGACCGCGTGCCGGGGCGGGCTCAGCGCTTGCCGTCGAGCTCGTCCCACCACTCGTCGGACTTGGGGTCACCGGACGGTGCGTCCCACCAACGGTCTTCGGGGCCGCGGCGGTTGGCGATCACGGCGGCCACCGGCGGGATGACCATGGCGACCAGGCACATGACGACGGCCGCGGGAACCGACCACAGGCGCACCACCGACCAGGCCAGGACGAAGAGCACCACGCACGTGCCCATCATGGCGAAGTACACATGCCGCCTGCGTGCGTACATGCTTCCAGCGTACGTCCGGGGGCCCTGCCCGGCCCGCCCGCGACGCGGAAAGCCCGGAGGGCCGTACCCAGGTCCAGTGGCGTCCAACCCCCTGGGGTACGGCCCTCCGGGCCGCTTTCGCGTGCGCGTCGTCAGAGGGCGATCGCGACCTCGGCGAGGCCGCCGGTCTGGGCGACGACCGTGCGGTCCGCGGTGGCGCCGGGGACCAGGGCGCGGAGGGTCCACGTGCCCTCGGCGGCGTAGAAGCGGAACTGACCGGTGGCCGAGGTGGGGACCTCGGCGGTGAACTCGCCGGTCGAGTCGAGCAGGCGGACGTAACCGGTGACGGGCTCGCCGTCGCGGGTCACCTGGCCCTGGATGGTGGTCTCACCGGGCTTGATCGTCGAGGCGTCGGGGCCGCCGACCTTGGCTCCACACATGATTGCGTCTCTCCTGATTGGCCGTGGGGGCGGGGTTACTTGGCGGGGCCGAGCTCGATCGGCACGCCGACGAGGGAGCCGTACTCGGTCCACGAGCCGTCGTAGTTCTTGACGTTGGTCACGCCGAGCAGCTCGTGCAGCACGAACCAGGTCAGGGCGGAACGCTCACCGATGCGGCAGTACGCGATGGTGTCCTTGCTGAGGTCCACCTGCTCGTCCTCGTACAGGGCCTTCAGCTCGTCGTCCGACTTGAAGGTGCCGTCGTCGTTGGCGTTCTTCGACCACGGGATGCTGCGGGCGCTCGGCACGTGGCCGGGGCGCTGCGACTGCTCCTGGGGGAGGTGGGCCGGGGCGAGCAGCTTGCCCGAGAACTCGTCGGGGGAGCGCACGTCGACCAGGTTCTGCACGCCGATCGCGGCGACCACGTCGTCGCGGAAGGCACGGATCGAGCTGTCCTGGGCCTTGGCCTGGTACGAGGTGGCCGGGCGCTGCGGGATCTCGGCGACCAGGTCGCGTGCGTCGAGCTCCCACTTCTTGCGGCCGCCGTCGAGGAGCTTGACGGAGTCGTGGCCGTACAGCTTGAAGTACCAGTAGGCGTACGAGGCGAACCAGTTGTTGTTGCCGCCGTAGAGGACGACGGTGTCGTCGTTGGCGATGCCGCGCTCGGAGAGCAGCTTCTCGAAGCCGGCCTGGTCGACGAAGTCGCGGCGGACCGGGTCCTGGAGGTCCTGCTGCCAGTCGATCTTGATGGCGTTCTTGATGTGGTTCGTGTCGTACGCCGAGGCGTCTTCGTCGACCTCGACGATGACGACCTTCGGGTTGTCGAGGTTGGCCTCGACCCAGTCGGCGTCGACCAGGACGTCGCTGCGGCTCATGTTCGTTCTCCTCCGGGGCAGTTGCGGCGGGGCTCACGTGAAGTACGGGCGGCGCGCGGTGCGGTGCCCGGTGGTCCGGGCGGTGCGGGGCGCGCGGCCCGGTGGAACAGGCCGCCTGGGGCGGCCTCGGGAAGCGGGGCGGCGCGGTTCGTCGGGGTCGATGACCGGGGGCCGCGGGTCCGCTCAGACAGCGCGACAGAGCATGGCGGCGACGCGGCACAGGTCGACTGCCCGCCGCTTCGTCAGATCCGCCCGTCCCCGGTGACGGAGACCGCTCGCATAGCACTGCATGGGGACGATCGTAGGTAGCCGCGGCCGACCGTGTCACCGATGTTTCACATGTCGAGACGGGATCATCCGGATTATGGGATGAGCGTGCCCTCGCGGGCCGTCCCGACGGAGCCCGGTCCGGCTTCCGGGGGGAGCGCATCTGCGGTACGGACTTCGCCGTCTCGCACTGTGGACTCCGAGGGTGGAGTGCCCCGGTACGGGCTCTGCAACAGCGCCTACCCGACGAGGCGGACGTTCGAACCCTTCAGGAGGAGGTCCACCCCGTCCTCGGCGGCCTCGACCGCGTCCAGCTCCACCCCGGCGGGCAGATCGCTGATCCGCTGGCGGAAGTCGGTGACCTTGCGGATCGTCTCCTCCGGGATCGGGATGCCGATGTTCGGCAGCTTGTCGGCCTGCACCGCGATCTCGCCGTTGCGCACGACCAGGGAGGCGTTGACGGGCGGGAGCTTGGACTTCACGCCCCCGGCGGTCAGCTCCACGTGCACCGCGACCTTGCCGTCGCCCCCGTCGGACAACTGCACGACCTGCGCGGTCACGCCCGGGATCGGCTCCACCGGCTCGACCTGAGCGGCCTTGAGGAGTTCGGGGTAGGAGACGAGCGCCGTGCCGCTGGCCCGGCCGGCGGTCGCGGAGGCGAAGTCACCGGTGAACTCGACGTCCGACATGGTCGCGGTCAGCTTCTCGATCCGGACCGGCGTGGCGCCCCGCCCGCTGCCGGTGCCCGCATTGGCGTCGTAGTCATCGATCGTCACCTCCACCTCGTCCAGGGTGCCGCCGGCGAGCTGGGTGAGGAACGGGAAGCCGTTGATCGAGACCTCGGGGGTGCTCGTCAGTCCTTCGCTGGAGCGCACCCGCGCCGCCGCCTCGTCCTCGGCGAGGTACACGGCCACCCGGTCGGCGGCGACGAACAGGCCGCCCAGGACGACGGCGATGATCAGGAGTATTCGCAGAGCGCGCATGACCGGTGGTTTCCCCCCACGGCAACGGACGGCATCGGACGTGGGGCCTCTCGTTCGGGTCCTGCCGGGCTCGCGGGGCTCCCTGATCCAGCCAGATCCGAACGAAAGACCCTGGACCGCGAGCCTAACCCCGTCCACAGGCTGTGGACGGGGGAGGCGGCGGTAGTCGAACGAGCTTGTGACACACGGCGTCCGGCCGGCCCGGGGACGGCGGCTCAGCCGAGCGCGTTCCCCAGGAACTGCACCACCGGGGCCGCCGCGGCCAGCGGCAGCGCCACCCCCGCGGTCAGGTGGACGAACCGCGACGGGTAGTCGTAGCTGGCCGCCCGGTGCCCGATCAGGGCCGCGGCCCCGGCGGCGAGCCCGAGCAGGGCGCCGTCCCCGCCGCCCAGGTCCGTCAGCCCGCCGGCGAGGAACCCGCCGCCGGCCGCGGCCACCAGCGCGGCGACCACCGACACCGGGGTGGGCAACGGCAGCGCCCGCACCAGGACCGCCCCCGCCACGGCCAGCGCCCCGACGACCGCCGCGTCCGAGGCCGCGGCCAGGTGCCCGGCGGCCACCACCGCGAGCGCGGCCGACACCACCTGCACCATCAGCCCGTACAGCCGTTCGTCGGCGTGCGCCCGGCTGCGCAGGGTCAGCACCACCGACAACAGCACCCACACCCCGAGGGTGCCGAGCACCGCGGTGGTCGCGTGGTCGCGCCCCGCCGCGAGCAGGGTCACGTCGGCGACCAGCCCGCCCAGGAAGGCCAGGGCGATGCCCTGGCGGGCGGGCCACATGCCGTTGAGCCGGAACCAGCCCGCCGCGGTCACCGCCTGGAGCAGGGCCACCGGGAGGAACAGGGCGTACTCGTGCACGGCCGCGGCGCCGGCGAGCAGCAGGGCGAGCACCGCGGTGAGCGCCGCGGGCTGGAGCCCCGGCTCCAGGATCTGCGGCCGGCCCTCCGCCCGGGCGCGTTCGGCGGCGGTCGCGTACTGCGGTTCCGCGGGCGGCGCGGCCGGTTCGGCTCCGCCGTGTGCAGGCCCGCCGCCCGTTGCTCCGGCCGGCGTCCCGCCGGTCGTTCCGTTCGCCGTCCCGTTCGCCGCCCCGGGCGGGACCGCGGTCGGGGCGGGCGCGGGCTGCGGGGCGTGGGTGCCGCGGCCGTAGGTCTGCGGCGGCCCGTACGCCGGGGCGGGCGCAGCGGGGGCGACCACCGGTGCGGGCGCCGGTGCGGGTGCGGGGGCCGCCACCTGGACCGGGGGTTGGAGCTGGGTCTCCCAGGTCGGTGCCTGCCACTGCTGGGTCTGCGGGCCCTCGTCCCGCGGCGGCTCCGCGAAGCCCGGGTGGCCCGTGCCCGGGTGACCCGCGCCGGTGGTGTGGTCCGTGGGGCCCGGGTGTCCGGCGTACCCGGGGTGGTTCACCTGGCCCGGGTGGTGCTGGTGGGCGTGCGGGGCCCCGTACTGCTGGGCGGGCTGCTGATACGCCGGGTACTGCTGGTGCGCCTGGTGCTGGGCGTACGGGTCGGGGTGCTGCTGCGGCGGCGCCTCCGGGTACGGCGCGTGCTGCTGGTGCTGGGGGTGTTGCTGCGGGGGCTGGGGGTGCGCGGGGTACTGCGGCGCGTGGTGACCCTCGGGCCCGGGGTGCTCCCGGTACGGCGGGTGGCCGTGGGCGGGATCGGGCTGGTGGGGTTGCTGGGGCGGGAACGGGCGGCGGTCTGACTGGTCAGGCATCGTGCTGGGGTCACCCTCCTGCGAACGGCGGGAGCACCTCGACCGTGCCGCCCTCGGTCAGTCGGACCGTCTCGTGCCCCCGGGCGCCGACGGATGCGCCGTCGACGAGGAAGGAACTGCGGTCCAGCACCCGTACCAACTCCCCGGGGTGGCGCTGCCGGGCGCCGGCCAGTGCCTCGGCCAGGTTCCCGGCGTCGAACGGTTCCTCCGCCACCCCGGCGGCGGCCTTCGCCGCGGCCCAGTAGCGGATCGTCCCCCTCGCCATGTCTTCTCGCCCTCCGGAGTCCTGTTCGTACAGGTCGTACCCGCCCCATCATGCCGTGCCGGAGGGCTCCTTCCGCGCCCCGGGAGCGCCCCGGCGCGGGCGGGCGCGGGCGCTCGCGCCGGGGCGGCCGGGCCGAGGGCGGGCGCGCGGGCCGGCGCGGGGCCGTGAGCAGCGGCACACCACGACCTCCGTCGGCTCCGCCCGGGCGGCGGACGGGTGGGCTATTCTGCTGGTGAAGGACTCGGGCGATGCAGCCTCCGAGTCCTTTTGCGCTTTCCGGGGCGTTGTATACGACTCCGGAACCGGCCGGTGCAGCGGTGCGGCGACGACGCGGCGCGGCGGTACCGGGGTCCGGCCGGCGGTGGCACCGCAGACCACCGTCGGAGCCGTGGACGCAGGACGAGTACCAGTCCGAAGCAGTGCCGTGAACGTCCTCGCGGGGACCGAGGAGGAACCGACGTTATGGGCGAGCGAACCGCACAGGAAGAACGAGCGACCCGGGCGGGTGGGGCGCGATGAGTTCCCTGCTGCTCCTGACCAACGCCCTCCAACCGTCCGCGGAGGTCCTGCCGGCGCTGGGCCTGCTGCTGCACAACGTCCGGGTGGCCCCCGCCGAGGGGCCGGCCCTGGTCGACACCCCCGGGGCCGACGTGATCCTGGTGGACGGGCGCCGCGACCTGCCGCAGGTGCGCAGCCTCTGCCAGTTGCTGCGCTCCACCGGTCCCGGCTGTCCGCTGCTGCTGGTGGTCACCGAGGGCGGGCTCGCCGCCGTCACCGCGGACTGGGGGGTGGACGACGTCCTCCTCGACACCGCGGGGCCGGCCGAGGTCGAGGCCCGGCTGCGGCTGGCCCTGGGCCGTCAACAGGGCGGGATCGACGACTCCCCGATGGAGATCCGCAACGGCGACCTCTCGGTGGACGAGGCGACCTACAGCGCCAAGCTCAAGGGGCGGGTGCTGGACCTCACCTTCAAGGAGTTCGAGCTGCTGAAGTACCTGGCGCAGCACCCCGGGCGGGTGTTCACCCGGGCGCAGCTCCTCCAGGAGGTGTGGGGGTACGACTACTTCGGGGGCACCCGGACCGTCGACGTCCACGTGCGGCGGCTGCGCGCCAAGCTGGGGCCCGAGCACGAGTCCCTGATCGGGACCGTCCGGAACGTCGGGTACCGCTTCGTCATCCCGGAGAAGCCCGAACGCCACGAGGGCCGCGACAAGCAGGAGAAGCAGGACGAGCGCGGCGGCGGGACCCGGGGCGGCACGGGCCGGGCGGCTCCGGCGGTCGGCGCCGCGGGTCGTCGGGCGCAGGGGTGACGCCCCGCCCGGCGGTGCGGGTCACCGTCGGGTTGCCCTCGGATAACCGGGGGGTCCCAGAGGGCGGACGGACCTGCTCAAACAGGGCTCTCTCCGCGTAGACTCCGCGCGTGGCCAAGGTGACTCGGGACGATGTGGCGCGACTGGCGGGTACGTCGACCGCGGTCGTCAGCTATGTGATCAACAACGGACCCCGGCCGGTCGCCCCGGCCACCCGGGAACGGGTGCTCGCCGCGATCAAGGAGCTCGGGTACCGCCCGGACCGGGTCGCCCAGGCGATGGCCTCGCGGCGCACGGACCTGATAGGCATGATCGTCCCGGACGCCCGGCAGCCCTTCTTCGCCGAGATGACCCACGCCGTGGAACAGGCCGCCGCGGAGCGCGGCAAGATGGTCCTCGTCGGCAACTCCGACTACCTCGACGAACGCGAGGTGCACTACCTGCGCGCGTTCCTCGGAATGCGCGTCTCCGGTCTGATCCTGGTCAGCCAGGGCCCCAGCGAGACCGCCGCCGCCGAGATCGACGCCTGGGACGCCCGGGTGGTGCTGCTGCACCGCAGGCCCGAGGCGATCGAGGACGTGGCGGTGGTGATCGACGACGTCGGCGGCGCCCAACTCGTCACCCGGCACCTGTTGGAGCACGGCCACCCGTACGTCGCCTGCCTCGGCGGCGTGGAGGAGACCCCGGTCGTGGGCGACCCGGTCACCGACCACGTCGAGGGGTGGCGCCGGGCCATGGCGGAGGCCGGCCGCTCCATCGAGGGACGGCTCTTCGAGGCCCCCTACAACCGCTACGACGCCTACCGGGTCGCCCTCGACCTGCTGGCCGGCCCCGACCGGCCGCCGGCGATCGTCTGCGCCACCGACGACCAGGCCATCGGGGTGCTGCGGGCCGCGCGGGAGCTGCGCATCGACGTCCCCGGCGAACTGGCCGTCGCCGGGTTCGACGACGTGAAGGAGGCCGCGCTCACCGACCCGCCGCTGACCACCGTCGCCTCCGACCGCCCCGCGATGGCCCGCGCCGCGGTGGACCTGGTCCTCGACGACGCGCTGCGGGTGCCGGGCTCCCGGCGGGAACGGCTCAAGCTCTTCCCGTCCCGCCTGGTCGTCCGGCGGTCCTGCGGCTGCCACTGAGCCGCCGGCCCCGCGCCCGCGGGCCCGCTCAGGACTCCGCGCGGTACATCAGGTCCGTCTCGTGGACGGTGAAGCCCAGGCGCTCGTACACCTTCACCGCGGCGGTGTTGTCGGCGTCGACGTAGAGCATCGCGGTCGGCGTCCCGGTGCGCGCCAGGTGGCGCAGCCCGACGGTGGTGAGCGCCTTGCCGAGGCCGCCGCCCTGCGCCTCGGGCGCCACGCCCACCACGTACACCTCGCCGAGCCCCTCCTCGGCGTGGACCTTCGTCCAGTGGAAGCCGACGAGTTCGCCCGCGCGCTCGGCGAGGAAGAAGCCGGCCGGATCGAACCAGGGCTCGGCCTTGCGGGCGTCCAGGTCGCGGGAGGTCAGCGAGCCCTGCTCGGGGTGGTGGGCGAAGGCGGCGGCGTTGACCGCGAGCCAGGCCGCGTCGTCCTGCCCGGGGACGAAGGTCCGCACCGTGACGCCCTCGGGCCACACCGGCTCCGGGAGGTCCAGGTCGGTCAACGGGCGGCGCATCTGGCGCAGTTCGCGGAACAGGCTGAGGCCCAGGACCTGGGCGAGGTGGCGGGCGGCGGCGTGGCCGCCGTGCGCCCAGACCCGCAGCCGCTTGCCGGAGGCGGCCAGCAGGGCGGTGCCCAGGGCCCGCCCGTGGCCCCGGCCGCGGTGCTCGGGGTGCACCAGCAGTTCGGCGGCGGGGGCCTCGACCGGGTCGGTGTCCTCCAACTGCGCGTAGCCGAGCAGGTCCTCGCCCACCAGCAGCAGCAGATGGCTCACCCCGTCCCGGGCGCCGTTCCGCAACTGGAGCCGGCCCTGCTCGGAGACGGCGGGCTGGCCGTCCTCCCGCGCGGCCCGCGCGATCAGCTCCAGCACGGCGTCCGCCTGCTCGGCGGTGAGCGCGGTCAAGGTCTCGATCCGCCGGAGCGGCCCTCCCACGGGAACAGTCTCACTCGTCATGCCCTCGACCCTACGTCCCGGGCCGGGGAAGGGGGCGGGACCCGGGCGGGGCGGGGGAGGAGTGCCGTCGGGGGCGGTCGGGTCGCCCGGTGTCGCCGCCGGGGGCAACGACCGCCTCCCGCAACCACTCCGTGACCCTCACCCCCTGTTGCGCTACGCGCGTTGACCCTAGAGTTCCCCCGACGCGTCACCGACATCCCGCACCCACCCAGGGGGGCCCGTGCGAACCCAGCCGATCCATTCCAGGCGCACCATCCGCATCCTCGCCGCCGTGGCCGCCGCAGCCACCGCCGGCGCGCTGACCGCGGCCCTTCCCGCCGCCGCCGACTCCGGTCGGGGCGAGGGCGACGACCGCCGGGGGCACGGCCACGGCAGTTCCTCCCGCACCGTCGACGTCCAGTTGCTGTCCTTCAACGACCTGCACGGTCATCTGGAGCCCCCGTCCGGGTCCTCCGGGCGGGTGACGGAGCGTCAGCAGGACGGGACCAGCAAGCAGATCGACGCCGGTGGCGTCGAGTACCTGGCCACCGCCCTGCGCACGGCCCGCAAGGGCCACCCGTACTCGGTGACGACCGCGGCGGGCGACCTGATCGGCGGCAGCCCGATGCTCTCCGGGCTGTTCCACGACGAGCCCACCATCGAGGCGCTGAACGAGCTGGACCTCGACGTCGCGGGCGTCGGCAACCACGAGTTCGACGAGGGGCTGACGGAACTCCAGCGCATCCAGCGCGGCGGCTGCCACCCCACCGCCGGGTGCTTCGAGCCCAAGCGGAAGTTCGAGGGCGCCGACTTCCCCTACCTCGCGGCGAACGTGACGTACGAGAAGAACGGCCGCCCGGTCCTGCCGCCCTACTGGGTGTGGAAGGAGAAGGGCGTCAAGATCGGGTTCATCGGGCTCACCCTGGAGGGCACCCCGGACGTCGTCTCGGCGGACGGCATCAAGGGCCTGAAGTTCCACGACGAGGTCGAGACCATCAACAAGTACACCAAGGCGCTGGAGCGCCAGGGCGTGAAGTCGATCGTCGCGGTGATCCACGAGGGCGGCTACCCGGCCTCCACCTCGTACAACTACGACTGCGACTCGCCGGGGGCGGGCGACGGCATCTCCGGTCCGATCGTGGACATCGCCAAGGCCGTCTCCCCGCAGGTGGACGCGCTGGTGACGGGCCACACCCACCAGCCGTACGCCTGCTCCATCCCGGACCCCTCGGGCAAGCCGCGCACGGTGACCTCGGCGGCCTCCTTCGGACGGCTCTACACCGAGACCACGCTCACCTACGACCGGCGCACCAAGGACATCGTGCGCACCAGCGTGAAGTCGGCCAACCACGTGGTGCGGCGGGACCAGCCGAAGGCCCCCGACATGACGCGGCTGATCGACCGGTGGAACAAGCTGGCCGCCCCGATCGCCAACCGCCCCGTCGGCTACATCTCGGGCGACCTGCCGGGCCGCGGTTCGACGGCGCTCGAAACGCCGCTCGGCGACCTGATCGCGGACGCCCAGCTCGCCCAGGGCAAGTCCCTGGACCCGAAGGCCGTGGTGGCCCTGATGAACCCGGGCGGCATCCGTTCGGACCTCACCCACGCGGCGAGCGGCGCCGAGGGCGACGGGGTCGTCACCTACGGGGAGGCGTTCACGGTGCAGCCGTTCGGCAACACGGTGAACCTGGTCGACCTGACCGGCGCACAGTTGGTCACCGCGTTGAAGCAGCAGGTCAGCGGCTCCAACACGGCCTCGCCCCGCATCCTCCAGGTGTCCGCGGGCCTGACCTACACGCTGGACCTGACGAAGGCCGGCGCGGACCGCGTCCCCGCCGACTCGATCCGGCTGAACGGCGCCCCGCTGGACCCGAACGCCACCTACCGGGTGGTGCTGAACAACTTCCTCACCGGAGGCGGCGACGGCTTCACCGAGCTGGGCAAGGGCGCGAACATGCTGGTCGGCGGTGACGACCTGAAGGCCCTCACCGACTACTTCGCGGCCAACTCCTCGGCCACCGCCCCGCTGGCCCCGCCGGCGGCCGACCGCATCACCGTGGTGAAGTAGCCGCGGCTCACTCCCGGGAGGGGGTGGTGCGGGACGGGCCGAGCCCGTTCCGTGCCACCCCCTTTCCGCAGCTCAGCCCTCGCCGGCGGGCCCCTGCGGGGGCGGGGTCGGGGCGCCCGGCAACCGGACGGTGACCAGGGTGCCGCCGCCGTCCGCGCGGTGCAGGCGCACGGTGCCGCCGGACTGCTCGACGGTGCGGGCCACGATCGACAGCCCCAGTCCGGAGCCGGGCAGCGAACGGGCGGACGGGGAGCGCCAGAACCGGTCGAAGACGTACGGGAGGTCCTCGGCCTCGATGCCCGGTCCGTGGTCCCGGACCGAGAGTTCGCCCGCGCGCAGGGCCACCGTGATCTCCCCGGCGGGCGGCGAGAACTTCACCGCGTTGTCCAGGACGTTGACGACCGCCCGTTCCAAGGCGGCCGGCTCCCCGCGCACGTACCAGGGGGTGAGGTCGGCGGTGATCGTCAGCTCCGGGCCGCGCAACCGGGCCCGGCGCAGGGCCAGTTCGACCAGGTCGTGCAGGGCGAGCACCTGGACGCGGCGTCCGCCGTCCGGGCGGGACAACTCCTGGAGGTCGCCGATGAGCGCGGCGAGTTCCGTCATCTGGGCCTTCACCGAGGCGAGCAGCGCCGCCCGGTCGGCCGGGGGCAGGGCGCGGCCGGTCTCCTCGCTGCGGGCGAGCAGTTCGATGTTGGTGCGCAGCGAGGTCAGCGGGGTGCGCAGTTCGTGGCCGGCGTCGGCGATGAGCTGTTGCTGGAGTTCCCGGGAGGAGGCGAGGGCGGCGGTCATCGCGTTGAACGACCGGGACAGCCGGGCGATCTCGTCGTCGCCCTCCACCGGGATGCGCACCGTCAGGTCCTCGGTGCGGGCCACGTGCTCCACGGTCCGGGTGAGCTGGTCGACCGGGCGGAGTCCGGTGCGGGCGACCAGGGTTCCGGTGACGCCGGAGGCGATGACCCCGACCGCGGCGGTGAGGAACAGGACGAGGGTGAGGTGGGAGAGGGTGTCGTCGATCTCGGAGAGCGGGCGGGCGATGGTCGCCGCGTAGGGCTCGCCCGGGATCCGGTAGGTGAGGACGCGGTACTCGCGGCCTTCGGAGTCGCTGACGGTGTGGAAGACCTGGTCCAGTGCGCCCTGGGCGACCTCCCGGTCCGAGGAGGTCGCGGAGAGCGGGGACTCGCCGAAGATCAGGCAGGTGGAGCCGTCCACGTAGACGATCTGGAGGACTGCCCCCGGCCAACTGGGGCCGGTCCCCGGCGGGTACGGGGAACAGCGGCTGGTGGGCTGGCTCTGCACCAGGTTCGCCATGTCCACCGTGTTGCGCACGGACTGGGCCGCGGGCCGGTTGGCGACCAGCGACTTCTCCATGGAGACGATGAGCGTGCTGCGCACCACGAACCAACTGGCGACCGCGACGGCGGCGACGGCCAGCGCCACCGTGGCGGCGACCAGCAGCGCGAGGCGGGAGCGCAGCGGGAGCCGGCGCAGTCGTCCCGCCGTGCGCCGGCGCGCACTGTCGTCCGCGCCGGCGGGTGGGGTCGGGGGCGGTACTGGATGGTCCGCGCTCACGCGGTGCCTTCCGGGCCGTGGGACCGCAGGACGTACCCCACCCCGCGCACGGTGTGCACCAGCCGGGGCTCCCCGGCCGCCTCGGTCTTGCGGCGCAGGTACATCACGTACACGTCGAGGGAGTTGGAGGTCGGCTCGAAGTCGAAGCCCCACACGGCCTTGAGGATCTGTTCGCGGGTGAGGACCTGGCGCGGGTGGGTGAGGAACATCTCCAGCAGGGTGAACTCGGTGCGGGTCAGCACCACCGCCCGCCCGCCCCGGGTGACCTCGCGGGTGGCGAGGTCCATGCGCAGGTCGCCGAAGGAGAGGACGTCGTCCGGCGGGGCCTGCCCGGTGGCGCCGGCGTAGGAGCTGCGCCGCAGCAGGGCCCGGACGCGGGCGAAGAGTTCGTCCAGTTCGAAGGGTTTGACGAGGTAGTCGTCGGCGCCCGCGTCGAGTCCGGTGACCCGGTCGCCGACGGTGTCGCGGGCGGTCAGCATCAGGATCGGCACCTGGTTGCCGGCGGCCCGGATGCGGCGGGCCGCGGTCAGGCCGTCCATGCGCGGCATCTGGACGTCGAGGACGATCAGGTGGGGCCGGGTCGTCGCCACCCGGTCCAGGGCGTCCGCCCCGTCCACGGCGACCTCCGTGGCGTACCCCTCGAAGACGAGGCTGCGCTGGAGGGCTTCGCGTACGGCGGGCTCGTCGTCGACGATCAGGACGCGCTGCGGCTCGCCTTCGGGGGCGGGGTTCATCGGTGCGGCTCCGGGTGGGTGCGGGGTCGGGGACGGGTGGCGCTCGGTGCGGGCGGAGGTCCGTGGCTCACGGTACGGGGCGGGTCAGCCCTTCGTCCCGGCGCGCAGGGCGGGCAGGTCGTCCTTCACCGTGTCGATCGGGATGGCGAAGCCGAGCCCCACGCTGCCGGCCGCGCCGCCGCCGGCCGCGCTCGCGCTGTACATCGCCGAGTTGATGCCGATGACGTGCCCGTTCATGTCGATCAGGGCGCCGCCGGAGTTGCCGGGGTTGAGGGAGGCGTCGGTCTGGATCGCCTTGTAGGTGGTGGTGGCGGTGCCGGTGTCCCCGTTGAACTCCTGGCCGCCGAACTCGAAGGGCCAGTCGGCGTCGGGCTGGCGGGGGCGGTCCTGGTCGCTGCCCACCGTGACGTCGCGGTCCAGGGCGGAGACGATGCCGCTGGTCACGGTCCCGGTGAGGCCCTCGGGCGAGCCGATCGCGACGACCTCCTGGCCCACCTTGACCCGGTCGGAGTCGCCGAGGGCGGCGGCCTTGAGCCCGGTGGCTCCGCGGAGCTTGATCAGGGCGAGGTCCTTCCTGCTGTCGGTGCCGATGACGTCGGCGGTGTGTTCCTTGCCGTCGCTGGTCTTCACCTGGACGGCGGAGGCGCCGGAGACCACGTGGTTGTTGGTGACGATCTCGCCGTCCGAGGTGATGATCACGCCCGAGCCGGTGGAGCCGCCCGAGCCGGTGGACGCCTTGATCTCGACGGTGCTGGGGGTGACGGCCGCGGCCACGCCGGCGACGGTGCCCTTGTTGCCGGAGGCGACCGGGCTGGCCGGGACGGAACTGGAGGTGGTGTGCCGCTCGGTCAGTTCCTGGATGCCGAAGGCCGTGCCGCCGCCCACGGCCGCGGCGACGATGGCGACGGCGGCGAGCAGGGCGATCGGCCGCCTGGCCCGCCGCTCGCGACCCGTTCCGGCGGGCACCGCGGCGACCGGGGCGGGGGCGCCGCCCTCCTGGACGGTGTCGGTGCCGTAGGGGGCGCCGCCGGGGGGCTCCGGCGGCCGGGCCGGGTACGGGGCCTGCGGGTGCCCGGGGTGCCCGGGGTGCCCGTGGGCGGCGGGGGCCCCGTACCCGCTGCCGGGCGGGGCGTAGGAGGGGGCGTGCGGGGGCTCGTGGGAGGCCGGGGGCGTGGGCGCCGGGTGGGCGGCGCCGCCCGGGTGGACGTGGTACCGCTGCTCGTCGTCGCGCTGGGGGTGACCGCCGTCGCGGCGGGGGCTCTCGGTCATGTCCATGAGCGTGTCGACGGTGCATGAGAGCGGTCTGAGGACGAGCTGAGAAGCCCGACAGAACCGCGTATGCCCGATATAAAGGCGCTGCGCGCAGGTGTGCGAGGCGCCGGGGTGAAGCTCGACGGGCAAGCGTTCGTGCAGGTCGGGCGGGTGGTCGGAGGTTCGGCTTGACGCGGGGGAGGATCTTGCACCACCCTTTCACTACTCAATTAGTGAAAGGGTGGTTGTCCCAGTGGTCGAGTACCGGATCGACCGGCGCAGCGGCGTCGCCACCTACGTCCAGATCGTCCAGCAGACCAAACAGGCGCTCCGCCTCGGCCTCCTGGAGCCGGGCGACCGGCTGCCCACGGCCCGCGAGGTGGTCGCCGCCACCGCCATCAACCCCAACACCGTGCTCAAGGCGTACCGGGAGCTGGAACGGGAGGGGCTGGTCGAGGCGCGGCGCGGGCTCGGCACCTTCGTGCGCCGCACGCTCGGCGCCGGCGCCGCCGACACGCCCCTACGCGCCGAACTCGACGCCTGGGCGCGGCGCGCCCGCGCCGCCGGGCTCGACCGGGAGGACGCCGCGGCCCTGTTCGCCGCGGTGCTGGACGCACACTTCGTCGCCGGCGAGGGGCCGACGACACCACCACCGACCGGGCCGTCCGACCAGGCACGGCCGCACGAGGGGGACACCGCATGACCGAGACCGCCATCGAGGCGGCCGACCTCGGCAAACGCTACGGCGGACGCCGGGCCCGCACCGCCGGGGCCGCCACCGGTTGGGCCCTACGGAACTGCACCTTCCGGCTGCCCGCGGGGCGGGTGTGCGCCGTCGTCGGGCCCAACGGCGCCGGCAAGTCGACCCTGCTCACGCTCGCCGCCGGGCTCGGCCACCTCACCGAGGGCGCCCTGAGCGTCCTGGGCGCCACCCCGGCCGCCGCCCGCCCCCGCATCGCCTACGTCGCCCAGGAGAAGCCGCTGTACCCGCGGCTGACCGTGGACGAGACGCTGCGCCTGGGGGCCGAGCTGAACCCGGGCCGCTGGGACGGGGCGCTCGCCCGCCGCGTGATCGGGGAGGGCGCCCTGCCGTCCGGGGCCCGCGTCCGGTCCCTGTCCGGCGGCCAGCGCACCCGGGTCGCCCTGGCCCTGGCCCTCGCCACCCGCCCCGACCTGCTGCTCCTGGACGAGCCGATGGCCGACCTCGACCCGCTCGCCCGCCACCAGCTCATGGGCACCCTGCTGGCCGAGGCCACCGAGCACGGCACCACCGTGGTGATGTCCTCGCACATCCTGGGCGAGCTCGCCACCGCCTGCGACTTCCTCCTCCTCGTCAGCGGGGGTCGCATCCGGCTCGGCGGCGGCATCGACGACCTGGTCGCCGCGCACACCCACGTCACCGGCCGCGGCGCGGCCGGGGAACTGGCCGCCCACACCGTCGTGGAGTCCCGGGCCACCGGCCGCGGCACCAGCGCCCTGATCCGCCCCGACGGCGCCCTCCCACCCGGCTGGGAGCCGACGGAACCCACCCTGGAGGACGTCCTCCTCGCCCATCTGCGCTCCCCGGACGCCCCCGCCCTGCTCACCCCGGACGCCCGCACCCGCACGGAGGTGGCCGCGTGAGCGCCCCCGACACCGCCGCCCCGCCCCGCCCGGCGGGCACCGGCCCCGCCACCCCCGCCCCGCCCGCCGGCACCGACTTCCGCGCCTCGCTGCGCGTCGCCCACCTGGTCCACCGCGGCACCGTCCGCACCACCGGCATCGTGCTGCTGCTCGCCGCCGCGGTCGTCTTCGGGCTCTACCTGTGGCAGCGGCTGGCGCCGGACCGGGAACGGTGCCGGGGCTTCTACGGGCGCATGCTCTCCGCGGACGAGGTCGAAGCCCTCAACGCCTGCACGGGGGCGTCCTTCGGCTACGCCGAAGCCACCACCTGGTACGGCCTGCTCAGTGCGGATCCGGCCTTCTGGCTCTTCGTCCCGGTGCTGTTCGCGGCGGCGCTGGCCGCCGGGCCGCTGGTCGCCCGGGAGCTGGAATCCGGCACCTTCCGGCTGGCCTGGACCCAGGCCGAGACGCCACGGCGCTGGCTGACCGGCCGGCTCGCCCTGTTCGCCGCGGTGGCGGTGGCGGCGGGCGTGGTGCTGGTGGGCCTCTTCCGGTTCGCCCGGGCGACCAGCGAGCAGTGGCCGTCGGCCTGGCCCAACCTCGGCACCTTCCACGCCCTCGGCCCGGTGCTGGTCGCCTATCTGCTGCTGGCCCTCGCGGTCGGCGCGCTGACCGGGCTGCTGCTGCGCCGGGTACTGCCGGCCATGGCCGTCGCCACCCTCGCCACCGGGGGGCTCCTCGCCCTCCTCCACCAGTTGCGGCCGGGCCTGTGGCCCACCGAGAGCGCCGCGTGGCGGTTCGGGGCGTGGCCGCTGCCCGGGCACGCGTCCGTGGTCGACCAGGGGATGCTCACCTCCGCCGGCGAGCGCGTGCCGACGCCGGAGAGCCTGTGCACGCGTGAGTGGGACAAGCGCTACGAGTGCCTGCGCGAGAACGGATACGTCGGCCAGTGGGTCGAGTACCACCCGGCGTCCCACGTCTGGCCGCTCCAGCTGGTCGAGACGGCCCTGGTGCTCGGCGTCACCGCGGTGATCGCCCTGCTCGCCCTGCGGGCCCTGCGCCGACTCGCACCCTGAGGCCGCGCGGCCTCCGAAGCCACCGGTGCACCGGCACGGGGGGCAGGCCGTGCGGGGCGGCACCCGCACGGCCCGCACCGGAAAGGCCCTGACCAGGCCGAGGCCCCCGGGCCCGCCCGGTGACCCGTTTTCCCGTCGGGAAGCGGGTCACGGGCGGCACCCGGGGGCCGCTCCGTACGTTCCCGTCATGTCCTCGTAACCGGGCATTCAGATGCTCTTGTCAGGCTCGCGGAATGCAGCCCGCCGTACCCGCACCGCAAGTGAACGGGAGGCCCGTTCGAATTCCCACCTGCTCCGACGCGCCGCGCGGACCGGTGAGGCGGAACAATGGGGACATGAGTCAGCCAGACGCCCAGGCACAGGTCCAGCACGCCCAGCCCTCCGTGGGGTCGATCGCGGCGCACCGTCCGCACACCGTTTCCGCGGCCGTTTCCGATCTGGAACCGGACATCGACTCCGACCTCGACGTCTACGAGGACGACGACGCGGAAGGCGCCCGGCTCCCCCAGGGCAGGTTCCTCGACCGGGAACGCAGTTGGCTCGCCTTCAACGAGCGCGTGCTCGAACTCGCCGAGGACCCCCACACGCCGCTGCTGGAGCGTGCCAACTTCCTCGCGATCTTCGCCAGCAACCTGGACGAGTTCTTCATGGTCCGGGTCGCAGGTCTGAAGCGCCGCATCGCCACCGGGGTCGCCACCCGGTCCGCCTCCGGCCTCCAGCCGCGCGAGGTGCTCGACATGATCTGGGCCCGCTCCCGCGAGCTGATGGCCCGTCATGCCGCCTGCTACCAGGAGGACGTGGCGCCCGCCCTCGCCGAACAGGACATCCACCTGGTCCGCTGGGGCGAGCTGACCGACAAGGAGCAGGCCCGCCTGTTCACCCTGTTCCGGCACCAGATCTTCCCGGTGCTCACGCCGCTGGCGGTCGACCCGGCGCACCCCTTCCCGTACATCTCGGGCCTGTCGCTGAACCTCGCGGTCGTGGTCCGCAACCCGGTCAGCGGCCACCGCCACTTCGCCCGGGTGAAGGTGCCGCCGCTGCTCTCCCGCTTCCTGGAGGCCTCGCCCTCGCGGTACGTGCCGATCGAGGACGTCATCGCCGCCCACCTGGAGGAACTCTTCCCGGGCATGGAGGTGCTGGAGCACCACATGTTCCGGCTCACCCGCAACGAGGACCTGGAGGTCGAGGAGGACGACGCCGAGAACCTCCTCCAGGCCCTGGAGAAGGAGCTGATGCGGCGCCGCTTCGGCCCCCCGGTGCGGCTGGAGGTCGAGGAGTCCATCGACCGCTACGTCCTCGACCTGCTGGTGCGTGAGTTGAAGATCAGCGAGGCCGAGGTGTACCCGCTGCCCGGCCCGCTGGACCTCACCGGCCTCTTCGGCATCTCCTCGCTTGACCGGCCCGAACTCAAGTACCCCAAGTTCATCGCCGGCACCCACCGCGACCTGTCCGAGGCGGAGACCGCCTCCGCGCCCGACATCTTCGCCGCGCTGCGCGAGCGGGACGTGCTGCTGCATCACCCCTACGACAGCTTCTCCACCTCGGTGCAGGCGTTCCTGGAGCAGGCCGCCGCCGACCCGGGCGTCCTCGCCATCAAGCAGACGCTGTACCGCACCTCCGGCGACTCCCCGATCGTCGACGCGCTGATAGACGCGGCCGAGTCCGGCAAGCAGGTGCTCGTCCTGGTGGAGATCAAGGCCCGCTTCGACGAGCAGGCCAACATCAAGTGGGCCCGCAAGCTGGAGGAGGCCGGCTGCCACGTCGTGTACGGGCTGGTGGGGCTGAAGACCCACTGCAAGCTGTCCCTGGTGGTCCGCCAGGAGGGCGACACGCTCCGCCGCTACTCCCACGTCGGCACCGGCAACTACCACCCCAAGACGGCCCGCCTCTACGAGGACCTCGGCGTGCTCACCGCCGACTCCCAGGTCGGCGCCGACCTGTCCGACCTGTTCAACCGGCTCTCCGGGTACTCCCGCCGGGAGACCTACCGCCGGCTGCTGGTCGCCCCCAAGTCGCTCCGCGACGGCCTGGTCTCCCGCGTCAACAAGGAAGTCCAGCATCACCGTTCCGGGCGACCCGCCTACGTCCGCATCAAGGTCAACTCGATGGTGGACGAAGCCCTGATCGACGCCTGCTACCGGGCGTCCCAGGCGGGCGTGCCGGTCGACATCTGGGTGCGCGGCATCTGCGCCGTGCGCCCCGGAGTGCCGGGTCTCTCCGAGAACATCCGGGTACGGTCGGTACTCGGCCGCTTCCTGGAGCACTCGCGGGTCTTCGCCTTCGGCAACGGGGGAGAACCCGAGGTGTGGCTGGGCAGCGCCGACATGATGCACCGCAACCTCGACCGCCGCATCGAAGCGCTGATCCGGGTCACCGACCCCGCGCACCGGGCCTCCCTGAACCGGCTGTTGGAGACCGGGATGTCCGACGCCACCAGCTCCTGGCACCTGGGGCCGGACGGCGAGTGGACCCGGCACGCCACCGATGCGGACGGCCAACCGCTGCGGAACGTACAGGAGATGCTCATCGACGCCCGGAGGCGCAGGCGTGGCACACCGAAACCCTGACCTCGCGGTGCAGCCCTCGGCGGGGGACGTCCTCGCGGCCCATCTCCGGGGCCGTGCGACGGACTTCCTCCGCTCGCTGAGGCTGCACCGCGAGGCCGGTGCCGGGGCGGGCGGGACCACCGCCCCGGCCAGGGCGGCAGCGGTGCACCTGCGCCGCTCCGCCCGCCGCATCGGCGGCACCCTGCACACCTTCCGCCCGCTGGTGGACCACGACTGGTCCGACGAGCTGCGCATCGAACTCGCCTGGCTCTCCGGCACCCTGGCCCGCGAGCACGCCCACGGCGACCGCCTGGAACGGCTGCTCGGCGCACTGGCCCGGCTCTCCGGCGAGGCCGCCGCCCCGGCCGCGGCCCCCGGCGCCGCGGCCGGCCGTACCGTCGCCGGCGCCCGGCGGACGACCCGGACCGCCGGGGCGACCGTCCCGCCCCCGGCCTCCGCCGCCGATCCGGCCAAGGGCCTCGCCCTCGGCGCCGCCCGGGCCGCCGCCCTGCTGGAACGCCAACTCACCCTGGCCCGGACCCGCGCCCACTCGGCCGGCCTGGACGCCTTCGGCTCCGCCCGCTTCCACGCCCTGGCTGACAACGTTGCCGTCCTCGCCAGCGACGTGCCCCTCACCCCGGCCGCCCGCGTCCCCGTCGACCTGTTGCACCCGCTCGCCGCCGAGGCCGAGGCCCGGCTGCTGGACGCCGTCCGGGCGCTGCCGCTGCTCACCGCGGGCCACCCGTACAACGCGCAGGGCCTCGCCGCCGCCCCCTCGCCCCGCGCCCAGGACGACCCCTGGCACCGGGTCCGGCAGTTGCTGCGGCTGCACCGCTACGCTCGCGAGGTGCTGGCCCGACAGGACGGCGCGGGCCACCCGGCCGAGGACACCCGGCTGCTGCACGCCGGCGAGGCCCTCGACCGGCACCGGGACGCGTCCGAGGCCGCCGAGGCCGCGGCGACGGCGGCGGGCACCCCGAGGATCGCCCCGACCACCGCCTACGTCCTCGGCGTGCTCCACGCCGACCAGCGCCACGAAGTGGAGGCGGCCCGCTACGCGTTCCAGCGGGCCTGGACCCGGGAGGTGACCGGAGGATGAGCGGCGACCCCACAACGGACCGCACGGTGCGCGCGGCCGGTTGCGTGCTGTGGCGGCGGGCCCCGGGCGGGGACGGCATCGAACTGTGCCTCGTCCACCGCCCCCGCTACGACGACTACAGCCATCCCAAGGGCAAGCTGAAGCGCGGCGAGGACCCCCTGGCCGGTGCGCTGCGCGAGGTCGCCGAGGAGACCGGCCACACCTGTCTGCCCGGTGTGGTGCTGCCCACGGTCCGCTACGAGGTGGCCGGCCGTCCCAAGGAGGTCCGGTACTGGGCGGCCGAGGCCACGGACGGCGAGTTCGTCCCCAACGACGAGGTCGACCACCTGCTGTGGCTCGCCCCCGGCGCGGCCCGCGCCCGTCTCACCCACGACCACGACCGCACCCTGGTCGACGCGCTGCTGGCCGCCCGGCGCCCCCTCTGATCCCCCGGACGGACGCGACCCCCCGGCCGGTCGTACCGTCCGACGAAGCGACCGTCGGCCCGGCGCTCGCACCCCCTCGCCCGGCGGGCAACTCCTCTGCCCAGCCCTCGCGTTGACGGACGGTCCGGCGCCTTCGGCGTGCCCGGTCACCGACTACGGAGCGTAGCCGGTGACCGGTATGGCGGCCCGTGCGTAACCTCCGGAAGCGGGAGGGAGTTTCCAAACCGCCCGAAAAGCACTGGAGTTGAACATATGACTGAAAGGTCGGGTGCGCCCGCGGACGGTTTGGAATGGTTCGGCCGCGAGATCTCCGAAGCGCTCCTGCACAAGGGGGTGACCCCCCAGGAACTCGCGGACGCGACGGGGTACGAAGTGCCCTACGTGCTGAAGGTCAGCAGCGGCACCGCACTGCCCTCGACGGCCTTCGCGAAGGGCTGCGACCGCTACTTCGGCACCTCCGGCTGGTTCACCCGCCTCCTGAACCGGCTCAACGAACGCGGCCACCCCGGCTGGTTCGTCCCGTACCTGAAGCTGGAACGGGAAGCCGCCCGCATCGAGGACTACAGCAACACCTTCGTCATGGGCATGCTGCAAGTGCCCAGCTATGCCGAAGCCGCCTTCCGTGCCTCGCACCCGCGCGAGAGCGACGACCAGATCCGGGCCAGGGTCGACGCCCGGATGCGCCGCCGCGAAGTGATGGACACCACCACGCCGCCGCTGCTGTGGATCATCCTGCACGAGGCCGTGCTCTGCACGGTGGTCGGCAGCCGCGCCATCATGACCAGCCAACTCCGCCACCTGGTCCGGCAGGCGGCCAGCCCCCACATCACCCTCCAGGTGCTCCGGTTCGCCGCCGGCGCCCCCGCCTCCTCCGCCGCCTTCACCCTGCTGAAGCCGAACGACGGGCCCACCGTCGTGTACTCGGAAGCGCGGGAACTGGGCCACGTGAACGATTCGGCAGCGGCCGTGGGCAACGCCCGCACCGCCTACGAACGCCTCCGCGCCTCCGCCCTCTCGCCCGACCTGTCGGTGTCCTTCATCCGCGAGATCGCCGAGGAGCACTCCCGGTGACCACCCCCGTGCCCGGGGCGGGCCGCAGCACCGACCCGCCCTGGGCCAAGAGCAGTCACAGCGGCGGCGAGGGCGGCCAGTGCCTGGAGTGGGCGCCCGGTCCCGCCCGAGACCTGGTCCGTCTCCGCGACGGCAAGGTCCCGGAGGGCCCCCACCTCGTCCTCCCCGTCCGGGCGTTCGCCGGACTGGTGGCCTGGGTCGGCACGTACGGCCCCGCCGAACGCTCCGATACGCCACGGATGGTGATACAAGGGTTGCGTTGAGTGACGGGATCGAACGGGACCCCGCCCCCACCACGCGACCGTAGGACGACGATGAACCCACGCACCCACCGGCCGGGCCCCGCCCGCCGCGCCCTGACCGCACTGATCGGCCTGCTCGCCGCGCTCCTGGCCTGGAGCGCCCTGCCGGCGACCACCGCAGGCGCCCAGGAGGGCCGGCTGAAGGGCTGGGGCGCCAATGACAACTACCAGCTCGGCGGGACCCTCACCGGCGCCAAGTACAAGCCGGTGACCATCCCCGGAGCCACCGGCAGCGACGTCGACGGCCTCGCCGCCGGCTACTACCACAGCCTCTCCCTCCTCTCCAACGGCACCGTCGAGAGCTGGGGCCGCAACGCCGAGGGGCAGTTGGGCATCGGCAACACCGTCGCCCAGGAACAGGCGTCCACCGTCACGGGCCTGCGCGGCGTCGTCGCCGTCGCGGCCGGCAACTACCACAGCCTGGCCCTGCTCTCCGACGGCACGGTCCGCGCCTGGGGCCGCAACTCCGAGGGCCAACTCGGCGACAACAGCACCGCCCAGCGCAACAACCCGGTGACCGTCTCCGGCCTCACCAACGTCGAGGCCATCGCCGCCGGCGCCCTGCACAGCGTCGCCGTCCTCGCCGACGGCACCGTCAAGACCTGGGGCTACAACGCCAACGGCCAACTGGGCGACGGCTCCACCACCAACCGCACCACCCCCGTCACCGTCAGCGGCATCACCAACGCCCGCAGCGCGGCCGGCGGCAGCGCCCACACCCTCGCCCGCCGCGCCGACGGCACGGTGTGGGCCTGGGGCCGCGGCTCCGAGGGACAGCTCGGCGACAACACCAGCACCCAGCGGCTCACCCCGGTGAAGGTCGACGACATCACCACCGCCCGCGAGATCAGCGCCGGCGTCTACCACAGCGTCGCCCGCCTCGCCGACGGCACCGTCAAGACCTGGGGCTACAACGCCCAGGGCCAGCAGGGCGACGGCACCACCACCAACCGCCCCGCCCCCATCACCCTCGACGGCGCCACCAACATCCGCGCCGTCTCCGCGGGCGGCTACCACACCCTGGTCCTCGACCGGGACGGCAAGGTCAGCACCGTCGGCTACAACAACAACGGCCAGCTCGGCGACGGCAGCGCCACCAACCGCACCTCCCTGACCACCCCGGTCAACAGCCTCAGCAGCGTCTCCCTGATCGCGGCCGGCGGAGAGTTCAGCCTCGCGGGCTGACGCCCCCCACCCCGCAGCCCCCGGTGGACGGAACGCTTCCGTTCCGTCCACCGGGGGCTTCATGCCGTGCGGCTCCCGCGGCTGTGGGCGATGCGGAGGGTGTCGTGGAGGGCTTCGGCGTGGCGGGCGAGGAGGAAGCGGAGTTCGGGGTGGGTGAGTCGGGGTTCGTCGAGCAGGGCGTGGGTGTGGGCGAGGAGGTCCTCGGCCATGGTGAGTTGGGTGGCTTCGACGCCGTCGGCGAGTCGGGTGAGGTAGCCGCCTCCGTCCTCGTGTTCGGTGTCGGGGGCGAGGTAACAGGGTTTGCCCTCCGGGGACGACCAGGGGAGGAGGCGTGGTCCGGGGGCGGGCGAGTGGAGGTCCGGTCGCCGAACCGGAAGCGGTGGGCTCGGGTCACCGGTTCCGCGACGGTGACGACACGGGCGGGCTCGGCCTGAGATTGCGGGCGAGTTCCGATGCGTGATGTGCATGCACGCATGCGGAGGGCGCATGTCGGGGTTGCGCGACGGGTGCAGTGAGGAAGTAGGTAGACGTGAACTGGTCAGGCCGGGCGGTCCGGGAGGCAGCGCGTCGTGGTGACTACGGGCGCGTGATTCAGCTGGTGCGGAGGGATGCCCGGGTATCGCAGAGACAACTGGGAGACTTCTGCGGACTGTCGCAGTCGGCAGTCTCGCGCATTGAGCAGAGAGGATCGGGCGCGTACGACATGAAGACCCTTGCCAGGGTCGCCGAGTATCTGTCCATTCCGCCTTCACTGGTTGGTCTGGCGGAAACTGGATCTCGGCCTTCGCCGCCGACGGAGGACCGCGAGTCGTTGGGTTCTCGATCGCGTCTGGCTGCTGTGCATGAAGATGCGACGGTTTCAGAACTGCATGGTTCGCTTCCCCGGATCTCCGGCGCTGGGGCTGACCAAGCCCATGTGCTGAGTATCGCAACCCATTCCTTTCGGAAGGTGGAGGCCACCGTGGCGGCGCCCCAGCTGCTGGACGCGGTTCAAGGGCACATGCGATTGGTGCGTGCTGTTACAGCACAGGAAACCGACCGTGAAGGTCGAGCTCGGATGGCAGCGGTGGGTAGCGAAGTGGCCAGCTTTGCTGGGTGGCTCTGCTGGGACATGTCGGACCAAGGGTCTGCTCGGAGTTGGTACGGAGCTGCGATCAAGGCCGCGAAGCGCTCCCATCGTCCGCTCTTGACCGCATACCAGCAAGGGAGCCTTGCTCAATTCGAGGTGGAGTTGGGAAACGTGGCCCAAGGGCTCCAACTCATCAGGGCGGCCCGTGAACAACTCAGCGACGACTACCCGGCGATTTCGGCCGCCTGGCTCTCGTCCTTGGAAGCCGTGGCCCATGCCACGGCAGGGAACTCGCGTGAGGCGGACCGTGCTCTCCTGGACAGCGAGATCCGGACAAGGGAAGTCTCTCGGGACGAGATGCCGCCTTGGCCCTGGATCTTCACTTTCGATCAACGTAAGGTCGCTGCCGCAAGGGTAACCTGTGGTGCTCGGTTGGCACGTGCTCGATGGGTCGAGGAATCCTTGGACGATGCGCGGTCCGCGCTGACCGTTGGTCATCAGAAGCAACGTGCATTGCTGGGTTTGGACGTGGCGAGCGGCTATCTGAGTTCGGGGCAGCTTGACAGCGCGTTCGCGCTCGCCCTCCGTTCTCTTGACGTCGGTGTCAGGCTTCGCTCCGGTCGTATCGTTGAGCGCGCCAGAGCGTTTCGCCGTGCCTACGCGTCCACATCGCCCCCGTCAGTGGTGCGTGAATTCGATGCGCAATTGCATGACGTGTACCTGTAGCCCTCTGATTGCCATCGGAAGGAAAATCACATGCGAGTGGGTATCACTGGACACCGCGGACTGTCGAGTGCGGTCGAGGTACAGACGCGAGCCCTTCTGGCCGAGGCCGTCGCGTTGTACGAGCCTGGTGAACTCGTTGCTGTGAGCTGCATCGCGGATGGTCCTGACACCTGGTTCGCGCTGGCAGTGCTCGAACGCGGTGGCGGGCTCGAAGTGGTGCTGCCTGCACAGGATTACAGGGCCGATCTGCCCGAGTGGCACCACAGCACGTATGACGAGCTCCTGAGGAGGGCTGCCGCCGTGCACCGCACCGGGCTCGTCGCATCCGGCGCGCACGCGCACATGGCCGGTGGCGAGCTGCTGGCCGACTCGGTCGAGGTGCTGATCGCTGTCTGGGACGGTCAGCCGGCACGCGGCCTCGGCGGGACCGCGGATGTGGTGGCCCATGCCGAGCGCAACGGGGTGCCGGTGAGGGTGCTCTGGCCTGAAGGGGCCGTGCGGGACTGACGAGTTCAGAAGGAGGGAGAAGAGCGACATGGTCCCCACCCGCAGGGGAGTCGTCAACGCGAGCCTGTTCAGCGTCGCGCTCACGATTCCCGGTTGGCCGGACGTGGTGGGCCGGATGGAGCGGGTGCGTCAGGAGACGGCGCCCCGGATCGGGATGCCGGACGTCGACATGGTGATCGCCATGACGGAACAACTGTCCGAGCTGGACGACAGGTTCGGCGGACGTCACGCCCGCCCGATGGCGGCGGCGTTCCTCGTCAACACGGTCGTCCCCTACCTACGGGCCCAGGCACCCGACGCGGTCCGGAAGGCGATGATGTCCGCCGCCTCGGACCTCTGCTACCTCACCGGGTACATGGCCGTGGACGAGGGCCTGGAGGGGCTCGGCCAGCGGTACTACCTGAAGGCCCTGGAACTGGCCGGGGCCTCGGAGGACCACCTGACGTACTGCACCACACTGCGCGGGATGAGCGTGCAGGCCGTGGAACTGGGGCACAGCGCCACGTCCATGCGTCTCGCCGACGCAGCCGCCTCCGCGTCCCCCCAGGCCGGACCCCGGATGCGGGCCTTCCTCGCGGGACAACAGGCCCATGCCGCCGCCCAGTCCGGTGACGTCAGCAGGGCGATGACGCACCTTCGCGAAGCCGAGCGTGCCATGGACAAGGCCGAGTCCCGTGAGAAGGCGTTCGGCTCCTACGATCCGGCGGCGCTGTACTACCACATCAGCCACGTCCGTCATGAGCTGGGCGACCTGCCGGGAGCCATCAGCGCCATGGAGGAGTCCGACCGTCTCATGTACGCGGTCTACCGACGTTCTCACGCGAAGAAGCGAGCCACTCTCGCCGAGTTCCAGATGCAGCACGGCCACCTGGAAGCCGCCTGCGTCACCTGGAACAAGGTGCTGGACGAGTTGCCCCTGGTGCAGAGCGGTCGGGTGGACCGCAGGGTCACCCGCATGTTCGGAATGATCAAGCCGCATCTCGGCAACCGGTACGCCCGGGCGCTCTACGATCGGGCCCGTACCGAGACGCCGGCGGCCCTGCATGCGTGAGCGGGGCCGGCCGTGACTGGTGGATGATCGACGAGGTCCGCATCGCCCACCTGAACTTCCGGCCGGACGGTACCCGGATCAATCGCGAGGAGTACGAGGGGGACTTCGCCCCCACCAGGAGTGGAGGCGCATCGCCCTGGAGAACTCCGGCCCTTCGCTGAGTACATGGAGGTCCTTGATGCCTGAGGCCGACCTGGCGGGTGGCCGGAGTGTCTAAGTTCCTGACGGTGCACGGCACTTGGTGGCGATGACGTAGACGCTGCCCCGGCGGCGCTTGGGGTTGGCCACCGTGGGGTGGAACGTCCAAGGGCCGACGGTGATGAAGCCGGCTTCCTCGAAGAGCTGGACGAGTTTCTCGTGGTCGTAGGCCCACAGGTGCGGGGTGTAGGTGGGGTCGTCGTCCTGGTCGCGGAGGACGAGGTTGACGAGATCAAGCCGCGTGTTGATGTCGCCGAGGCAGTTGCGCTTGGCGTACCAGCGCTCGATGGTCTCGTCGGTGCTGTTCAGGGGCCCGGGGTACTGGCTCAGAGCGAACGCGGCGTCGGGAACGCCGGTGATGATCCTGCCGCCCGGCACGAGGACGCGGTGGGCCTCGCGGACGTAGTGCTTGGCCGAGCGCGGGTAGTCGATGTGCTCCAGGAAGTGCTCGGAGAAGATCTCGTCAGTGCTGTCGTCCCTGGAGGGGGATGCCCTCGCGGATGTCCCAGAGGAGGTCGGCCGGCGGGACGAGGTCGATGTTGAAGAAGCCGTCGATGCGGTGGGCCCCGCCGCCGATCTGGACCTTGGCGGGCTTGTCGTCGATCCGGCCATTGGGCCAGGCGCGCCGGCTGGCGTTGTGGTAGCCGTGGAGTTCGATCTCCTTGGCGGCGGCCCGGAGGGTGCGGGCGAGGCCATGGGTCGTGGCGGGGTCGGCGAGGACCGAGGCGATCTGTTCGCCGAGGAGGTCGACGGAGGGTAGGCCGGAGGGACTCATCAGGGATCTCCTGGGTGTGAGGTTGCGCGGGGTGGGGTGGGCCGCGGATGGCGGCGGCGGTGATCAGGCGCCGCTGGGCGAGGGGGCGGTCCACTGGTTGTTGCGCATGAGGGTGTACTTGATGTCCACCAGCCGCGGGGCGATGGTCAGCGCGAGCTCCTCGGCCGGGTGGAGGTGGCCGGTGTCGTCCTGCTCGGCGCGCCAGACGCGGTAGTCGAGGTTGGGGTAGGCCGGGTTGATGCCGATCTCACCCTTGGGCATCGTGCCGTTGAACGGGGCGACGATGTCCATGTGGTTCCAGTAGTTCCAGGCTTGCAGAGCCTTGTGCTGGTCGAAGTAGAAGTAGAAGTCGGGGTAGCGGCCGAAGGTGCGCAGTTCCCGGTGGATGAGGTGGCCGAGGAGGGGTCCGAGCTGAGTGGCCAGGGAGTCGAACTCCCAGCGCGTGTGGTGCCGGGCTTCCGGGGCGTCGCCAGGTGCGAAGAGGCGGGCGGCGACGAGGTAGCTGATCCGCTCGACCAGGTAGGCGCTCGCGTGACTGGTGTCGATGGTCGGGTCGACTCGGTGGATGAGTGCGGCCAGCTGCTTCGGGCGGGGACGGAACCTCGCGAGGTCGAACTTGCCGGCCATCGCGGGGAAGGAGGCGAACAGCATCTCCTTGTAGAGCCAGTTGTTCAGCTCGCCGAGCTCGGCCAGGCGCCGGGTGTGGCGGGAGGCCGAGTGGAGCATCAGGTACTCGGCGACCGCTTCGAAGTACAGGTAGCCGAGGATCGGCAGCCGAGGGATCGTCTCGTCGAGCAGCTTGAGGAACGGCTCGGAGTCGACCCGGGTGCCCTGGTAGGCGACGGCGGCAGCGGTGGCGAGGAACGCGGCCGAGTTCTTGACCCGGCTGACGACGGTCTCGCGCAGCTGGTGCCGTTCGTTCTTGCTCAGCAGGTATTCGAGGTGGCTGTAGATCCGCAGGTGGATGAGGCCCAGCCGCAGGTAGTCCACGCCGGCGAGACCGCGGTACGCCTGCGGCGGGGTGGCGATCTCGAAGATCAGCGGGGTGGGGACGCGATCGGTGACGCCGAGCTTGGCCAGGAAGGTCGGCGCTTCCTTGGTCAGGACGTAGGCACCGAGGTTGTGCATGCGGAAGCCATGGTCGGTCGCGGTGAGCGGCGCGCAGTAGATGCTTCCGACGAGGCAGCCGCCCGACGGGTAGAGCACTCCCTGCCGACTGATCTCCTCCAGGGCGTGGGTGACGTGCAGCAGGTGCAGCTTGCCGCTCCCGCTCAGGGCCTCGAAGAGGGCGTTCTGCCGCAGCAGATGGCCGTTCCGGGTGTCCTCGGCGAGACGTCGGTCCCAGCCTGCGGCCTGGGTGGCGAGCGGGTCGGTGTGGTCGGCGGGGCTGGGGATGAGGGTGGAGTCGTAGAAGGCGTGGGCGTCGGCCCACAGATGGTAGGCGTCGAGGAAGTCCATGGTCAGACCAGGCCCTTCTCGGCGAGCGCGTAACGGACGGCCGCGGTGCCGCTGGCCCCGGCGAGGTAGGCACGCTCCGAGACCAGGGCCAGGTCGAAGGCGAGGTTGCGCAGCTGGTCGAAGCCGGGCTCGCGGACGTACCGGGAGTCCGGCCACCACTTCAGTTTCGGCAGGCGGTAGCGGTCCAGGGCATCGGCAGCCTTGACCACGTCGGTGATGTGCTCAGCCCGGGCGTGGTCGGACTTGTCGTCCGCGGTGAACGCCTCGTACGGAACGTCGTGCAGTCGGACGGCGGTGGCCGCCTGCACGATCCGCCGTGGCGCGGCGGCGAGGCCGAAGTGGCCCCAGACGGTGTCGGCGTTCACGGTGAGCCAGGTGGCCGCGCGGGCGCCATGTCCGCGATCGTCCTGGTCGTGGCGCCGCTGGCAGTCGTGTACGGCCGCGGCGAGGACGGCGGCGAGCGCCGCCGTCCTCATGGCGTGCCGGACGCCGTGGAGCGAGGTGTACAGGTGGGGGTCGGCCCACCACCGGGCGGGCAGTCCGCCGTGCGCGAGCAGCTCCTTCGACTGCGGGCGCAAGGCCGGCTGCGGTGTCGGCGGGAGGTCGGGCCTGTGGTCGCTGATCCACGCGACGGTGGCGTGGTCCATGTGCTGGTGGAGCGGGAGCTGCCCTCGGGCAGCCAGGTAGATCAGACTTGCGGTCAACGGGGTCGTGCTCACTCGTGCCCACCCCCTTGGTGGTCTCCGCGGTGATGTTCCCTACCGGATCCGCGCGGCCTGCTGCTCGTGCTCCTTGCGTTCCTTCTCGGCCGCCTCGAAGGCTGCGGTGAAGTCGGCCAGCTCCTGCTCCGTCATCAGGGTCACGCCGAGCGCCGTGGCGACGTCCGTGATCTTGGCTTCGGCCTCGGCGCGGGCGGCGTCCGAGGCACCGTCCTCCAGGAGGATCTCGAACTCGGCGTGGTAGCCCCACGCCTCGCTCCACTTGACCGCGATCTCGACGTCGTCGAAGCGGAAGTTGTGACGGAAGTTGAACGCCTCGTGCATGGCCGCTTCGAACCCGAGGGCGTTGAACACCTTCACCGCGGCGGGAACGTCGGCCGGGGCGATGGCGAACTCGGTCTCCGCAAAGGCCGCACCCTGCCCGATCTTGCTCCCCTTGAGGGTGATCTTGGCGGTGCCGGCAGCCGTGTTGTCGGTGACCTTCAGGAGCTGGTCGGGCAGCACGTAGAAGTAGATGTGCTTGTCGTCGGGGCCCAGGTCCTCCCCATCCGCCTTCAGGCGGATGACGAGCTGGTCGTGGACCTCCTTGGTGAAGCGGGCGCGCATTTCGATCTCGACGGCCACGGGGCTGCTGCCTCCTCGTTTCAGGCAGGGCGAAGCCAGCCGGACCCTGCCGTGCGGGGCTGTCCGGTCGGGCGATCGCCATGGGGTTGGTGGTCGAGCGCGGGGTGATGCGGTCGATGCGGGTGCCGGCCACATCACCCCGGTGGATCGGTCGGTGTCACCCGAGGGTGCCGAAGCGCTCCTCGACGACTCCCGAGTGCAGGTAGGTCGGCAGCTGAACGCCTCCCACCGACGTACGGCCGGTGGCGACCTGCTCCTCCGTCTCGTTGGGGAAGTCCTCCAGCAGGCGCAGGCACTGCTGGGCCCATTCCTGCGACGCGGGCCAGTCGCCCAGGTCGCGGTGGCGCACGGCCAGGGCGTACGCGGTCTCGGTGGCGGCCCACCGGTCGGCCGCCAGCTCACGCTGGAAGATCGACTCCAGCTCGTCGGTGGAGGCCAGGCGGGTCTGGTTGGTCATGGTGCCCTCTCGGTTCAAACGGTCGCGCCCCAGTGGTGATCAACGCCCCGGCGTCCCCGCGGTGACGCAGTGACCCGCTGCTAGTACGTGTAGATCTCGGCCAGCGTCTTGTACTCCTGCAGCTCGTCCTTGTCGAACCACAGCTCCACCTCCTGCTTGGCCTCCTCCGCGTTGCCGGAGGCATGCACGAGGTTCGCGACCGCCTTGCCCGAGGCGATGCTGGCCGCCGCGCTGTAGTGCGAGAAGTCGCCCCGCACCGTGCCGGCCGGAGCCTGGTTCGGGTACGTGCTGCCGACGATCTTGCGGACGGTGGCGATGGCGTCGAAGCCCTCCAGCACCAGGGCGATGACCGGCCCCTGCTGCATGAACGTCGCCGTGAGGTTGTAGACCTCCGACCCCAGCCGCTCTTCCAGGTCGAAGTAGTGCTTGCGGGTGAACTCCTCGTCCATCCACTTCATCTTGGTGCCGACGATCTTCAGCGCGGCATCCTCGAATCGTGTGATGACCCTTCCTGCCAGGCCACGCGCCAGCGCATCGGGCTTGAGCAGGACGAGCGTGCGCTCGACAGTGTGTGCCTGAACCTCGGCCATTGACTCCCTTTCGCCTTGCCAGCAACCGAACATGACGGACGATCAGCCGTCATCCGCTGAGGTTACCGGCGCTGGCAGGGAGGTTCGGGCGTGCGGGCAGTGCCCCGGACGGGCGAACGTCGGCCGAGGTACGACCGATCAGCCCAACGAGAGTCCCGATTCGGTCAACCTCTCTGTCTCCGCCATCCGCTGGGGGTAGGCACCTAGAATCTCCCTGTGGTCGTCTGGCGCTCTCACGCCTCTCATACGCCTCCCAGGGACTGAGCCTTCGGCGGCTGATTCCTTGGCCCCTGGCGACTCCGATTCTTCCGGGGCTCTGCCCGTGTGACCATGAAGTGCCAGTGCAGTGGGAGTGCACTTTCGGCGCGCGGATTCCTGCACCGGGGCGGCGACGAGGGGGCAGTCTTGTGGACGTGATCGAGCGCTGGAGCGGCCGGTACGCCTGCCTGCTGCAGTCCGCCCTACGGCTCGGGAACGAACAGTTCGCCGCTCACCTCGGCATCGCCGTGAGGACGGTGGCCGCCTGGCACGCCGACCCGTCCGTCGTGCCTCGCAGGGAGATGCAGCAACTCCTCGACACGGCCCACGAGCAGGCTCCTCCGGCTGCCCGACAGCGGTTCGCGCTCCTGCTGGCGAAGGAACAGGCCCCCGCGGACTCGACACCGCCAGGCGCGCAGGCGCTGCGGGTGGCCGTCGCGGTGGTCGTCCGCGACAGCAATGTCCTCCTGGTGTGCCGGCGGGACGACGACGCCGCTGGAATCACGTGGCAGTTCCCGGCCGGCGTCATCAAGCCGGGAGGCAAGGCGGAGACCACCACCGTGCGGGAGACCTTGGACGAGACGGGCGTCCACTGCGCGGTCCGGCAGCACCTCGGGAGCCGCCTACACCCCGTGACTGGCGTGCTGTGCGAGTACTTCCTCTGCGAGTACCTGGCCGGCGAGGCCACGAACAGCGACGCGGCCGAGAACATCGACGTCATGTGGGTCCCCGGAAACTCCGTGCCCCGCTTCATCCCCGTCGATACGATCTTTCCGCCCATCCTGGCTGTCCTGGAGGAACAGACGTGACGAACCAGAACACGGACGAGCGTCCGGGCATCGCCGCCGCCATCGTCGTGAACGGGGGACGCGTGCTGATGGTGCGCCGCCGGGTCAGCGAGGGACAGCTTTCCTGGCAGTTCCCAGCCGGCGAGGTCGAGCCCGGCGAGGCCCGCGAGGACGCGGCTGTGCGGGAGACCCAGGAGGAGACCGGGCTGACCGTAGCGGCTGTGAAGCCGCTCGGCGAACGCGTCCACCCGAAGACGGGCCGGCTGATGTCGTACACCGCCTGCGAGGTGCTGGACGGTACGGCCCACGTCGCGGACACCGAGGAACTGGCCGAACTGGCCTGGGTCGCCCACGGCGAGATCCCGAAGTACGTGCCCTATGGGCTCTTCGAACCAGTGCAGGACTACCTGGACACAGCTCTCTTCCGCGCGTAGATACCCACAGGGTCAGGGCCCGTGCCACCCTGGCACCCAGCCGCGTCGACACGAGCCACCGGGGCTGAGCCCCCCGGAGCTTTGTCGGTTGCACCGGTGATCTTCGGCTGCGTACTGTCCCGGGGAATCGGGCAGCCGTTCGTGTTGCCCCCGATCGGAACTCCGCGTGCGGACGGACGGCGCCCCTGACCGGGGAGACCGTCGCGGCGGCCGGCACAGGACGCGGGGCGGGCCGGGACAGTTGCCCCACCGCCGTCCGCACGGCGTGCCCCGCCGGACCGCGGAGCCAGAGAGTTGAGTGAGCACATGCAGCAACCCACGTTCGTCCTGGTGCACGGAGCGTTCGGGAACTCCTTCGCCTTCGCGCCGCTGCAAGCCGAACTCGGCCTGCTCGGGCACCGGTCCGTCGCCGTGGACCTGCCCGGGCACGGCTTCGGGGCGACCTACACCCGGGCCTACCAGGCACCGCAGGACCTTGCCGGGCTCGCTACCGCGCCCGGGGCGATCAAGGGCGTGACCCTCGCCGACAACGCCGCCCATCTGATCGGGGTGTTGGAACGGGCCAAGGAGAACGGCCCGGTGATCCTGGTCTCGCACAGCCGGGGCGGGGTCACCGCCACGGCCGCGGCCAACGCGCGGCCCGACCTGATCGACCGGATCGTCTACGTCGCGGCCTGGTGCCCGGTCGAGCTGGACGTGAACGACTACTACGCCGAGCCGGAGATGGCCTCGGTCGACCTGGCCGCGCTGGGCGCGGTCATGGCGGGCGACCCGGCCGAACTGGGCCTGCTGCGCGTCAACTTCCGTACCGCCGACCCGGCCGCCCTGGCCGGGCTGAAGGCGGCCTTCCTCGCCGACGGCACCGACGAGGAGTTCCTGACCTTCCTCAACACCTTCCAGCCGGACGAGAACCTCGACGTCGGCACCTCCGCCGACCGGGCGCAGGCGGCGACGTGGGGGCGCGTCCCCAAGACCTTCGTCCGGCTCGCCGACGACGCCAGCCTGCCGCTCGCGGCCCAGGACCGGCTGATCCGGGAGGGCGACGCGCTGACCCCGGAGAACCCGTACGACGTCCGCACCCTCCCCGGCAGCCACCTGAAGTGGCTGGTGGACCCGGCGCCGGCGGCCCGGGTGCTCGGCGAACTCGCCGTGCCCACGGCTCCGTCGGCCTGACGGACGCGGTCGTGGACGCGGGTCGCACGAGGGGCGACGGGCGGCAGGCGCTGGCCGACGCCCTGGACGAGGAGGTGCGGCGGCACCTGCTGCCGCCCGCCGCGGTGGACGCGATCGGGGTGTGGCTCGCCGGCCCCGGCGCCCGCTACGCGGCCGAGGGCGTGGGCGCGCACGCGGTGGCGTACGTGCCGGCGCACTGGTCCGGTGCGGAGCCCTGGCTCCGGGGTTTCGCCGGGCGGGAGCAGACCGGGGCCGTACGGGTCAGCCGGGCGCGGGTCACCGAGGCGGTGCGGGACGCCGTGGGCCGCGGGGCCTGGGCCGAGGCGCTGGTGGCCTCGTACGTGTGGGGCCAGGGCAGGACGGGCTACGGGCCGCACCGGCTGGAGGCGGTCCTGGCCGAGCCGGGGGCGGAGGAGGCGCTGGGCGCGGCGGTGGCGGAGTTGCGGGAGCGGGGTGCCGTGGCGGCGTACCGCGGGCTGCGGGGAACGGTCCGGGGCCTGGGGCCGGCGTTCTTCACCAAGTTCCTGTACTTCCTGGACCTGGCGGAGCCCGCCCCGGTCGGGCCGCGGGCGCTGGTCCTGGACCAGCGGGTGGCCCGGGTGGTGCGGGCCTGGGCGCAGCGGGTCGGGGCCGCGGCGGGGGTGGCCTCCGCCGCGGGGACGGCCGCGTGGACCTGGTCGGACGGGGGGTGGACCGCCCATCGGTACGCGGTCTACCTGGAGTTGATGTCCGCGGCCCGGGCCCAGCTCGCCGATGCGGGCGTCGGCGCCCCCGCGGCCGGCGTGGACCTGGTGGAGCTGGCCTTCTTCCAGGGTGTCTGGGATCCGCTGCTGAGGACGGAGGGCCCTGGGCGCCGTGCTTGAGGTGCTGCCGCACCGGGCAGGAAGCGGCCAGTCGAGAGCGCGCGGGGGCTGACCGGGATGTGGTTGACCGGCGAGGGACGCTTCGTGATCTGGTGGCTGCTGGGCTACGCGGCGGTCAACCTCGTGCTGGGGTGCTGGACGGCGATCCGGGGGCGGCCCGACCGGGCGGTCATCCGGCGCGTGATGCGGGAGGGCATCGGGCCGGCGGAGGCCGCCTGGCGGGCGGCGCACCGGTGGGACGGCCCCTCGGCCGCTGCGAAGACGGCCGCGTACCTCCTGGTGGACACGGGGGCGGTCACGGTCTCGCAGGCGGGTGTGCTCACCGCGGTGCCGAGCGCACCGGAGCCGGCGGATCCGGTGCTCGGGGCCCTCCTCGACGGCATCCGGCGGCGGGGGCCCGCGGGAGCCCGGATCGGCGAGGCGCTGGACCACGCGGACTTCGCTCCCTACCGGAGCCTCCTCGCCGAGCGGGTGCCGAAGGTGCGGCGGCAGGCGGAGCCCTGTCGGACGGTGGCGTTCGGTGCCGCGGTCGTCGTCGCTTCCGGGATCGTGGTCCAAGCGGTGGAGACGGAGGCGCCCTTCCCGGCGCCCGGTCACGACGCCCTGCTCTGGGCCTGTGCGGGGGTGCTCGGGTGGGGTGCGCTCTGGCTCTGCGGCAGGGTCTGGCCGGCCGAGTACGCCCCGCGGTGGCCGGCCTTCGACCGGTACTGCCGGGAGCGGGCCGAGGCCGCGCTGGCAGGCGTTCCGCAACGGGTCCGGATCATGGTGGACTTCGGGGCGGTCCGCCGGTACCCGGGGCGACGGGGGACGAAGGGCGTCCCGGGCTCCGACGGAGGCGCCTGGTTGAACGGCACGGGTGCGAGTTCCTGCGGGGGATGCGGGGGCTGCGGCGGGGGCTGACCGCGGGGGCGTCCGTGCCTGTCAGCCGGTGGGCCGCCCGGCGCCCAGCGGGACCAGGTCCTGGGGCGCCGCCCGCCACTGCTCACCGGTGTCCGGGCAGCGCAGCGTCCAGTGGCCGTCCGCCGGGCCGAGGAACTCGCCGGGGCGGCTGCGGTCGGTGTCGAAGAGGAGCCCCCCGCGCGGCGGCGGGATCAGGGCGGTGCCGTTCGCGGCCTCGTGCAGGCCGTGGCGACGGGCGCGGGCGGCGACCGTGCGGCGGGTCGTCATAGGGGATTCCCTGGGCGAGGAGCGGCGAGGAGCGGCGAGGAGCGCGGACGGTGCCGAGGACGTGACGGTGGGTGAGGTCGTCGGTGCGGTGGGTGAGTTCGCGGTGGTCGGGAGTCCTTCCGTACCCGCGCGGGCACCTGCTCACGCGTGCCGGACGGAGGCGGTGGGCGGGGGCGTCGGACCGGGGGCGGCGGAGCCGGACGGTCCGCGGTGGCGGAAACCGGGAGCCGGGGCGGATACCGGCATGTGGTCGGTCCTTTCCGGACAGGGGTCACACCCCCCGCGCGTAGCAGCGGGTGATCGGCGCGCGGGCCGGGTGCACGCCCCGTGCGGGCTTCCGTGCATCGATCCGTTCACCCGAACGGCGGGGGAGCCGGACGCGCGTCCACCCCGTTCGGCGGCACCATCGGCGGGGGCGCGCACCGTGCGACGTGGCGGTTCGGTCCCCGGCCGGCCTCGCCGGGGTGCCACGGGCACGGCCCCGGCACCGTCTTCCGGCCGGTCGCCGGGCCGGCTCGGACACTCCGCGTGAGCGGGCCGTGACCTCACCGCACCGACCGCGCGGGTTCACCGACCGTTCACCTGTGGCCGTGGGTGGCTTCACCTGCCCTGCCTAATTTCGGCCGTACCAGGTGCGAAAACCGGGGCCACTTCCGGCAACCGCACCGGGTGCACGTGTACGACCCGGACACCCTCCGGGCCGCCCCGGTACCGCCGAACGGTGCCGTCACGGGGAGGCCCGACCGACACCCGCACGCCGCCGAACAGCACACCGGGCGGCTCCTGGAAGGAACTCCCGAACAGTGAAGCTTCAGCGCAAGAACCGGCTGCGCGCCCTCTCCCTCGGTGCGGTCGCCGTCTCCGGCGCCCTGGCCCTCACGGCGTGCGGCTCCGACGAGACGGGCGCCGGTGCGAGCGGCGCGACCGGGGGGACGCAGAGCGCCGCCACCGGTTCGATCGCGTGCGACGACGCCCAGGGCGAGATCCTCGCCGCGGGGTCCTCCGCGCAGAAGAACGCGATCGACGTCTGGGTGAAGAACTACCAGGCGGCCTGCAAGGACGTCCGGATCAACTACAACCCCAAGGGGTCCGGCGCCGGCATCACCAACTTCCTCCAGGGCCAGACCGCCTTCGCCGGCTCCGACTCCGCGCTCAAGCCGGAGGAGATCGCCGAGTCCGCGAAGGTCTGCAAGGACAGCCAGGCCATCGACCTGCCGATGGTCGGCGGGCCGATCGCGGTCGGCTTCAACGTGCCCGGCGTGGACACCCTGGTCCTGGACGCCGCCACCCTGGCCAAGATCTTCGACGACCAGATCAAGACCTGGGACGACGAGGCGATCAAGAAGCTGAACCCGGGCGTCGACCTCCCGGACACCAAGGTCCAGGCGTTCCACCGGTCCGACGAGTCCGGCACCACCGACAACTTCACCCAGTACCTGAAGGCCGCCGCCCCCGAGGAGTGGAAGTACGAGGGCGGCAAGGCGTGGCAGGCCAAGGGCGGCCAGTCCGCGCAGGGCTCCTCCGGGGTGGCCCAGCAGGTCAAGGAGACCGCGGGCGCCATCTCCTACTTCGAGCTGTCGTACGCCAAGGGCGGCATCAAGACCGTCGACATCAAGACGGACGCCGCCGAGCCGGTCAAGGCGACCACGGAGAACGCCTCCAAGGCGATCGCTGCGGCGAAGGTCGTCGGCAAGGGCAAGGACCTCGCCCTGGAGCTGGACTACAAGCCGACCGCCGAGGGTGCCTACCCGATCACCCTGGTCACGTACGAGATCCTCTGCGAGAAGGGCAACGACGCCGAGACGCTGCCGGCCGTCAAGTCCTTCTTCACCTACATCGCCAGCGAGGACGGCCAGAGCCTGCTGTCCGACGCCGGCTACGCCCCGCTGCCCGCCGAGATCGCCACCAAGGTCCGCGAGACCATCGCGTCGCTCAGCTGAACCGAGCCGAACCGACCTGCCTGAAGCGTGCGGGCGGACGCCCCGCCTCCCCGCTCCCGCCGCCGGCCCGACCCCCTTCCGGGTGGGCGGCGGGGAGCACGGGCCCCCGCCCCCACCCGTCCGGTGCACCGCCGCCCGGAGCCGCACTCCCCGTACGGCTCCGCAGACCGGAGAACTCCCATGGACATTGCTACGAAGGACCACCCAGACAACCCGCCCCCGCCCGCCCCGTCGACCGCCGCGGTCGACGGGGGACGGGCCGCGCGGGGCGCCACCCGCCCGGGTGACCGGATCTTCCTCGGTCTGACCCGCGGTTCGGGCATCCTGCTGCTGGCGGTCATGGCCGCCATCGCGGGCTTCCTGACCTACCGCGCCGCGCTGGTGCTCACCAAGAACGAGGGCAACTTCTTCACCACGTTCGAGTGGAACACCGGGGTCAACCCGCCGGTGTTCGGCATCGCCGTGCTCGCCTTCGGCACCGTCGTCTCCGCGCTGATCGCCATGGTCATCGCGGTGCCGATCGCCGTGGGCATCGCCCTGTTCATCACCCACTACGCGCCGCGCCGGCTCAGCGGCCCGGTCGCGTACGTGATCGACCTGCTCGCCGCGGTGCCCTCGATCGTCTACGGCCTGTGGGGCGCGCTGGTGCTCGTCCCGCACCTGACCGGACTGTTCGGCTGGCTGGACACCTACTTCGGCTGGACCGGCGTCTTCGAGTGGCAGGGCGGCGCCCCGCGCTCGATGCTGACCGTAGGCATTCTGTTGGCCATCATGATCCTGCCGATCGTGACCAACGTGTCGCGCGAGGTGTTCAAGCAGGTTCCGAAGATGCACGAAGAGGCCGCGCTCGCCCTCGGCGCCACCCGCTGGGAGGTCATCCGGATGGCGGTCCTGCCGTTCGGGCGCTCCGGCGTGATCTCCGCGTCGATGCTGGGCCTGGGCCGTGCGCTCGGCGAGACCATGGCGGTCGCCACCGTCCTGTCGCCGACCTTCGACATCAACGCCAGCCTGCTCGACCCGGGCGGCGGCACCTTCGCCCAGAACATCGCCAGCAAGTTCGGCGAGGCCAACACCGTCGGGCAGGACGCGCTGATCGCCTCCGGCCTGGTGCTGTTCGTCATCACCCTGCTGGTCAACGGTGCGGCCCGGGGCATCATCGCCCGCCGCAAGGAGTACTCGGGGGCCAACGGATGAACCAGTCGACCACCACCCGGCGTCCCGAGCGCCCGGCCCCCTCCCGGATACAGGGCGCGAGCCTGCCGCGGTGGACCCCGTGGGCGCTCGCCGGGGCCTCCGTCGCCCTCTCGGTGGGCATCGGCCTCCTGTTCGACCTGCACAGCAGGGTGCAGTGGGGCCTGATCGCCGCGCTGCTGTTCGTGCTGCTGAGCTACGCCGTGGCGGCCCGGGTCGAGGGCCGGCGCCAGGCCCGCGACCGGGTCGCGACCAGCATCGTGTGGGTCGCGTTCCTGATGGCCGTGATCCCGCTGGCGTCCCTCATCTGGGAGACCGTCAAGCGGGGCGTGAAGGTCTTCGACGGCTACTTCCTCAGCCACTCCATGGGCGTGGTCGCCGACACCGAAAGCGGCGGCGGTATCTACCACGCCCTGATCGGCACCCTGGAACAGGTCGGCATCGCCACCGTGATCGCCGTGCCGGTGGGCGTGCTCACCGCGATCTACCTGGTCGAGTACGGCCGGGGCAAGCTGGCCGCGGCCGTCACCTTCTTCGTCGACGTGATGACGGGCATCCCGTCGATCGTCGCGGGCCTGTTCGTCCTCAGCTTCTGGATCCTCATCCTGGACCTGGGCCCGTCCGGCTTCGCCGGCGCGCTGGCCCTGGCCATCCTGATGATGCCGGTCGTGGTCCGCTCCACCGAGGAGATGCTCAAGCTCGTCCCCAACGAGCTGCGCGAGGCGTCCCTCGCGCTGGGCGTGCCGAAGTGGCGGACCATCCTCAAGGTGGTGCTGCCGACCTCCATCGGCGGCATCACCACCGGAGTGATGCTCGCGGTCGCGCGCATCACCGGGGAGACGGCACCCGTGCTGCTCCTGGTGTGGGGCACCAACTTCATCAACAACAACCCCTTCGAAGGGGCGCAGGCGTCGCTGCCGCTGTACATCTACCAGCAGTACGCGAACAGTGCGGGCTCGGGCGCGGCGTACGACCGCGCCTGGGCCGCGGCGCTCACCCTGATCGCCTTCGTCATGATCCTGAACCTGGTGGCCCGCGGCATCGCCCGCTGGAAGGCCCCGAAGACCGGTCGCTGACGCGTCCCGACGAGAGAAAGCGTGATTCCCATGGCCAAGCGGATCGACGTCAGCGGCCTCACCGCGTACTACGGTTCCCACAAGGCGATCGAGGACATCTCGATGTCCGTCGAACCGAAGAGCGTGACGGCCTTCATCGGCCCCTCGGGCTGCGGCAAGTCGACCTTCCTGCGCACCCTCAACCGCATGCACGAGGTCACCTCCGGCGGCCGGGTCGAGGGCAAGGTGCTCCTGGACGGCGAGGACCTGTACGGCAACGGGGTCGACCCGGTCGCGGTGCGCCGCACGGTCGGCATGGTGTTCCAGCGGCCCAACCCCTTCCCCACCATGTCGATCTTCGACAACGTGGCGGCGGGCCTGAAGCTCAACGGCTCGTACAAGAAGTCCGAGTTGAACGACGTGGTCGAGAAGTCGCTGAAGGGCGCCAACCTCTGGAACGAGGTGAAGGACCGGCTGAACAAGCCCGGTTCGGGGCTCTCCGGCGGTCAGCAGCAGCGGCTGTGCATCGCCCGGGCCATCGCCGTCGAACCGGACGTGCTGTTGATGGACGAGCCGTGCTCGGCGCTCGACCCGATCTCCACCCTCGCCATCGAGGACCTGATCGGGGAGCTGAAGGAGCAGTTCACCATCGTCATCGTCACCCACAACATGCAGCAGGCCGCACGGGTCTCCGACCGGACCGCGTTCTTCAACCTGGCCGCGGTCGGCCAGCCCGGCCGGCTCATCGAGATCGACGACACCGAGCGGATCTTCGCCAACCCGGCGGTGCAGGCCACCGAGGACTACATCTCCGGCCGCTTCGGCTGAGCCGTCGCCCCCGGCCGCCCGAGCGGCGGCCGCCCGTCTCCCCCCGTCCGCAACCCGGTGCTCCGGTGGACGGGGGACCCTCCCCGCGGTGCTGCATGGCGGTGCCGCCGCGGGGACCCGGGCCCGCCCCCGCCCCCGGGGGCGGGCCCGCGCCGTACCCGTGCACGGTTCGGCGCGGCAGGTGGCCGGACCGGCTCACCGCTCCGGACCGTCAGCCCACCAGTGCGGCGCGCAGTGCGCCGAACGTTTCGCGCAGGTCCGCCACGGCGATCGGGTCCAGTTCCAACTGGAGGCGGCACACGGTGTCGTCCCCGTTGGGGGTCAGCCGGACGAAGAAGGCGAAGCCCCTCCCGGCAGGCTCGGCCCTCAGCGCCAGGGGATTGTTGCGCCCGGGGGTCACCGCGGCGGAGAAGCCCGGACCCGGCGCGGCGGGCAGACGGGAGAGCACCCGTTCCGCGAAGTCCGCGACCTCGGCGTCGCTGAGGTGGGCGGTGAAGTCGGCCGTCAGCAGGGAGCACCAGTCCGCGCTCACCCGCCAGGTGTCAGCACCGGTCCGCGTCAGGTCCAGCCACGCGTCATCGGTGCCGAGGCGCATCCGCGGCTCGTCCATCCCAGTCCTCCCCCATCCGGTCCCGGTGCGATGACCCGCGCGTGGACCACCGCCGTCGGAGGCCGTCGACCGCCGCCCGACAGACTACTCCGCGGCCGGCCGGGGCCTCGCGGTGCGCGAATCGCGGACGACAGACGGGCCGCCGCCCCCCTAGCGTGGGGGCATGGGTGTACAGCGAACTGACCTCGATGTGCGTCCCCTTGGGGACGGAGAACTGCCGGACTGGATCCGGGCGATGCGCACCGGATTCCTCCGGACGCCCACCCCCACCCCGAGGGAGGTGGAGATCCGTTCCGGGGCCCCGGGCCGGCTGTACGGGGCCTTCGACGCGGGCCGCTGCGTCGCCACCTACCGCTCCTTCGACCAGCGGGTGACGGCAGTCGGCGGCGCCCCCGTGGCCGCGAACGCGGTCAGCAACGTCACCGTCAGCCCCACGCACCGTCGCCGCGGACTGCTGACCCGGATGATCGACGCCGACCTGCGCGCCGCCCGGGACCGCGGTGACCTGGTCGCCACGTTGATCGCCGCCGAGTACCGCATCTACGGCCGCTACGGCTTCGGGCCCGCCGCCGGCGCCACCGAGTGGGAGATCGACGTGGCCCGCACCGGGCTGGACCCCCGCCGCCCGGTCCCCGAGGAGCCGGGCGCCCGGCTCGACCTGGTGGACCCGGACGGGGTCCGTGCCCTGGGCCCCGCCCTGCACGCGCGGGTGCACCGGGGCCAGCCGGGCGCGGTGGACCGGGACGCGCGCTGGTGGCAGCGGGCCACCGGGCTGTACGCCACCGAGGACGAGCCGTGGAAGGAACCCTTCTGCGTGGTGCACCGGTCGGCGGACGGCACCGTGGACGGGCTGCTCGTGTACCGCACCGACGAGAAGTGGGGCGAGGGCAAGCGGCCCCTGAACACCGCCACCGTCGAGGAGTTGTCGGCCGCGACCCCGGCCGCGGAACGCGCCCTGTGGCGGTACCTGTGCGCCGTCGACTGGATCGCCACCGTGCGCACCGGCCCGCGCGCCCCCGACTCGCTGGTGGCCGACCTGTTCCCGGACGCCCGGGCGGCCCGGGTCACCACCGCCGCGGACTGGCTGTGGGTGCGGCTGCTGGACGTGCCCGGGGCGTTGACCGCCCGGAGCTACGAGGCCGCCGGCTCGGTGGTGATCGCGGTGGTGGACGAGCCCCTCGGCGCGGGCGGTCCCTCGGGCGGCCGGTTCCGGCTGGACGCCGGCCCGCAGGGCAGCAGTTGCCCGCCCACCACCGGCTCCGCCGAACTGGTCCTGCCGCTGGGCGCGTTGGCCCGGCTGTGGCTGGGCGACGCCTCGGTGCGGCGACTGGTGGACCTGGGCCTGGTGGGGGAGGAGCGTCCGGGCGCCGCCGCCCGCGCCGACGTCCTGTTCCGCACCGGCCGGCGGCCCTGGTGCCCGGACCTCTTCTGAGGCGGGCGGCGCCGGGCCCGCCGCCCCCGCGGGATGGCAAGCTCGTCGGCATGAGCGAGGGTGAGATGGGGCTCCGGGAGCGCAAGCGGCTGCTGACCTACCGGACGGTGTCCGACACGGCGATCGCGCTGTTCCTGGAGCGGGGGTTCGACGAGGTGTCGGTGGCCGAGGTGGCGGCGGCGGCCGGGATCTCCAAGCCGACGCTGTTCCGGTACTTCCCGGCCAAGGAGGACCTGGTCCTGCACCGGCTCGCCGACCACGAGGGCGAGGCGGCCCGGGCGGTGGCCGCCGGCCGGGCCGCGGGCCTCGCCCCGCTGGTGGCCCTGCACCGGGACGTCCGGGACGGCCTGGACCGCCGCGAGCCGGTGACCGGGCTCAACGACGATCCGGCGGTGCTGGCCTTCCACGGGCTGCTGTACGGGACGCCGGCCCTGGTCGCCCGCTTGTCCGGCCATCTGGAGCGGGCCGAGGAGCACTTGGCCCGGGCGCTGGCCCCGGACGTCCCGGCGGACCGGTCGGCGCCGGTGACGGCGCGGTTGGCCGCGGCGCAGGTGATCGCGGTGCGGCGGGTGTTGGCCCTGGAGAACCGGCGCCGGATCGTGGCAGGGGCGAGTGCGGCGGAGGTGGCGCAGGGGGCGCACGCCCGGGCGGACGCGGCGTTCGCGGACCTGTGCGCCGGGTTGCCGCGGTACGCGCCGACCACGGGCGGCACGGAGGCAACCGAGTAAAAAATGTAACTCGGTTAAGTTTTTGGGCTAGGGTCGCCCCATGCCGTCCTCCCCCGCCCCGGACCCCCGTCCCGTCGAGTCCGCGACCGCCGCGCTGCGGGCGGAACGCGTCCACCACGACCGCTGCCGGGCCGCCCTGGACGCCATGACCGCCGATGCCGCACGGCAGGTCGTCACCGGGGAGGACGTCTCCGCCTCCGGCGCCGACGCCGAGGTCCTCGGCCGGGCGCTGCGCACCCGGGCCCGCGTCTTCGCCGAACTCCCGCCGGGTCCGCTCTTCTTCGGCCGCGTCGACTTCGCCGCCGGGCCCCCGGACGCCGGCCGGCCGGACCCCGACCACGCCGGACAGCGGTACCACATCGGCCGGATGCGGATCACCGAGGAGCCCACCGCCCCGCCCCTGGTGGTCGACTGGCGGGCACCGGTCGCCCGGGCGTTCTACCGGGCCGCCCCGGACGACCCGCACGGCCTCGCCGTCCGCCGCCGGTTCGGCTGGGCCCCGGGCGGCGAGGGCGCCGGCGGGGACCTCACCGGGTACGAGGACGAGACCTTCGACGCGCGGGGGGACGGCGCCCGGCCCGCGCCCGGCGTCCCGGCACCGGACGGCCTGCTCGCCGCCGAGATCCGCCGCCCCCGCACCGGCCCCATGCGCGACATCGCCGCCACCATCCAGCCCGACCAGGACGACCTGGTCCGCGCGGAGCTCACCGAATCGCTCTGCGTCCAGGGCGCCCCCGGCACCGGCAAGACCGCCGTCGGTCTGCACCGGGCCGCGTACCTGCTCTACACCCACCCCCGGCGGCTGCACCGCTCCGGGCTGCTCGTCCTCGGCCCCGGCCCCGCCTTCCTGCGGTACATCGCCCGGGTGCTGCCCGCCCTCGGCGAGGACGGCGTCCGCCAGTCCACGGTGGCGGAGCTCCTCGCCCGGCAACCGGTGCGCGCCCACGACGCCCCGGACGCCGCCCGCGTCAAGCACGACCCCCGGATGGCCGAGGTGCTCCGCCGCGCCCTGTACGCACGGGTGCGGCCCGGGGCCGTCGCGGACGCCGGTCTCACCGTCCCGGACGGCGCCCACCGCTGGCGACTGCCCGCCGCCGACCTCCGGGACCTGGTCGCCGCCGTCCGCGCCGAGCGGCCCCCGTACGCCACCGGCCGCGCCCGGCTCGCGGCCCGGGTCGCCGCCCGGCTGCGGGAAGGCGCCGAACGGCGTGCGGGCCCGCGCGGCGACGGATGGCTGCGGCGCACCGAGCGGTCCCGACCCGTCACGGCCCTGCTGGACGCGGTGTGGCCCCGGGCGGTGCCCGAGGAGGTGCTGGCCGGGCTGCTCGCCGATTCCGCCGCCCTGGACCGGGCCGCCGAAGGGCTGCTCGACCCGGCCGAACGGGCAGCACTGCGCTGGGACGCGGCCCGGACCCCGCGCACGTACCGGTCGGCCCGGTGGACGACGGCCGACCTGGTGCTGCTGGACGAACTCGCCGGACTCATCGCCCCGCCCGACGGATACGGGCACATCGTGGTGGACGAGGCGCAGGACCTCTCCCCGATGGAGTGCCGGGCGATCGCCCGCCGCGTCCCGCACGGCGCGCTGACCGTCCTGGGCGACCTGGCCCAGGCCACCACCCCGTGGGCGCCCCGCTCCTGGTCCGAACTCCTGGGCCACCTGGGGCGGCCCGGGGCCCGCCGGGCGGCCCTGAGCGCCGGGTTCCGGCTGCCGGCACCGGTGGCCGAGCTGGCGAACCGGCTGCTGGTCGGACTGGACGTCGAGGTGCCGCCGATCCGCTCGCTGCGCCACGACGGCGAGGTGACGATCCGTCAGGTGACGGACACCGTCGCGGCCGCGGTGTCGGCGGCCCGGGCGGCCCGGGCGTGCCGCCGCCGCCAGGCGGTCAGGCCCTCCTGGACCGCGTCCCGCAGCACGGTGCCCGCCGGGTCCCGCACGGCGGCG
>NZ_JBEOWM010000034.1:44257-80219 GCF_040296045.1 Streptomyces sp. NPDC002490 | reverse complement strand
ACTACGAACAGCGGCTCGGCCTGACCATCGGAGACACCTACGAGGGCCGCGAGGTCGTCAGCACCCTCGGCAACCTCATGGGCACCCACGCCGGAGACTGGATCGGAATCCCCCCGACCCACGCACTGACCTTCCTCCGCTTCGGCACCAACGCCGTCGTCCACAACGGGAAGATCACCAAGATGTACGTCCTCCTCGACGTCGTCGACGTCCTGCGCCAAACCGGCCGCTACCCCCTGCGCACCATGCCCGGAAGCGCCGAACAATGGCCCCTGCCACCCCTCCCCCACACCACCGCACACCCCACCGACGACCTCGGCACCACGACCCTCCGCATCATCCGCGACATGCAATCCGGCCTCGCTTCGGGGGAGGAGTTGAAAGACCTCGCGGCCACTCGTTCCCGACACAGTCCGCACTGGCACGAGGACATGAACTGGTACGGCCCGGCCGGCATCGGCTCCACCCGCGGCCAACGCGGCTTCCTCGACTACCACGGGGCCCTGTTCATCCAGGCATTCCCCGACCGCACGGGCTACCCCCGCGACCCCGACGGACCCGAGGACCAACCCGGCCACTACATCCAGGCCGGCGACGGACACTTCGCCGTCACCGGCGGCTGGCCCTCCCTCCACGGCACCCACACCGGCGGAGCCTGGCTCGGCACCCCACCCACCGGCCGCCACATCACCATGCGCGTCGCCGACTGGTACCGCACCGACCACAACAACAAGATCATCGACAACTGGGTCATGATCGACATCCCCCACATCCTCCACCAGATGGGACTCGACCTCCTCGACGACCTCCGCTACTTCACCGACCCCACCCTCCCCCGCTGGCCCCGGTAACACCGGCCCGACCTCATCACCACTGCGCCCCGCCGAACGCGGTCGCCCGGTCAGGGGATCGTCCTTCTCCGACGGCGGAGGGTCGAGTGCACGTCCGTCCCCACCAAGCGGGCGCTCCTCCTCCGGACGGCCACGGCGACGCTCCCGGTCGAGTTGGCTTCGGCGGGACGCACGGTGGGCGCTGCTCCACCACCTCGACGAGGAGGCGGTCCTGCTGCGCGATACGCCGGCGACACGTCACGGCCCGGTGGGGCCGCCTCCTGAGGCCAACGCCCTTCGGCGAGCTCGCGCAGCAGGTGCGGCCGACGCCGTCGCCCCGGCGTCGGCCGTGCGCCGGCGGTCTACAGCGCGGAGCCCCCCGTGACGTCGACCACCCGGCCGGTCACCCAGCGCGCGTCGTCCGAAGCGAGGAAGGCCACCACCCCGGCCACGTCCTCCGGCTGGCCGATCCGGCCCAGTGCGGAAATGCCGGCCGCCCACTTCGCCGCCTCGGGGTCCCGCAGCCAACTCGCGTTGATGTCCGTGTCGATGACCCCCGGGGCGACCGAGTTCACCGTGATGCCCCGCGGCCCCAACTCCTTGGCGAGGGCGAGGGTGAAGTTGTCCAACGCGCCCTTGGTGGCGCCGTAGGCCATGATCTCGGGCGTGGCCATCCGGACGACGCCGCTGGATATGTTGATCACGCGCCCCCCGTCACGGAGCCGGCCGAGGCCCTCCTTCACGATGAAGAAGGGGGCCCTGACGTTGACCGCGAAGACCTCGTCGAACTCGTCCTCGGTCAGTGAGGCGAGGTCTGAACTGGTGCCTATGCCGGCGTTGTTCACGATGATGTCGACCCCACCGCCGGGCACGTGGGCGCTCACCCGCTCGTCGAAGGCAGCCCAGAGTGCCACGGCGTCCCCGCGCCGGCCCAGCGGGGCGGGCAGGGCGAAGGCGGTGCCGCCCCGCTCCTCGATCCGCGCGACGACCTCGTCGGCCGCGCCCTCCTGCCGGGCGTAGCCGACCGCGACGACGGCGCCGTCCCGGCCGAGGCGTTCGGCGATGGCCCGGCCGATGCCTCGGCTGCCCCCGGTGACGAGTGCGACTTTCCCCTCAAGTGCCTTTGCCGTCATGCCTCTTCCTCCACCTCGGACGTTCGTCGAGTGACGATCAGAGGACGAGGCTAGCGGCTGTCGTTCGAGGAGGACCTCGCACGCGGCCGAGGCACCCGTCGGGTGGGGGGCGGCGGATCAGCAGTCGAGCCCGTTCCCGTCCAGGTCCGACTCCACGTTCACCTGGAAGGTGCGGGAGGGGTCGTGCCGGAGGCTCAATCTGGCCGCTCCACCGGGCAGGTCCTTGGTGAAGCACGCCTTGACGGCGTCCACGTCCTCGGGGGACTCGGCCGTCCCGTACGTCACCTTCCGCTCCTTCCAGCCCCCGCCCTTCGCCACCGCGCGGTAGTGCTTCAGCACGGCCGCCTCGTCGAGCTCCGAGTCGTAGGCGCGCAAGGACCCCAGGTACTCGTCGCCGCTGTCGTCGAGACAGCCCGTGTCCGCCTCCTCGAAGCCCTTCGCGGGGCGGGCACCGGCCGGCGGGGAGTGGAGGACGCCGAGGCCCGCAATCTGTTCCAGCCGCTTCCCGGTCCCCTCGCAGTCGTCGTCGTCCGCCAGCTCCAACAGGGTGAGCATGCCCGAACCGAGCACGCCCGCGCAGACCAGACCCGCGGCCAGGGCCAGCACGCTCCCGACGCTCCATGGCTTCCGCCCCGCCGTGTTCATCCCGTTCCCCTCCGAAGCGAAGTCGACGATCGGTCACACCGTCGATCGGACCGCGGCACCAACGTACCTTCCGTCCCGTCCGCCGCCGCGCTCGGCCGGGCCGGCGTCCTCAACGCCCTTCGGCGAGCTTGCGCAGCACGTGCAGTTGACGCTGCATCATCAGCAGGTCGCCCCAGGCCATCAGCGGTCGGCGGAGTCGGCGCAGCACTCCGTCGTCGTCGCCCACCACGAGCTTGGCCACCAGCCGGGTCATCCCGGGGGACTCCTCGGTGACCCGGTAGGTCAGCGCGAAGCCGCCGAACAGCCTCAGGGCGCGCTCCTTGTCGAGGAGCACGGTGAGGTGCCGGTCCGGCTCGAAGTCGACCAGCCGGAAGATCGTCATCACGCGTTGCCCGACCTCCAGGCGCTCCGCGCCCGGGGTGAGTCGGCGCGGGCTGCGCCGGCCCAGGTTGTCCAGCAGGTCGTAGCTGTAGGGCGCCACCTTGAGCTGGCACAGCCACCGGAAGACGGTCGCGGGGTCGGCCCGGACGGTCACCGCGCGGACCCAGTGCTCCCGCGGTGCGGCCAACAGGGTGTCGCAGGGGTAGGACGCACGGACCTCCGCCTCGTGCGCGCCCCAGACCCGGGGGATTCCCGTCATGTGCACCACCACGTCACTTGAGGGCGTGCCGGAGGAACTCCAGCACCGTGTCGACGTACCGTTCCCTGGCTTCCTTGAGTCCGAGGAGGTGTCCGACCCCGGGCAGGATGTGCGCCTCGGCGTGCGAGTAGCGGCTGGCCAGGGCGTCCACCGAGGAGGCCGGCAGGATGCGGTCCTCCTCGCCCGCGATGAACAGCAGCGGAGTGGTGGCGTAGCGGCCGGCGGCCGGCGGGGGCCACTGGGAGCGCAGCATGGCCTTGCCCGCGCGGCACAGGGTGGCCTCCAGCGGGTAACGGGCGGGCCTGGCGCGGAGCGGGGCGGGCACCGGGAGGACTCCGGCGTCGAGGAAGTTGGCGAAGAGCGGGCCGAGTTCCTCGCCGGGACCGCTGTCGCAGATCACCGCGTCGACCTCGACGTCGGGGTCCCGCAGCGCGTAGAACATCGGGAAGGTGGAGAAGGAGAACCCGTACACGGCCACCTTCGCCGACCGGTGTTCCTCCCGGGAGCGCAGCAGCCGCACGGTCGCCAGCACATCGGTGGTGAAGCGGTCGCTGAGTCCGGTGACCGAGCGGTCCTGGCTGCTGCTCCCGTGGTTGCGGTGGTCGAAGAGGCAGACCGTGTACCCGGCGTCGTGGAGGAACTTGGCGTGGCCGAGGGTGGCCGACTTGCTCAGCCCCATGCCGTGTCCGATCACGACGACGCGTTCGGGGTCCTGGAGGCAGAGCCAGGCGTGGACGTGCTTGCCGCCGCCGACCGGGACCCGCAGTTCCTCGGGTTCGGGCAGTCCCACGTCCACCGGCTGTTTGTGGTGTCTGCGCCGCGGCGGGTGGAAGAGCGCATAGGCCAGCGCCAGTCCGCACACCGGTGCCAGCGGCGATGCGAGCGCCGACAGGGCATGGGTCATGGGCGAGAAGCGGGTCGCGCTCTCACCGACGGCTCGTGGCATGTTTGTCTCCTTCACCCACGTGGACTTCCTCGCTGCTACGCGGGGGGTGCGACGCTCGGACGACGTCCTCGGGGGCCGGGTGCGCGACCCGGCCCGCCCGGGCGCCCCGCCGTTCGCGGGGCGCGCGGCCGGGGAGCGGTCACCCGCAGCCGCCGGCGTGCCCCTGGTCCCCGCCCGGGCTCGTGGCCGGTCGCCCGACGTCCTGTGCTGCGGGTGCCGTTGCCGTGCTCCCGCGGACCGAGGCGGCGAACGCCCCCAGTCGGTCCACCCCCCAGAACTTGTCGAAGCCGTGGACGAGGAACGGGACCCCGAAGACGCCGTCCCGGTGCACGTCGAGGAGTGCCGCCACCCCGTTGCGCCGCGCCCCGGGGTCGTCGACCGCTGCCACCAGCGGCCCCTCGGGCACCCCCAACTCCTTTGCCATAGCGGAGATCGTATCCGAGTCGCAGATGTCGAGACCTTCCATCCACCTCTTGCGGTAGGCGAGTTGGATGAATTCCGGCCCCCGTCCGAGGGCCGCCGCTGCCAGGTAGGCGAGGTGCGGAACCTCCCAGTGCGGGTCGCGGTCGACCGGCCAGGTCGACTCCAGACCGCGTTCCCGCACCAGTCGACGCACGTCCTGGAGGATGTAGAGGTGCTTGGCCCGGGACATGGCCACGTAGGGGAAGTCCCCCCCGGCCTCCGCCAGCAGGGTCCGCGACCGCTCGTCCGGTTCCCAGAACGGGCGCCACTCCACCCGTTCCGCCACGTCCGGATGGTGCCGCAGCAGGTCGTGGTGGGCGAGCCAGGAGTACGGGCTGCGCAGCGAGAAGTAGAACCGCGGCGCCTTCGCCCCGCGCCGTCGGTGCCCGCCCGCCGCACCGCTCACAGGACGATGCCGCCGTCGATCTGGAACACCGAGCCGGTCACGTAGGTGGCGCGGGTGAGGTACGAGATCAGCTCGGCGACCTCCTCGGGGCGCCCGAGGCGCCGCAGCGGGATCTGCCCCACGGCCTGTTCGCGCACCTTGTCGGTGAGGCCCGCGGTCATGTCGGTCTCGATGAATCCGGGGGCGACCACGTTGGCGCGGATGCCGTAGGGGCCGACCTCCTTGGCCACGGCCTTGGTGAAGCCGATGATGCCGGCCTTGGACGCCGAGTAGTTGCTCTGCGTCGGGTTGCCGTGGACGCCGGCCACCGAGGACACGTTGACGATGCACCCCGACTTGCGCTTCATCATCTCGAAGATCGCGTAACGGCACACGTAGTAGGTCCCGTTGAGGTTGACGTCGATGACGCGGTTCCAGTCGTCGTCCTTCATCATCAGCAACGGGTTGTCCCGGACGATGCCGGCGGAGGTGACCAGCACGTCCAGCGCGCCGAACTCCTCCTGGGCCGCGGTGACCAGGGACTTGGCCGAAGCGGGGTCGGAGACGTCGGCCCGGAGGGCCAGCACCCGCACTCCGCGTTCGGCGATCTCCTTCTCCAAGGCGCGTGCGGCGTCCGCGTTCGCGGTGTAGCAGAAGGCCACGTCGTAGCCGTCGTCGGCGAGCCGCAGCGCGGTGGCCCGGCCCAGGCCGCGGGAGCCGCCGGTGATCAGTGCGGTGCGGGACGAACTGTCGGACATGTGATCCCTACCTGCTCTCTTCGGCGCGCACGGGCGCCTGTTCGGTCAGTTCAAAGGCCGGGCGCATCGCCATGACGACCCGTCCGATCGTGGCCACCACCCGGCCGTCCACCACGCACTCGCCCTCGAAGACCACGGTGTCGGAGAGGGCGCGGGACAGCCGCACCCGGTGCTCCATCACCTCGCCCGGACGGACGCGGCGGGCGAACCGGATGTCGGAGATGCTCCCGAAGAGCATCACCTGGCCGCTGAGCACGTCCGGGTTCGGGCGCTCGGCGGCGATCAGGATGCCGGCGGACTGGCACCAGGACTCGACCAGCAGGACCTCCGGATAGGCGTGGTCGTCCTCGGTGGCCCCCGGGGGCAGCTCCTGGTACCAGGGCTCGTTGCAGGTCACGGCCTTCTGCGCGACCAGGTGCGCGCCGTCCGCCCGGCTCAGCACCCGGTCGACCAACAGCATCGGGTACCGGTGCGGGAGCACCTCCTTGATGGCGGCGGTCCCCATCGCGGTGTCGGGATCGGGACCGGCCGTCCCGGCGGCCTCGGCTGCCTCGGCGGTCGGGGCGGCGGTGCCCGCCTCGTACCGCAGTCTGACCTGCGCGGCGGTGCCGCGCTGCGAGGCGACGACGGCCTTGCAGCGTCGTGCGTCCCCGTCCCGGGACCAGGTCGGTCGGATGGTCATGGTGTCCCCGGGGAAGACCGGGGAGAGGAACCGGGTGCTCTCCACCGCGGTCAGCCGCCAGGCTCCCGGGGCGCCCTCCGCCCGGTCCGGCAGCGCGGCGAGCGCGCTGCGGTGGACGTGCTCGACGATGCAGACGCCCGGGAAGATCGGGAACCCGGGGTAGTGGCCGGCGAAGACCCGTTCCCCGGACGCCACCGTGACCACGGTGGCGTCCGGGGAGGCGTCCAGCGGCTCGGGGACGCCCTCGACGGGGGAGCAGGCGGGCATCAGCCGACCCCGAGCTTCCCGCCGAGCAGGTCGTAGGCCCGCTGGAGGGTGGTGACCTCCTTGAGTTCGTCCTCGCCGAGCTTGACGTCGTACTTCTTCTCCAGGACGACCATGACCTCCAGCGCCATCAGCGAGTCGACGCCGAGCGTCTCCACGAAGTGGGCGTCGTCGGTCAGTTCCTCCTCCTCCACGTCGAGGATGTCGGCGACGGTCCGCCGCAGGTCCTCCAGGTCCAGTACCGGGGTGTTCTCGGACATCGGTGTGCCTCTCTTCTCGTCCGCACTGCATCTGCGTCTGTGCCGGCCGTTCGGTCCGCCGGTCGGCGGGCCGGGAACGGAGTCCATCGGTCTAACGGAGCGGGTCCACGGGCGTGTTGACGGTGACGACGGTCGCCTCGGGTAGCGTCCGTCGGACCATTCCGGCCAGGGTCCGTCCCGGCCCCAACTCCAGGAAGCGCACGCACCCCAAGGCGTCGTGGAGCGTGCGCACCCCGCGTTCCCAGAGCACCGGGCCGGTGAGTTGGCGCACCTCCAGCTCCGGCCAGTCGGCCTCCCCGCCCCGGTGGACCCGGGCGTCGACGTTGGCGACCACCGGCTCGTGGGAGGCGGCGAAGGGCACCGCCAGCAGGGCCCGGGACAGTTCCTCGCCCGCCGATGCCATCAGCGGGGTGTGGAAGGCCCCGCCCACGGCGACCCGGATCGCCTTGGCGTCGTGGTCAGCGGCGAGGGACGCGACGTGGTCGACGCCCTCGTGGCTGCCGGACACCACGATCTGGCCGGGGGCGTTGAGGTTCGCCACCCACACCCGGTGCCCGGCCGCCCGGGCCGTGTCCACCATCGTGCGGGCGGTCTCCTCGTCGGCCCGCACCAGGACGGCCATGGTGCCCGGGTCACGGCGGGCGGCCTCCCGCATGGCCCGGCCGCGGGCGGCGACCAGCCGGGCGGCGTCCGGCAGGGTCAGCGCGCCCGCCGCGTACAGGGCCACGTACTCCCCCAGGCTGTGCCCGGCGTGGGCGACGACCTCCGGGAGGTCCTCCCGGCTCCGCACGTGGTGCAGGACCACCACGGAGAGGGTGAAGACCGCGAGTTGCGCCAGGTCGGTCTCGCGCAGGGTCGCGTCGTCGGCCTTGAGCAGCAACTCCTCGACATCGGTCCCGGTGTGCGCGGAGACCTCCGCGGTGAGGCGCCAGGCGTCGACCTCCCGCCACGGCTCGCCCATCCCCGCGCGCTGGGCCCCCTGTCCGGGGAACAACAGCGCCGTCGGCGGTGCGCCGGTCACCGCTGCCCACCGCCCAGCAGCCGGAAGAGCCCGGCGGCGACCACGCCGTCCCGCTCGACGGAGGTGACCAGGGCGGTGCGGCCCGCCGAGGAGGCGTCCCGCTCGGCTTCGGCGAGCACGGTGGTGACCTGGAAGGCGGCCGAGGCCGCGTAGGTGTCGCCGATCAGTTCGGCGCAGGGGAGCGTGCGGGGCGCCGCGTCCGCCCACACCTCGTCCAGGGCCGCCCGTTCGGCCTCGCCCTCGGGTCCGGGCACCTGGGAGGTCGCGACCGCCCACAGGTCCTCGGGGCCGGTGCCGCCGCGCTCCCGCAGGGTCCGCAGGCACTCGGCCAGCACGGTCCGGATGTCCTCGGGGTCGGCGGCGAACCCGAACTCCAGCCCCTCGACCGTGGCCAGTCCGTTCCGGCCGTGCTCCCGGGCCGTGTCCGCGCTCTCCACCAGCCACACCGCGGCGCCCTCGCCCAGCGGCGTGTCGCCCGGGGCTCCGCCCCGGGCGTGCCAGTCCAACCAGGCGCGGGCGGTGGAGTACTCCTCGACCGCTCCGCACAGCACGGTGGGGGCCCGCTCGGCCCGGTGCAGCCGCAGTGCGTACTGGAGGGCGAGCAGCCCGGTGGCCCGGCCGCCGGCGATGGTGGTGTTGGGCCCCTTCAGACCGTGCCAGATCGCGGACTGTCCGGCCGCGCAGTTCATCACGGTGTTGGGGAAGCGGGCGGGGTCGACGAAGAACGGCTTCGCCCCCACCAGGGAGTCACGGGTGAAGTCCATGATGCTCTGGGCACTGCCGGTGCTGGTGCCCAGGGCCAGCCCGGTGTCCGGTCCGATGCCGGGCAACCGGTCCTGGCCGCCGACCAGTTGGCCGAGCGCGGTCACGGCGAGCCCGGTGGCCCGGTCCATGGAGCGGGTGCCCTTGCGGCCCAGGCTCCGCCGGGTGTCGAAGTCCGGGACCAGGCAGGCCGTGGGTTGCGGCACGGTCCAGCGTTCGGCGTCGACCGCCGCCTCGGTGTCGAGCGCCCCGTGCGACCCGGCGCGGAACCCGGTGGCGTCCGGCCCCCACGGCGAGACGGCGGCCCACGCGGAGATCAACGCTCCGCGCTCGGCAAGGGTGGTCATCGTCTGTGCTCCTTCGGTCGTGGCGGGCGGCGTCACATGAACCACACCCGGGTGTACGAGGACCAGCTGCGCGCCAGTTCGCCCGGTCCCGCGAGCCGCACCCCGGGCAGCAGCCGGGCAGCGGCGTCCGGACCGGCCGCCCGGGCCAGGTCCGCCTGCTCGACCCAGACCTCGGTGCCCTCTTCCAGCAGGGTGCGCATCGAGCGGCGCGGATCGGGCAGCGTGTCCAGTTCGCGGCTGCCCAGCCGTATCGACGGCGTGTGGTCGGGCGCGGCGAGCCCGTAGGTCACGGCGTCACCGCGCAGCGCCAGGTGCAGCCCGCCGACCTGACGGTTGAGTTCGCGGATGAAGTAGAGGACGTCGGCGAACTGGGTCTCCACCGAGCCGCGGTAGGCGCGGTCGATCATGACCAGGGCGGGGTGGACGGCGGTCGTCATGTCAGCACACCCCCAGGGTCAGGGTCTTGTCGGCCGCCACGGCGTGCTCCCAGAAGGTGAACGGGGGACGCCTGCGCACCTCGGGGATCTGCTCGGCCATGCCCCGCTCGTCGGAACAGAACCGGCAGACGTACCAGCGCAGTCGATCGGGGTGCTCGGCGAGCAGTCCGCGGGCCAGGGCGGTGGTCGAGGGGTAGTCGCCGGTCCAGTCCACGACGTTGCGCGGTTTGCTGTCGCCGAGGCTGAGGCGGGTGAGCCCGGTGGCGTCCCCGCAGGTCCAGATCTGCACGGTGGCGCCGCGTCCGAGCAGGGCGTGCGTCATCCGGAACACGGTGGTCATCAGCTCCGTCCGGTGCGGGCCGCCGAACACGGCCAGCAGGACGTCGCTGCGGGCGATCTTCGAGGCCATCAGTGCCACACCACCCGGGTGTCGGGGGCCAGCAGCCGGGTGGCCACCTCGTCCATCTCCACCAGTCGCGCCTCGGGGACCAGGTCCTTCGGCACCAGGGCGCGCTGGTGGACCGCGTACGCGTCGACGAGCAGTTCCCCGCCGACGCCGGTGAAGTCGGCGATCTCCGCACTGGCTCCGGCGACCGCGGCGAAGACCGCGTTGTCCACCAGGAGCAGGGACGTGCGGTCCCCGGCGCGGGCCAGGTGCGCGGCATCGGTCACGAACCGGACGGCGCCGGGCCCGTAGGCGGGGCCCTCGCTCTCGATCAGGAGGTGTTCAGGCACGGCTGCGGGCCTCCTCGGGGCCGGGGGTCGGACGCCGGTCCGGTGCGGCGAAGGATTCGGAGAGGAAGGTCAGCACCTGCGTCTCGTACTCCTGCCGGTCGAAGCGGATGGCGTTCATGTGCATCGCGGTCGGCGCGACCCACAGCCGTGCCCCGGGCAGCGCGCCGGCGACCCGGCGCACCTGGTCCTCGGTGACCAGCGGGTCCGCCGCGCCGGCGACGAACATCAGCCGGGTGGGCACACCGGTGAGGTCGGGGGGCCAGCGGCGGAGCGCCAGCATCCGCAGGGCCACCAGGCAAAAGGCGTGCCGGTAGCAGGCGAACGCGGGCCCGCCGCGCGCCCATGCGGGCAGGCCGGCCCGGCGCAGCGCGGCGAAGTTGGCCAGCCCGGCGCCGATGTCGTACAGCGGTCCGCTGTCCGCGACCACGGCGCACACCGGCGGGGCGCCGGGCTCGGTGAGCACGCGCAGGGAGGGCCAGGCGGAGAAGGAGAAGCCCAGCACGGCGAGCTTCCCCCGGCCCAGTTCGGGGTCGTCGGCCACCTGGCGGAGCACGTCGCGCAGGTCGCTGGTGTAGCGCCGGGCCATCCGGCCCAGCCGCCGGTCGCCGGTGCTCTCCCCGTGGTTGCGCATGTCGTAGGCGACGACGTGGTAGCCCGCCGAGTGGAGGAGGGCGATGTGGCCCAGGGTGCTGGACTTGGACCGTTCCACGCCGTGGCAGACCACCACGGTGTGCGGGCCGGTGCCGGGCACCACCCACGCCTCCAGGGTGACCCGGTCCATCCGGGTGGTCACCTGCATCCGGCGCATCGGCAGCTTCTTGTGCTCCGGGGTGCGTCCCACCTTGCTCTTCTCGGGATGGTAGAGCCGGTGTGCGTGGCGGGCGCCGAGCCCGACCGCCCGCAGCAGTCGCCAGGGCACCGTCAGTGCCCGCCGGGCGGTCCCGGGCGGGCGGCCCCTGCGGCCGCCGGTGTCCTTGGTCCGTTCGTTCTCCATCAGGCGGTCAGGACTTCCCCGCCGTCGACACCGATGACGTTGCCGGTGATCCACGAGGTCTCGGAGCGGGAGAGCAGGGCCACCGCCTCCGCGACGTCCTCGGGCCGGGTGAGCCGCCCGTGCGGGTTGGTGCGGGTCGCGCGCTCGACCAGTTCGGCGCTCTCCGGGATGCGTTCCAGCGAGGGGGTGACGGTCACCCCGGCCCGGAGGGCGTTGACGGCGACCCCGCTGGGCGCCAACTCGACGGCCAGTTGCCGGACGTGGGCCTCCAGGGCGCACTTCGCCGCGGACACGGCGCCGTAGGTGGTGGTGACCTTGGCGTTGCCGGCGCTGGTCATGGCGTAGACCTTGGCGCCGGTGCGCAGCAGCCCGGCCGCGTGGAGGTCCTGGGTCCAGTACACGAGGGAGTGCGCCATCACGTCGAGGGTCATCGTCATCTGCCGTTCCGACAGGCCGGGCCGGCCGTCCCGGGCGATGAAGGGGACCAGGGTGCCGAAGGCCAGCGAGTGGACCAGGATGCGGATGCCCCGGTCACCGGTCAGTTCCCGGAACAGGGGGACCAGTTCGGCGCGGGTGGCGGCGCGGGCCGCGTTGGCGTTGTGGAAGTGCACCCGGACGCCCAGGGAACGCAGTTCCTCGGCGGCCGCCTCGGCCTTCTCCTGGCCGCTGGCGGTGTCGAAGTGCACCCCCAGCACGTGCACGCCCTCGTGGGCCAGCTGCCGTGCCACGGCGAGCCCCATGCCGCTGGAGACGCCGAGCACCAGCGCCCAGGATCCTGCGAGCGGTGTTGCCATTGCCCTACTCCTCGTGTGTCGTGGTGCCGTGGACGGCGTCGCCGCCGCTCGTTCGCCCGGCGGGCCGGGTACCGGGTTCACGCGGCCGTCGGTCCGGCGTGCGCCCGCCGGTCGGCCGCCGTGAGGTCCTCGCGGGCCGGGAGGACCCAGCAGACCGCCACGTTGCCCTGGGCGGACGCCGTGACCACCGCCCCGGGGCGGTCCGGTCGCCGGTGGAGCGTGCCCACCGACTGGAGCAGCGGCTCCAGGGCGCCGGAGCCGGCGGGGGCGTGCCGGACGTCCGGACCGAGGACCCGGTGCACCGCCGTGGCGAGGGTCGAGCCGTCCAGCACCGCGGTGACGGAGCCGGGGTCCGGTCCCTCGACTCCGGCGGGGCGCTCGTCGAGCAGCCGGCCGATCCGGGCCCGGGCCTCGTCCGGGGCCGCGTCGGGCGGTACGTAGCAGGAGCGCACGGCCAGGTGTCCCAGGGCCGTGCCGCCGCGGGCCCGGAGCAGGTCGGTCCGCTCCAGCACCAGGGCGACCGCGCCGACCTCGGAGCGGTCGGCACCCGGGTCGCGGGGGTCGAGGGCCTCTTCGGTGGCGCCGGCCAGCAGCCAGGAGGCCCGGCCCAGCCGTACCGAGCGCAGCCCGGTCTGGACGGCCTCCAGACCGGCGACGCGCGGGGTGGTGAGGGTCAGGTTGAAGCCCTGGAGCCGGTGCTCCATGGCCATCCGGCTGCCGAACAGGTTGATCGAGAAGTACGGCGCGGTGGCCGGGCTGAGGTCGGACGCGCCGGCCCCGACGATCGTCTCGTCCATCGCGGTGTGCAGCGCCTCGGCGGCGCTGTTCGTCCCGACCGCGGCACCGCGGTCCTCCGGCGGGACCGCCGGGCCGCCGGCCGCCGCGAGCGCGCGGTTGGCGGCGGCCAGGTAGTACTGCGCCGCCGGGGGAAGGTACTTGTAGCCGCGGCGGCCCAGTTCGACCCGGTGGTCGAACCAGTCGCCCGGGGTGCTCGGGCGGGGCGCGTCGGCGGCCCGGGCGTCGCCGCCGCGCGGGGTCACCACCCCGATGCCGGTCACCGCCACCTCGGTGGCGTCGAAGCCGGTCACGCGGCCACCTCCTGGAGGACGAGGGAGACGTTGTTGCCGCCGAAGGCGTAGGCGTTGACCAGGACCGACCCGCCCTCAAGCGGGCCGGTGCGCTCCGGGAGCAGCACCCCGCACTCGGGGTCGGGGTGCTCCCGGGCGACGTTCGGGGGCACCTCCCGGTGGTGCACGATGAGGGCCGCCGAGAGCGCGGCGAGTGCTCCCGCGGCGCCGCCGGTGTGGCCGATCAGCGATTTGAGGCTGTACAGCGGACGTTCCTCGGCGAGCGGGCCGAGCAGTCCCGCCAGGGCTCGGCTCTCCACCGTGTCGTTGATCAGGGTGCCGGTGCCGTGCGGCACCACGCAGCCGAGGTCTCGGACCTCGATGCCGGCCTCCGCCACGGCGCGCCGCATGGCACGGGTGATCTGGGTGCCCTCCGGTTCGATGGCGGTGGTGTGGTGCGCGTCGCAGCTCCATCCCGCCCCGGCCAGCCGGGCGTACGCCCGTCGCGGAGAGCGGCGGCGGGCGTGGGCCGCGGACTCCAGCACCAGCGCGGCGGCGCCTTCCCCGAACACGGTGCCGGCCCGGTCCGCGTCGAACGGGCGGCAGCGCAGCGGGTCGACCGCGCCCAGCCGGTTGAAGCAGCCGAGGGCGACCCGGGAGTAGGCTTCGGCGCCGCCGGCCACCACCACGTCGGCCTCTCCGGAGCGGATGAGGTCGGCGGCCAACGACACCGCGAAGCCGCTGGCCGCGCAGGCGTTGCTGACGCTGGTGTTGGGGCCTTCCGCGCCGACCAGTCGGCCCACGGCGGCGGCCACCGAGAAGGTCGGGCTCCAGGCGTCGTGCCGGGGCCGGGCCCCGAGCCGCCACTCCTCGTGGAGCCCGGCGTCGCCCATGCCCGTGCCGATGACCACGGCCACCCGGCGGGGATCGGCGTCCAGGGTCGCGGAGCCGTGGCCGGTCAGTCCGGCGTCGGCCAGGGCCTGCCGGGTGACGTCCAGGGCGTACCGCGAGCCGGCGCCCAGCTGCTGCCCGTCCAGCGTCCCGGGGTCGGGGGGCAGGTCGTCGGCGGGCACCGAGTACATCAGCGGGACGGCCATGCGGGCGGCGGGGTCCGTCGTGGGTCGGGGCGCGCTGGTGGCCCGGGCCATGCCGTCCCGGAAGGCGTCGACTCCCCTGCCGAGGCAGCTGAGGACACCGAGTCCGGTGATGAGTACGTCGTCCATGGGTCTCTCCGAGGAGTGCGTGGGTGGCGGACGCCCGGGCGGCCTCAGGCGGACGCGTCGGGGCCGGCCCCGCCCTTCAGGGCGCGGACGACGTGGTCGTCGAAGTTGACCAGGGACCAGTCGCGGCGGTTCTCGATCACCGCGTAGCCGTGGGTGATCCGCCCGGTGGCGGTCTGCACCAGGGCGCCGTCCCGGACGACGTAGCAGTCCATCCGGGAGGTGTAGGTGAGGTCCTTGAAGACGTCCTCCACCGTGTAGACGGTGTAGAGGTCCTCCTCCATCAGCGCCTCGTCGAGGATCTGGATGCGGGAGTGCGGAACGACCGGGATCCAGCGGCGGTCGTCCAGGAGGGTGCGGATGGAGATGCCCCGGTCGGCGAGGAAGAGGTCGACGACCTCCTCCATCTGCCGCAGGTAGCCGGACATCTGGAGGCGCTCCGTGAAGTGGCAGTAGGGGTAGGGGATGCGCCACTTCCAGCCGAAGGCGTTGGCGTCCCGGGTCAGCAGGTGCAGCACCGGGTCGGTGCTCCCCCCGGTGCCCCGGCCCGGGCCGAGCGCGGTGGTGTCGGCGGGCTCGACGGCGGTCCCGTGGGCGGTGGTCTCCGCGGCGGTTCCGCCGAGGTGGGCGCCCAGCCGCTCCGCCACGAAGGGGGCGAGCTCGGCGGGCGGCTGCTCGGCGCTCTGGAGGTAGCCGTCGGGCCGCAGCGAGACCCTGACCTTGGAGGTGACGGCCTTGACCGGGGCGCCGTCCCGCTCGATGGTGAGCGTCACCCGGAAGCCGAGGGCGGCGGCCCCGTCCCCGGTGTCGGGGGCGACCTGCGCCTCTGCGGTGTCGTCCAGGTGGAAGGCGTGCAGGATGCGGGTGTCCAGGTCGACGACGTCGAGTCCGAGTCCGAACTCCTCGTACAGCGAGCGGGAGGACAGCCCGGCACTGCGGAAGTGGTCCAGGACGGCTTCCTCGACCAGGTAGTTGACGTGCTTGAAGCCGATCCAGGTGCAGATGTTGGAGCCCTCGTAGCGGGGCCGGACGGTCACGGTGGTGGTGGCGTTCAGCAGGGCCTTGGTGGCGGCGGCCACCGTGGGGTCGAGCGTTTCGGTCATCAGGGTGCTCCAGGTGAGGGAACGGGGCCCGACCGTTTCCGGGCCGTGAGGTCGTGGAGGTCGCGGACGAGTCCGTTGACGAGGGACGCGAAGGTCCCGGGCCGTTCGACCATGGAGAAGTGGCCGACGCCGTCCAGGACGTGGAGGGCGGCGTCGGGCAGCCGGGCGGTCAGCGCGCGGGCGTCGTCCGTCCGGGCCGCGATGTCCTCGCTGCCGCTGACCAGGAGGAACGGCAGGTGCATCGCCGGGGTCCGCAGGTCGGGCGTGGACAGGTAGGTGTCGAAGAACCGCATCCACCCGTGGCAGCCGACCCGGTCCCTGACCTTGGCGGCCATCCGTTGCTGGATGTCGGCGGCGAGTCGCCCCGCGGAGCGGACCCGGACGCCTTCTTCGAGGATCGCCTCGAAGCGGTTGAGGTGGTAGGAGAGCGCCGCCCAGTCGAAGTCGGCGGCCCGGGCCCGGTAGAACGGCGCGGCGAGCACGACGCCGCGCAGCGCGCCGGGACCGGTCGGACCGGGCGCCCACCGTCCGGTGCCGGCTTCCGGCGCACCGGTGACGGCGGTGTCGAGCCAGCTCAGCGCCGCGCCGGCGCCGAAGGAGTGGGCGACGAGGACGGTGGGGCCGCCGGGCACCGCGTCGACGGCCTCCCGGACCCAGCGGGCGGGCGGGGTGCGCCACCACTCGGGCGTTCCGGAGCCCCGCCAGGGCAGTTCCGCCGTCCACACCTCGCACTCCGGGTCGAGCAGGGGCAGCAGCCGGTCCCAGGTGTCGGAGCCGGCGGCCAACCCGTGCAGCAGCAACAGGCGCGGGCCGTCGCCGCCCGCCCCCGCCCGGACCCGGGAGACCAGGACGGGGGTCTCGGGCTGGACGGCGAGCCCCCGGGCACCGTTCATCAGCCGGCCTCCCCCGCCCGGCGCAGCACCAGCCCCGCGACCGCGTCGCAGCCGTCGTCGCCGTTGGTGAGCAGGACGGCGCCGGGCCCGTCCCCGGTGAGCAGGCCGACCGCCGCGGCGCCCTGGGCGACGCCCAGGGCGCCGGAGGCGTGGCCCAGGACGGCGTCCAGCGCGTGCCGGGGCATCCCCTCGGTCCCGGGCACCGGCCGGTCGGGGTCCAGGCCCTCGGAGGTGAGCCACCCGCCCGGCACCGGGCCGGGCGCCGCCAGCAGCGCGGCGACGCAGGCGTCCACCGAGCCCCGGCGGGCCTGGTCGCCCACCTCGGCGACGGGGGGCACCCCGCGCCGGTGCGCCGCGGGCACGCCCTCCAGCACCAGGGCCACCGCCCCGTCCAGCGCGGTCGTGGCCGGGTGGCCGGTCAATGCCTCGGTGACCTCGTTGTGCGTCTCGACCCCGACGACCACCGCGCGTTCGGCGCGACCTGCCCGGATCAGCCGGACCGCCCACCCGAGGGCGTCCAGCCCGCTGGTGGCGCCGTTGCACACCATCAGGTTGGGGCCGCGGAGCCCGAACCGGATGGCGATCGAGGAGGCCACCACGTTGCTGGAGGCGTTGGGCAGCCCCATCGGGCTGATGCCCTCCACCGAGTCGGTCGCGATCTCCGCGGCTGTACGGCAGACGGTGTCGAGGTTGCCGAGGTTGGAGCTGGCGACCACGGCCGTGGAGGCGCCCCACGCGCACCCTTCGCCGTCCGCGGGGACCAGCCGGGAGTCCCGCAGCGCGTCGCGGACGGCGACCAGGGCGAGTTGGGTGGCGCGGTCCTTGTAGCGCAGCCCCTTGCGTCCGATGCGGTCGGCCGGGACGACGGGGCCGCCGTCGGCGGCGGCCCGCAACAGGTCGGCGGGGACGTCCACGCCCGGCAGGGCCGAGCCGATCCCGGTGATGCCCACGCGGAGGGTGCTCATGCTCGGTTCCCGCCCTTCTGGATGCGTTCGACGACGGCCACCGTGTTGACCCCGCCGAACCCGAAGGCGTCCACCTGGGCGAGCGTCAGGTCCGGTGCCCGGCGTTCGCGGTCGCGGACGAAGCGGAACCGGGCGGCCTCCCGGACCGGTTCGTCCAGGCCGAGGGTGGCCGGGACGCGGCCGGTGGCCATCGCCCGGAGGGCCACGACCAGGCTGAGCAGCCCGGAGCCGCCGGAGGTGTGCCCGGTCATGGACTTCAGCGCGGTCATCAGCGGGCCGGTGACGTCCTCGCCGTAGACCGTCGCGACGGCCGCGGCCTCCGCCTCGTCGTTCAGCAGGGTGCCGGTGCCGTGCAGCATCACCAGGTCGATGTCGGAGGGCTTCACCCCGGCCCGGTCGTGGGCCTCCCGGACGGCCGCGGTGATGCCGGTCGGGTCGGGGGCGGTGACGTGGTGCGCGTCGCAGTTCATGCCGACCGACCGGAGTCGGCCGAGGGCGCCGGCCACCGGGCCGTCCTCGCGGCGGAGCACCACCGCGACCGCGCCCTCCCCCATCAGCACGCCCTTGCGCGCCCGGTCGAAGGGCTGGACGCGCTGCGGCGGGTCCATGTGCACCCGGTCCAGCAGGCCGTACATGCTCTCGGTCAGGGTGTCGACGCCGGCCACCACCACCGTGTCGCTCTCGCCGGCCTCGATCAGGTCCGCGCCCAGGGCGAGGGCGTGCAGCGAGGCGGAACAGGCGTTGGAGAAGGTGTGGCTCTGCACCGCGCCGAACCGCTCGCGCAGTGCCGTGCCGAAGTGCAGCCGGTCGACGTCGAACCCGGCGCCGTCGCGCCAGGCCAGCTCCGCCGAGCGCAGTTCCCGCAGTCCGGTGCCGACGAGTACCGGCACGTCGTGGAGGTCTTCGCCGAGGCCCGCCTGACGGGTGGCCTCGGCGACCGCCGCGAGCAGCCAGTCGGTCGCCCGGTAGGGCCGGTCCGGGCGGCCCGGGGGCCGGTCGTCGATCTCGTAGGCGTGCCGGGTGCGGTACCGCGCGGCGTCGAAGCCGCGGAGTTCGGCCAGCCCGCTCCGGCCCGCGCACAGGGACTCGAAGACCTCGTTCACGTCGTCGCCGATGCTGGCCTTCGCACCGGCTCCGGTCACCAACACGCTCATCACGCCCCTCCCGGGCACGTCAGGCGGAGCCGCATCACGTGCCCTCGTACCTGCCGTAGATCACGACGGAGTTGTTGCCGCCGAAGGCGAGTCCGTTGTTCTGCACCACCCGGAGGTCGGCCTCGACCGCCTGGTTGGGCACGCAGTCCACGGCGCACTCCGGGTCCGTCTCCACGTGGTTGATGGTCGGCGGGATGAACCCCTCGGTGAGGGAGAGCGCACAGGCGATGGAGGCCAGTGCGCTGGCGGCGCCCATGCTGTGCCCGATCATCGACTTGATCGAGACGGTGCGCGGCGGACGCGGCCCGAAGACCTGGCGGATGGCGGCGGCCTCGGTCACGTCGTTGGCCCGGGTGCCGGTGCCGTGCGCGGAGATGAAGTCGACCTCGGACGACTTGACCCCGGCGTCGTCCAGGGCGAGTTGCATGCACCGGGCGACGCTGTCCTGGTTGGGCGCCACCGGGTGGTGGGCGTCGCAGTTCAGGCCGTAGCCGAGCACCTCGGCGTAGATCCGGGCACCGCGCGCCAGGGCGGACTCCAGGCTCTCCATCAGCAGGACGCCGGCGCCCTCGCCGGTGAGGATGCCCTTGCGGTTCAGGTCGAACGGCTGGCAGCGCTCCGGGGCGATGGTGCCCAGCCGGTAGAACCCGGTGAAGGTCTTGCGGCAGAGCGAGTCCGCGCCGCCGCACAGGGCGTAGGTGACGTCCCCGCCGCGGATCGCGTCGTAGCCGTAGCCGATGGCGTAGTTGCCGGCGGCGCACGCGGTCGGCAGGGTGACGGCCTCCACCCGGGAGAGCCCCAACTCCTGGGCGACCGCGCCGGACAGCCGGCCCGCCGGCACGCGTCGGGCCACCCCGGCGTCCATCGCCTCGGGGCCGTGCCTGACCTCGGACTCGACGAGTTGGTCGAGGTCGCGGGATTCCCCGTCGGTGGTGCCGATCGAGGTCAGGCAGCGGTGCCGCCGGAGTTCGGCCTCCTCCAGCCCCGCGTCGGCCACGGCCATCCGGGCCGCCGAGACGGAGAACTGGCTGGCCCGCCCCAGGCTCTGGGGGTCGAGCCGGCGTATCCACCGGCCGGAGTCGAAGTCCTCGATCTCGCAGCCGATCGAGTACGCGAACCCGGTGGTGTCGAAGGCCGTGATGGGTCGCGCCGCACTACGTCCGGCACGCAGGCCGGTCAGGAACTCCTGGGTTCCGATACCGATGCTCGACACCGTTCCGAGCCCGGTGATGACGACCCTGCGGGCCGATTCCTGGAGCATGGTCTCCCCGATTCTCCGACTACCAGCCGGCGGCTTCGGAAACGACCTCGTAGACTCCGTTCAGATTCACCATGCGACCCAGTTCGGACTGGTCGATGACGATGTTGAATGCCTTCTCCAAGGAGGCCAGGATTTCGATCGCACGCAGCGAGTCCGCGTTGTGGTCCTCCTTGAAGAGGCTTTCCTGGGTCACCTCTTCCGGTTCCAGTTCGAGGATGTCGCAGACAATGTCGCGGATCTTCGCCTGACGCTCGTCCACCACAGTGCTCATAGTCTCCCGCCTTCGCTTCCCGGAATTCCCTGCCAGCGCGCCCCACGCTAGGACCGGTCGGGAATCCCATCAAGGCGGATGACCTCTAGCTGCCGCACCCGGTTCGCGAACGACCGTGAGCGGCGGAAACGCAGCAGAAGCTGCCAGTCCACGGCGCAACCGCCGACCGTTTGGTGCCACGGGAACACGCGGGACGGCCCCCTTGCCGGGCCGTCCGGCCGCGCTCCCCCGCACCGGCACCGGGCGGGACGGCGGGCGACAGCGGCACGCCCGCCTCCCTCTGCCTGACTGACCGTCACCATGACTTGGGTCATGGCTGGTTGACCTGAGACATGGGTACGCCCCCGGTCGCTGTGCGGTCCGGGGGCGTACGGCGCGGGGTGCGGCGTCAGCGGGCTTCCCGGGCGTCCACGGCGGGGGGTGCGGTCCGGTCCGCCGGGTCCGGGGCGGCCTCCTCGCCTTCGGCGGCGGGGGTCCGGGAGAGGTTGCCGACGAAGGTGATCAGGATGATCACCGCCCCGGCCACCGCCATCGCGCCGCCGATCACCGTGGTGATGTGCATGGCCTGGAGGAAGCTGTCGTCGGCGGCCTGGACCAGGTGGGGCAGGCCCGCCTGGTCGGCCACGTACCGCGCGCCCTCCGGGGAGTTCTCCGCCTGCTCGACCACCCGCTTGGGCAGTCCGGAGAGGGTCGGCGCCATCTCGTCCCGGTAGACGCTGACGAGCACGGTCCCCAGCACCGCCACCCCGAGCACGCCGCCGATCTGGCGCATCGAGTTGTTGACCGCGGAGCCCACGCCGGTGCGGTCCGCGGGGAGCGCCGCGATGATCACCTCGGTGGTGGGGGCGACGCTGGCGCCGAGTCCGAGCCCCTGGACCACCAGCAGCAGCCAGAACCAGGGCAACGGGGTGTCGTTGTCGAAGAGGACGTAGCCGAAGAAGGTCGCGGCGGCGATCAACATGCCCCCGGCGACCACCAGGCGGGCCCCCCAACGCTTGACCAGGACCGCCGAGACGGGCGCGCCGAGCAGGACGCCGAGCGCCACCGGAGCGAGGGTCATGCCCGCCTCGAACGGGGTCTGGCCGCGCGGCCCCTGGAGGTAGAAGGTGGCGTAGTACTGGGAGCCGGTCAGTCCGAAGAAGGTGAGCATGACCGCCACGCTCGCCCCGGTGAACCTCCGGTTGCGGAACAGCCGGATGTCGAAGCTCGGGTGGGGGATGCGCAGCTCCACCACCACGAAGGCGGCCAGGAGCAGCAGGCCCAGGGCGATGAGTCCGAGGACGTCCCAGGCCACCCACGCGTTGCGGTGGCCGCCCTCGATGATCCCGTAGACGACGGCCAGCACGCCCACCGTGGACAGCAGGACGCCCACCGGGTCGAAGCGCCGTCGGGTGAGCGAACGGGCGACGGGCAGCAGGAGGTACCCGCCGACCACCGAGACCAGCACCAGGGGCACGTTGACCAGGAAGACCGACCCCCACCAGAAGTGTTCCAGCAGGGCGCCGCTGAGCAGGGGACCGGCCGCGATGGCCAACCCGCTGCACCCGGACCAGATCGCGATCGCCTTGGCGCGGTGTCGGGCGTCGAACACCTCGGCGATCAGCGAGAGCGTCGCGGGCATGATCAGCGCGCTGCCGACGCCCATGACGGCCCGGGCGAGGATCAGTTCGCCCGGCGAACTCGCCCAGGCGGCCCAGGCGGAGCAGACGCCGAAGACGCCCAGTCCGACCAGCAGGATGCGGCGCTGCCCGTAGCGGTCGGCCAGCACGCCGCCGGTGAAGAGCAGCACGGCGAAGACGAGGGTGTAGGAACTGATGCTCCACTGGAGCTCGTTGGGGGTCGCTCCGAGGCCCTCGTCCGGGTCGGCCAGGGTCTTGAGCGCGACGTTGAGGATGGTGTTGTCGAGCCACACCGCGAGTTGGGCGAGGACCAGCACGGAGAGGGCCAGCCACTGCCGTGGGGTCGGGGAGGCGGGGGCCGGATCAGCCGGCCGGTCGGTGGTCCGTTCTCTTGCGCTCACGAGTTCCGTTCCTCAGATGGGGGCGCCCTGGGCGCGCTCCCGCAGCGGCGTCGACGTCGTCCGGGGAGGCCGATCACCCGAGAGTGACAACAACGGGCCTCACATCACCCGAACAAGCCGTTACTTGGCAGCAAGTGTCAGTGGAGCGGTAGGCGACGTTCAAGATTCGCATGAATTCTGACAACTACCTGTCAGGCCACTATCGGTCCACCCCCTTCGGCAAGAGCCGCGCCCCCGGCGACAACAACCTGCCCGCGCCCCGGCTCAGAGTAGCGGAAAGCGTCGCTCCGCCCGCAGGTCGGGAAGCTTCCGGGGGAATTGCGATCACGCACCGCCACATCAACACAAGGGCAATCACGCACAGTTCCTTGAAGCTGCAACCACGCCCTGGCCACGGTGGGGCATTCTCCCTGCGTGCTACGCTCACAAGTGGTTCAAAATCATCAGCAAGCACTTCTTCCACACGCTATCCGAAGCCAATTAGCGGCATCTGAGAGCTCATCCGATCCGCACCTCTGAAACGCCTTTTCGACGGGGCAGGGCGAATACGGGCACGGGGTCCGAAAACGCACGGAGGTCGCGGCGCGAAGAGCGGGGGAATGACAAGTTGCTACAGGATCACAAAGAGTCGGTCAACGCATTCGCAACTCGAAACTCACCTTGGGGAAACAATGTCGTCGAACACCTGACGCGCCAGGATTCCGTTCCGCACATCCCGGCGCCCGGCACCCGGCGCATCACGGGGTCGGTGGACGCGACCGACCCGGAGGTCTCGATTCGTTGGATGGCTCGACTCGTCCTCACCGCGGAAGAGAGCGTCACCTGGTGCCTGGGGGACATCATGCCCTCGCCCTCCGACGAAAGCACGGCCAAACGCCTGCGCATCATCAGACGGGCCGTCACCGAACTCGTCGACCACGGCGTACAGATGAAACTGATATGCCGTCAAGAAGACCTGGAGGACAACAGAATCTTCCAGCAGTTGAAGGCCATGCGCCCCCAGGCCATCATCGCCGGCGGTTCGCACTACAGCATCGCCGTGATCGACACCGAGATGACCGTGTTCCGGCACAGCACCGCGGAGAACCCGCAGACGCCGGGGGGCATCGTCATCCACGACTCCACCGTCGCGAACGCCTTCCACCACCTCATGACGGCCGGTGAGCAACCGGTGGAGTCGCACCCCGCCTTCCTGGACACCACCGCCGACGCGGCGCGCCACCGGAACCTCGTGCGGGTCCTCGACCTGATGAGCAAGGGGTTCACGGACGACGCGGCGGCCAAGGCCACCGGAATGTCCGTGCGCACCTACCGGCGGCACGTCGCGACGCTCATGAACGAGTTGGGCGCCCGGTCCCGCTTCCAGGCCGGCGTCCTCGCCGCCCGAACAGGTCTGCTGACCCCCGCGCTCAGACCGCACTGACCGGCCCCGCCACCCGAAGCCTCACCCCCGCACCACCGGGCGACGCCGCACCGGGCCGACGACGTCGCCGCACCCCCGTCCAGCACGCCGTTTCCGTCCCGCAGCCGAGCGGGGCGGAAGCCGGGCCCTCCGCGTGCGACGGCCCCGCCACCGCACGGCCCGCCCCGTGCCGCCGCCCCCGACGGAGCTCGGGGTGCGTTTCCTCCCCCGCCCCGTTCCGGCCGGTCCGTCCCCCGCCGGCGGGTCCGCGCGGCGTCGACCGTGCCCGCCGTTCGGCGGGCGGAGGCGACCCCGTACCATGCAGGAAGTTGACGGCCGGACCATCTGCGCTGCCCTGAACGGATCGCCTTGCACGAGTCATCCGCCTCCGCCTCCTGGCGCATCGCGCTGCCGCACTCCACCGCGGCGGTGCCGGTGGCCCGTGCGCTCGTCCGGACCGCGCTCACCGACGCCGCCGAGGTCCGGGACACCGCCGACTGCGACACCGCGGAGCTGTTGACCGCGGAGCTGGTGGCGAACGCCGTCGAGCACACCGCCGGGGACGAGCCCATCCAACTGGTCGTCGCCCTGCTGCCGGGCGGGTGCCAGGTGGAGGTGCACGATCCGGACCCCTGCCCGCCGGGCGGCCTGACCCGTCCCGCCCTCGACCCCCCGGACCCCTGGCGGGAGGACGGGCGCGGGCTGCTGCTGATCCGCGCGCTCAGCTCGGCCTGCGGACACCGCACCACCGAGTCCGGCAAGGCCGTGTGGTTCACCCTCTCCGCGGTGCCCCGGCCCCGGCACGCCCGCTGAGGCCCCTCCGCGGGCGCCCGCACCGGCCGTCGGGCCGTCAAGCCCCTGCACAACCGCGGCACGGTCGGGGGAACGCACCTGTGGATCATGACGTCCTGCTGGGTACGGACCGCGGGGGCCAGCCCCGCGGTCCCTGCCCGAAGGGGATCACATGTCCAGGTTCGCCCAGCGCGCCGGCGGTGCGCTCGTCGCGTCCGCACTCGCCGTGGCCACGCTCACGGCGGTGGCCTCGCCCGCCGTCGCCATCCACGGCGGGAAGAACACCACCACCGGCGCGCACCCGTACATGATGCAGTTGCGGACCGCGGGCGGCGAGCACGTCTGCGGGGGCACCCTGGTGGCGCCCACCAAGGTGCTCACCGCCGCGCACTGCGTCCGCGACGCGGACGCGGCGCTGAAGCTGAAGGTCGTCGGCGGGCGCACGACCCCGGCCGCCACCAACGGCACGGTGCGCTCGGTGACCGACGTCCGGCTGCACTCGCAGTACGACGGCTTCCTCCGCAACGACGCGGCGGTGCTGACGCTGTCCGCCCGGATGCCCTACGCGCCGCTGCCCGTCGCGGGCTCCCGGGACAACGCCAAGTACGCCCTGGGCAGGACCGCGAAGGCCGTGGGATGGGGGCTGACCGCCCGGGACACCCCGGCGACCCGGCTGAAGGAGGCCACCCTCACCATCGCCGCCCTGCGCACCTGCGAGCCGTTCACCGACGCGACCCACACCCGGGCCGGGACGGTCTGCGGGGCTCCGCCGGCCGGCACGAAGGACAGCATCTGCCGGGGCGACTCGGGCGGCCCGCTGGTCGCCGGGGGCAAGGTGATCGGCATCACCTCGACCGGCAACAAGTACTGCGACGGCGACCACCCGGACTCGGTCTTCACCCGGGTCAGCGCGGTGACCGCGGACCTCGGCCTGCCCGTTTCCTGACCGCCGCCCGGACCGGGTCCCCGCCGCCCCGGGGACCCGGCGCGTCAGCCGGCCAGAGGCCCCGCGAGGGTGGCGACGAGGACCGCCTTGATGGTGTGCAGCCGGTTCTCCGCCTCGTCGAAGACGACGGAGTACGGGGACTCGAAGACCTCGTCGGTGACCTCCAGCGAGTCCCGACCGTACGTCTCGTACAGCTCCCGGCCGACCTTGGTGCCGAGGTCGTGGAAGGCCGGCAGGCAGTGCAGGAACCGCACGTCGGGGTTGCCGGTGGCGCGGAGCACGTCCATGGTGACGGCGTACGGGCCGAGGGCGGCGATCCGCTCGCCCCAGACCTCCTTGGGCTCCCCCATGGACACCCAGACGTCGGTGGCGACGAAGTCCGCGCCGTGCACGCCCGCGGAGACGTCCGCGGTCAGGGTGAGCCGCGCCCCGCTGCCCTCGGCGAGCGCGCGGGCGCGCGCCACGACCTCCGGGGCGGGCCAGTACGCCTCGGGCGCGACGATCCGGACGTCCATGCCGAGCAGGGCACCGGTGATCAGGTAGGAGTTGCCCATGTTGAACCGGGCGTCGCCGAGGTAGGCGAAGGCGACCCGGTCCAGCGGCTTGGTGCAGTGCTCGGTGACGGTCAGCACGTCCGCGAGCATCTGGGTGGGGTGCCAGTCGTCGGTCAGTCCGTTGTAGACCGGGACCCCGGCGTGGGCGGCGAGCTCCTCCACGGCCGCCTGGCTGTCGCCCCGGTACTCGATCCCGTCGTACATCCGGCCGAGCACCCGGGCGGTGTCCTTGACGGACTCCTTGTGCCCCATCTGCGAACCGGACGGGTCCAGGTAGGTGGTGCTGGCGCCCTGGTCGGCGGCGGCGACCTCGAAGGCGCACCGGGTGCGGGTGGAGGTCTTCTCGAAGATGAGGGCGATGTTCCGGCCCCGCAGCAGCGGCGTCTCGGTGCCGGCCTTCTTGGCCGCCTTCAGCTCGGCGGCCAGGGCGATCAGGGCCGTGAACTCGTCGGCGGTGAAGTCCAGTTCCTTCAGGAAGTGGCGGCCGGTGAAACCGGTCGGGACAGTCACCATGCGGGGCTCCCAGGGCGAGGCGTCGGGCAGGAACAGGAAACCGGAACTATATACGACTACCAGCATTTATATGCAAGAGGGTCGATCCGGTCACACCGACCCCACCGGCCCGCCCCGTCAGCCCCCGGACACCGCCGCACGCTCCAGCGGGCAGCTCATGCACCGGGGGCCGCCCCGGCCCCGGCCCAGCTCGCTGCCGGGGATCTCGATCACCTCGATGCCCTGCCGGCGCAGATGGGTGTTGGTGGTGGCGTTGCGCTCGTAGGCGATGACCACGCCCGGTTCCACCGCGAGGACGTTGCACCCGTCGTCCCACTGCTCCCGCTCGGCGGCCCGCACGTCCTGGGTGGCGGTGAGCACCCGGATCTCGCTCAACCCGAGGGCCGCCGCGATCGCCCGGTGCATCTGCTCCGGCGGGTGGTCGGTGACCTTCAGTTCGCTGCCGTCCGTCCCGGGCTCGATGGTGTACGAGCGCAGCATGCCGAGCCCCGCGTACTGGGTGAAGGTGTCCCCGTCGACCATCGTCATCACCGTGTCGAGGTGCATGAACGCCCGCCGCTTGGGCATGTCGAGGGCCACGATGGTGCGGGCCGAACCCGCCGCGAACAGCTTGTGCGCCAGCATCTCCACCGCCTGGGGCGTGGTGCGCTCGCTCATCCCGATGAGGACCGCCCCGTTGCCGATGACCAGGACGTCGCCGCCCTCGATGGTGGACGGGTAGTCGGCCTGCCCCTCGGACCAGAGGTGGAACGGGCCCGCGGGCCCGGCCGCGAACAGCGGATGGTGGCGGTAGATCGCCTCGAAGTGCACCGTCTCGCGGCGCCGGGCCGGCCAGCGCATCGCGTTGATGGAGACCCCGTCGTAGATCCAGGCGGAGGTGTCGCGGGTGAACAGGTGGTTGGGCAGCGGATCGAGCAGGAAGCCGTCCAGTTCCATGGCGTGGAAGCGGACCGAGGTCGGCTCCGGGTGGCCGTCCAGGAACTCGCGCTTGGTCATGCCGCCCACCAGCGCCTCGCAGAGCTGCGGCGCGGGCAGCGCGGCGAACGCGGCCCGCAGGTGTCCGGTGGCCAGCGGACCGTACTCCTTCTCGTCGAAGACCCGGTCCAGGACCAGCGCCCGGGCCTCGGGCAGCTCCAGCACCTCGGCGAGCAGTTCGCCGAAGAGGTGCACGACCACGCCCCGGTCGCGCAGGACGTCCGCGAAGCCGTCGTGCTCCTGACGGGCCCGGCGCACCCACAGCACGTCGTCGAAGAGCAGGGCGTCCTTGTTGCGGGGGGTGAGCCGCTTCAGCTCCAGGTCGGGCCGGTGCAGTATGACGCGGCGCAACCGTCCGGTCTCGGAGTCGACGTGGAATCCCATGGCCTCTACCTTCCCCGAATCCCGCCCCGACACGACGCCCGGCACGCGGGGCCGCGGCGGCACGCTCCGGCCGGCGGGCGGACGGGGCCGGCCGGCGTCCGGCGGGGAGCCCGACCCCGCTCAGCGCACGCCGGTGAGGTGGGCGAAGACGACCACGTTCGCGTCGTAGCCGGTCGCCTCCTCGAAGGTGCCGCCGCAGGTGAGCAGGCGCAGCTCGGGGCGGCCGGTGTCGCCGTAGACCCGTTCCGCGGGGAAGCCCTCGCGGGGCAGCACCTCCACCCCGTCGACGGTGAACACCGCGGTGCGCCCGTCGCCGCGGGTGACCTCGATGGTGTCGCCGTGGACGAGCGAGCCCAGTGAGTAGAAGACCGCGGGCCCGGTGCGGGTGTCGACGTGGCCGGTGAGCACCGCGGCGCCGCGCTCGCCCGGGCTGGGTCCGGCGCTGAACCAGCCGGCGGTGCCCGGTTCGGTGGGCGGCGGGGCGTCCAGCTGTCCCCGGGGGTCGTAGCCGACGGCCCGGAGCGGGGCGGCCACGCCGATCGCGGGAATCCGGACGGCGTCCGGGCGGGCGACGGCGAGCGGTGCGGGATCGGTGGAGGCCGCGGGTCCGGAGGCGGCCGGCGCAGGGCGGACCGCCGCGGCGGGCGAGGGTTGCGGCGGCCCGGGCACCGGGTCGCCCTGCACCAGCCGGACCCCGACGAGGACCGCGAGCGCCAGGGACGACCAGCCCACCCGGTACCGCCGGGCTCGTTCGGTGCGCACGGCCCTGCGGTGCGCGTCGAGGGCGGCCAGGAGGGCCGCGCCCTCGACGGAGTGCCGGGCCGCCGCTCCCCCGGGGTGTCGGTACGCGTCCATGCCGGGTCTCCTTCCGACCGCCCGGGCTCCCGGGCGTCCGTGGTGTGTGCCACCGGGCCGGCCGGGGCGGTGGGCGGCCCCGGCCGGATTCCCCGGTGCGGTCCTTCGTCAGAGGGCGCGGCGCCGGGCCCGGAACAGGAAGGCGCCGCCGACCGCGGCCCCCGCGATCAGGACGCCGCCCGCCGCCGTGGCGAGGGCGTCGTCACGGTCGCCGCCGAACCCGCCGTGCGCACCGCCGGCGGGCACCACCTCCAGCACCCCGGCCAGGTGGGCCCCGTTGTCGCAGGTGCCGTGGACCTCGTGCCGGCCGGGGCGGGCGTGCTGCGGCACGTCGATGCGGCCGCTCAGCTCGTCCCGGCCGAACTGGGTGCCCCGGTCGTCGCCGCCGGTGCGGCCGTCGCGGGTGAGCCGGACGTGCCGCACCCCCAGGGACTCGGCGTTGACCGTGGCGCTGGTGCTGTTCCCGCAGGAGAAGGTGCGCGCGGTGGTGGTGTGTCCGGCCCGCACCGGGTCGGGCGAGAACGACAGGGTCCGGGCACCGGGCCGTGGTTCCGGCGCGCCGCCGGCCGGGGCGCCGGCCGCGAGGGCCAGCGGTGCCGCGAGGGCTACCGTCGCCGCGGCCGCCCCGGCCGAGGCGAGCATGCGTCGAGCGTTCATGTGATCCTCCGTCAGGCACCGGCCGCGCACGGAACCTTGCCCGCGCGCTGACGAGAGCCGGTGCCGTCGTCCCCTCATCTGACGGCCCGTCGAATCGGGACGCATCCCCACCGGCCCGGCGGCGCCACCGGTACCCGCCCCTCCGCCCCGGGTGGCGGACGGCAACACCGCAGGTCAGCACCGGTACCGCTGGGGCACTCAGGTGATCTTCCGGTGGTGCGCCCGCACGGGTAGCGGCCCCGACCCGCGGAACGCCCCGGGCCCGCCCCCGGCTCCGGGCGCCGCGGGAAACCCGCTCGCCCGCCGACCCGGACCACCGCCATACTCGAAAGGGTGTTCCTCACCATCACCACGATCGGCAGCCCCGGGCGTCCCGCCACGGACCTGGGGTACCTGCTGCACAAGCACCCCGACCGCAGCCAGACGTTCCGCGCCTCGTCGACCCACGGCACGGCGCACGTCTTCTACCCGGAAGCGACCGAGCAACGGTGCACCGCCGCGCTGCTCCTGGAGGTCGACCCGGTGGGCCTGGTCCGCGCGACCAAGGGCAAGGACCGCAAGACGCCCGACGCCACCCTCGCCCAGTACGTGAACGACCGCCCGTACGCGGCCTCCTCGCTGCTGGCCGTCGCCCTCGGCCGGGTGTTCTCCAGTGCGCTGAAGGGGCGGTGCACGGCCCTGCCCGAGCGGGCCGCCCAGCCGCTGCCGCTACGGATCGAGGTCCCCTCCCTGTCCGCACGGGGCGGCCCCGAGCTGGTGCACCGGATGTTCGAGCCACTCGGCTGGACGGTCACGGCCACCCCGGTCCCTCTGGACGAACGGTTCCCCGCGTGGGGCGCCTCGCGCTACGTCCGGCTCGCCCTGGAGAGCGACGCCCACACCCTCGGCGAGGCCCTGCGCCAGCTGTACGTGCTGATGCCGGTGCTCGACGCCGCCAAGCACTACTGGGTCTCCGAGGACGAGGTGGACAAGTTGCTGCGGGCCGGCGAGGGCTGGCTCGCCACCCACCCGGAGCAGAAGCTCATCACCGGACGCTTCCTCAACCGCCGGTGGGCACTGGCCCGCACCGCGCTCGAACGGCTCGCCCTGGAACGACTCGCCCAGAGCGACGACACCGACGTCGAGACCTTCGACAACGCCGTCGACGAGGCGGCCGACACCGAAGAGAAGCCGGTCCCCCTCGCGGTGGCCCGCCGCACGGCGATCCGCACCGCACTGGACGAGAGCGGCGCGGCCCGGATCCTCGACCTGGGCTGCGGCCAGGGCCAGTTGGTGAAGGACCTCCTGGGTCACGCCCGGTTCACCGAGGTCGTCGGGGTCGACGTGTCGGCCCGGGCCCTCGCCATCGCGGCCCGCCGGCTGCGCCTGGACCGGATGGGCGAACGACAGGCCGCCCGGGTCACGCTCCTCCAGGGCTCCCTGATGTACACCGACCGCCGTCTCGCGGGCTACGACGCGGCCGTGCTCTGCGAAGTCGTCGAGCACGTGGACGCGGACCGGCTGCCCGCCCTGGAGTACTCCGTGTTCGGTGCCGCCCGACCCGCGACGGTCATCGTGACCACCCCGAACGTGGAGTACAACGTGCGCTGGGAGTGGCTGCCCGCCGGGCAGTCCCGCCACGGCGACCACCGCTTCGAATGGCGGCGGGACGAGTTCCGCGCCTGGGCCGAACGGGTGGCCGCACGGTACGGGTACGCGGTCGAACTGCGCCCGGTGGGCCCGGAGGACCCCGAGGTGGGCGCGCCCACCCAACTCGCCCTGTTCCACCGGGAACCCGGCAACGCCCCGTCCGCCCACCACGACCGCGACCCGAAGGAGGACACCGCGGCATGAGCACCACCGAACCCACCGCCTCCGGCGGCACACGCGACCTGGGCGTCACCGACCTGTCGCTGGTCGTCCTGATCGGCGCCTCCGGCTCCGGGAAGTCGACCTTCGCCCGCCGGCACTTCCGCCCCACCGAGATCGTCTCCAGCGACTTCTGCCGGGGACTGGTCGCCGACGACGAGAACGACCAGTCGGCCTCCGGTGACGCCTTCGACCTCCTGCACTACATCGCCGGCAAGCGCCTCGCCGCCGGCCGGCGCACCGTCGTCGACGCGACGAACGTCCAGTCCGGGGCGCGGGCCCAACTCATCCGACTCGCCCGCGAACACGACGTGCTCCCCATCGCCATCGTGCTGGACGTGCCCGAGGCCGAGTGCGCCCGGCGCAACGCCACCCGGGCGGACCGCGCCGACATGCACCCCCGGGTCATCAGCCGCCACCAGCGGGAACTGCACCGTTCGCTGCGCGGACTGGAACGCGAGGGCTTCCGCAAGGTCCACCTGCTGCGCGGAGTGGAGGCGATCGACTCGGCGCGGATCGTCACCGAGAAGCGGTACAACGACCTCAGCCACCTCAGCGGCCCGTTCGACCTCATCGGCGACGTCCACGGCTGCCACCGCGAACTGGAAACCCTGCTGGAAGAGCTCGGCTACGTCGACGGCAGCCACCCCGAAGGCCGGACCGCCGTCTTCGTGGGCGACCTCGTCGACCGCGGACCGGACAGCCCGGCCGTACTGCGCCGCGTCATGGACATGGTCGCGTCCGGCGACGCCCTCTGCGTGCCCGGCAACCACGAGAACAAGCTCGGCCGCTGGCTCAAGGGACGCAAGGTCCAGATCACCCACGGACTCGCCGAAACCGTTGCCCAACTGGAAGCCCAGAGCGAGGAGTTCCGCGCCGAGGTCGCCGCCTTCGTGGACGGGCTGGTCAGCCATTACGTGCTGGACGGCGGCAAGCTCGTCGTCTCCCACGCGGGTCTGCCGGAGAAGTACCACGGCCGCACCTCCGGCCGGGTCCGCTCGCACGCCCTGTACGGCGACACCACCGGCGAGACCGACGAGTTCGGGCTGCCGGTGCGCTACCCCTGGGCGGACGACTACCGGGGCACGGCCGCCGTCGTCTACGGCCACACCCCGGTCCCCGAAGCCCGCTGGATCAACAACACCCTCTGCCTGGACACCGGTTGCGTTTTCGGCGGCAAGCTGACCGCGCTGCGCTACCCCGAACGCGAACTCGTCGACGTGCCCGCCGAACGCGTCTGGTACGAGCCGGTGCGCCCGCTGCTGACCGAAGAGTCGGGCCGCACCGACGAGCGCCCCCCGGACCTGGCGGACGTCCACGGCCGGCGCACCGTGGAGACCCGGCACGGCGGCCGGGTGGCGGTCCGCGAGGAGAACGCGGCCGCCGCCCTGGAGGTGATGAGCCGCTTCGCGATCGACCCGCGGCTGGTGCCCTACCTGCCGCCGACGATGGCGCCCACCGCGACCTCGCGCCGGGACGGCCACCTGGAGCACCCGGCGGAGGCATTCGCCCAGTACGCCGCGGACGGGGTCGCCCGGGTCCTGTGCGAGGAGAAGCACATGGGCTCGCGGGCCGTCGTCCTGGTGTGCCGGGACGCACACGCGGCACGGGAACGGTTCGGCGTCGACGGCCCCACCGGTTCCCTGTACACCCGCACCGGGCGCCCGTTCTTCGACGACTCCGCGGTCACCGAAGAGATCCTGGACCGGGTGCGGGCCGCGGTCGGTGCGGCCGGGCTGTGGGAGGAACTCGACACCGACTGGCTGCTCCTGGACGCGGAGCTGATGCCCTGGTCGCTGAAGGCGGGCGGCCTGCTGCGCAGCCAGTACGCGGCCGTGGGCGCCGCTGCGGGCAGCGCACTGCCCGCAGCGGTCACGGCACTGACGCGGGCCGCGGCACGCGGCGTGCCCGTCGACGGGCTGCTGGCACGGCAACGGGAACGCGCCGTCGACACCGCCGCCTTCACCGAGGCGTACCGCCGCTACTGCTGGACCACCGAGGGACTGGACGGCGTGCGGCTGGCCCCCTTCCAGGTGCTGGCCGCCCGGGGCAGGTCCCTGGCCGGACTCCCCCACGACGAACAGTTGGCCCTGATCGACCGGCTCGTGGCCCACGACCCGACCGCGCTGCTCATCCCGACCGGGCGGCTCGTCGTCGACACCGGCGACGAGGAGTCCGTCGAGGCCGGCGTCCGGTGGTGGCAGGAGCTGACCGGGGCGGGCGGCGAGGGCATGGTCGTCAAGCCTCTCCAGGCCCTGGCCCGGGACGGGCGGAACCGACTGGTGCAGCCCGGCATCAAGTGCCGGGGCCGGGAGTACCTGCGGATCGTCTACGGACCCGAGTACGCGCGCCCCGACCACCTGGAGCGCCTGCGCTCGCGGCACCTGGGGCACAAGCGGTCACTGGCCCTGCGCGAGTACGCCCTCGGACTGGAGTCCCTGGAGCGGCTGGCCGAGGGGGAGCCGCTGTGGCGGGTGCACGAGACGGTGTTCGCGGTGCTGGCCCTGGAGTCGGAGCCGGTCGACCCCCGACTGTGACCCGCGGACCGGACCGACCGTCCGCGGGGGCAGGTGCGGAGCAGGGCGCTCCGCACCTGCCCCGGCACCCACGTCGCCGCCGCGACCAGTCGGGGCGCGGCAGCGGGTGCACCACGGCGGGCCGCGGCGCACCGGGCATGATGGGACGCATGGATCTCCGCATCTTCACCGAACCCCAGCAGGGCGCCACCTACGACACCCTCCTCCGCATCGCCCGGGCCGCCGAGGACCTGGGCTACGGCGCGTTCTTCCGCTCCGACCACTACCTCCACATGGGCTCCGTGGACGGGCTGCCGGGACCCACCGACGCCTGGATCACCCTCGCCGGACTCGCCCGCGACACCAGCCGGATCAGGCTCGGCACCCTGATGACGGCGGGCACGTTCCGACTGCCGGGCGTCCTCGCGATCCAGGTCGCCCAGGTCGACCGGATGTCCGGCGGCCGGATCGAACTGGGCCTCGGGTCCGGCTGGTACGAGGAGGAGCACACCGCGTACGGCATCCCGTTCCCCAAGGAGAAGTTCGGCCGGCTGGAGGAACAGCTCGCCGTCGTGACCGGGCTGTGGAAGACCCCCGTCGGCGAGCGCTTCAGCTTCGAGGGGACGCACTACCAGCTCAAGGACTCGCCCGCGCTGCCCAAGCCCGCGCAGTCCCCGCTGCCGATCCTGATCGGCGGCCACGGCGCCAAGCGCACCCCCGCCCTGGCCGCACGGTACGCCGACGAGTTCAACATCCCCTTCGCCTCGATCGCCGACACCGAGCGCCAGTTCGGCCGGGTGCGGGCGGCGGCCGAGGAACGCGGACGGCACCCCTCCGACCTCGTGTACTCCAACGCCCTCGTGGCCTGCGTCGGCCGCACCGACCAGGAGGTGGCCCGCCGGGCGGCGACCATCGGCCGCGAGGTGGACGAACTGAAGGAGAACGGTCTCGCGGGGTCGCCCGCGGAGGTGGTCGAGAAGCTGGGCCGGTACGCCGCCGTGGGCTCCCAGCGCGTGTACCTCCAGATGTTGGACCTGGACGACCTCGACCACCTGGAGCTGATCGCCTCCGCCGTCATGCCGCAGGTGGCGTCCGGCGCCTCCTGAGCGGGCGGACCGCTGCCGCGCCGTGCGCCCCGGACGGTTCCCGAACGCGCCGGTGACCGTCTCGTCGACCACCGGTGCGGGCCCCTCACCCCCTCGGCGCTCCCGTGGTGTTGACCTTGTCGTTGGCGTCAGGGTCGGACCATGACCGGCATGAACACCACCACGCCCCGGGACCACCGGACCGTCCTCGTCACCGGAGCCGGCACCGGCATCGGACGGGCCACCGCCCGTGCCTTCGCCGCCGAAGGCGCCCGCGTGATCGCCCTCGGACGACGTGCCGAACCGCTGGCGGAGACCGCCGCCGGACACGGTGACATCACCCCGCTGACCGCCGACATCACCGACCGGGACGCCCCCGAGAAGATCGTCCGGGCCGTCCGGGACGCGCACGGTCGACTGGACGTGCTGGTCAACAACGCCGGCATCGTGCACGGCGGTCCCCTCGGCACCCTGACGCAGGAGGCCGTCACGACCCAACTCGCCACCAATCTCGTCGCACCCGTCCTGCTCACGCAGGCCGCCCTGCCCTTGCTGGAGGCGGCGGGCGGAGTGATCGTCAACGTGAGCACCTCGGTGGGGCAGCGGGCCTGGCCGGGCAACTCCGTCTACGCCGCGTCCAAGACCGCCCTGGAACTCCTCACCCGCAGCTGGGCGGTGGAACTCGCGCCGCGCGGCATCCGGGCGGTGGCGGTCGCCCCCGGCGCGATCGACACCCCCATCGGGGAGCACCAGGGGTTGACCCCGGAGCGGACCGCCGAGGTGCGGAAGTGGCAACTGGCGCACACCCCGCTGGGCCGCATCGGTCGCCCCGAGGAAGTGGCCTGGGCCATCACCCGACTCGCCGCACCGGCCGCCTCGTTCATCACCGGAGTCGTGCTCCCGGTCGACGGAGGCGCGGTCGTGGCGTGATAGGAACGACCCCGGGGGTGGAGCGGGTGCGGATAGGCGAACTGGCCGGGGCGACCGGAACGACCGCCCGTGCGCTGCGACACTACGAGCAGGCCGGACTGCTCTCCTCCGAACGCGCCCCCAACGGCTACCGCACCTACGACGAACAGGCAGTGGTGCGGGTCCGCAACATCCGCTTCCTCCTGGCCTCCGGACTCACCCTCGACGACGTGCGGGCCTTCCTGCCCTGCCTGGACGGCGACGTCAGCGCGGGGCCGCCCTCCGGGGACGGCCTGCGGGTCGCGCAGGAACGACTGACGGTCCTCAACGAACGGATCGCGACCCAGACCGAGGCCCGGGACCGCCTGGCAGCCGCCCTCCGGGAGAGAACCGGCGGCGGGGGGCGGCCGGCGGGCTAGGGGGCGGTTCGTCTCTGGTGGGGCCCTCCCCCCCCACCCCCTCCCCCACTGCCGCGCG
>NZ_JBEOWM010000034.1:0-44161 GCF_040296045.1 Streptomyces sp. NPDC002490 | reverse complement strand
GACGGCTCGACGGCTCGACGGCTCGACGGCTCGACGGCTCGACGGCTCGACGGCTCGACGGCTCGACGGCTCGACGGCTCGACGGCTCGACGGCTCGACGGCTCGACCAACGCCCCGTCACGGGGGCTGGTGTGTCACGGATCGCTCACGGTTCGCCTTCCGGGAGGGGGTGGGAGAGTGCGAGCAGGCGACGGAGCATCTCCACCACGCGGTCCCGGCACTCGTCGATCGCGTCGATGGCTTCCATGCACTGCCAGTAGGCCCCCTGGTCCTCGGCGGTGCTGGCGATGCCGACCAGGGCGATGCCGACCTCGCCCAGCAGGCTGCCCAGGTCGAGCAGGGCTGCGTGCGGGTCGCTGATGCCCGTGAGTCGGGCGGCCCGTATGCCGTCGGCGCCCAGGGCCGGGTAGTGGAGCGCCCCGCTGCCCCGGCCGCCGAGTTCGCTCAGCCGCAGCGCCTCGCCCCGTAGTTCCATCGGGCCGGTGACGGCGAGTCGGCTCCCCATCACCTGGGCGAGGGCCTGGGCCTGCCAGGACTCGGCCATGACCCCGCGCGGGTCGTCGCTGGCTGCCAGCAGCTTCCTGTTGATTCCGATGAGCCTTACCGCGTCCATCCGTACCCCCGTCTCCGTGGACGCTGGGAGTGAGCGTCCGACCACACCCTGCCGTTTCATTACCCAGAGTGAGTTGTCGCGAGACGGAAAGCTAGTGGATGCCGGAAATCTGTGGGGAACAAGACGGTTGTGGAAAAGAGCGCCACTCCGGAGAGTGACTGAGCAGGGGATCCGGTCGTTCGAGGGACATACGGCACGCCTCCCGCTCGAAGCGGTCGCGCCGCACGTCAGGGGGGCGGGGGTGTCGCCCGCGAGCTCCGCCGGCCCGGAGGGCAGAGCGGGTGGGAGCCCCGGGAGGGCGCTCCGGGCGGGGTGATCGCCCGGAGCGCCCTCCCGGGGCCGTTCGCGGTCATCGGCCGGCGGTGGCGGGGATGTCCGGCGGGGGGAACCTCTTCTCGTTGCGGTCGATCTTGTCGGCCAGTGCGGTCAGCGGATCGATGTCGAGGGTCGCGCAGAACTGGAGCAGATAGGCGAGGACGTCCGCGACCTCCTCGCGGACGTGTTGGGCCCGCTCGGGGTCGGCGGTGATCCGGGCGGACTCCTCGGGCGTCAGCCACTGGAAGATCTCGACCAGTTCGGACGCTTCCACGCTCAGCGCCATGGCCAGGTTCTTCGGGGTGTGGTAGCGCCCCCAGTCACGGACCCTGGCGAATTCGACCAGTCGGTCCCGCAGTTGGGCGACGGTCGGCGCGGGGTCCGCTTCCTCGGTCGGTCGGTGGGGTGGTTGCGGGGTGCCGGGCGGGGCCGGGGCGTTCGAGGGGCTCACCGGTCAAGGTCTACCACCGTGAGGGGTTCGCCGGTCACGCCCTCCCGCACCGGTGCGGTGTCGCGTACCGAGCCCAGCAGTCGGACGTGTCCGCGTTCGCACATCTCGGCCGCGAGTCGGGCGAGTTCGCGCACCTGTCGCGCGTCCATCGAGCGGTCGAGGTCGTCGGCGAGGACGGTGAGGCACTGGTATGCGGAGGGGATCTCGGTGACGGGGTCGACGTCGAGCACGCCGGGCCCGGTGAGCAGGACGAGGGCCAGGGCGAGGTAGCGCAGTTCGCCGTCGCCCAACCGGGGCAGCGGGGTGTGGTGCCCGTCACCGCGGTCGAGGACCGCGTGGGTCCTGCCGTCCGGGAGGTCCTCGGTGCGCAGGTCGACGACGGGGCCGGTGCAGCCGGCCCGGACGGCGGTCACCAGGCGGGCGTGGCGCCTGGAGCACTCGGTTCGGGTGCGGCGCAGCACGCTGGCGAGGTTGCCGCAGTGGGGCAGGAGGCGTCCGGTGTCGTGGGGGGTGCCGGTCGCGGTCGGGGCGCGCATCCGTTCGGGACGGGGGTCGCAGGCGAAGACGGAGCGGAGCGCGACGACGACCTGTTCGGCACCGGCCAGCACCTGGCGCTGGCCGGCGGTCTTGCCGGCGACGCGCAGGGGGAGCAGGGCGGTGCCGAGGCGGTCGCCGGGGAGGGGGGCGCGGGTGACGGGGGCCAGGCCGGCGGTGTGCCAGGCGGCCTGGACGGTGGACCGGGTGGGGTCGCGCAGTGCGCTCGTGAAGAGTTCGGTGCCGTCGTCGGTGGTCAGTCGTTCGCCGACGATGCGGAGTTCGGGGTGGGTCTGGACGGCGAGGTCGAGGTGGATCGGGCCGGTGGGGCCGGTGGTGGTGCAGCCGATGCGGAAGCCGCGGCGGCCTTCGGGGTCGGGGGCGGACCGTTCGGGTGCCCAGGCGGCGGGGTCGGGGAGGGCTTCTTCCAGGGTGGCGCCGGCGGCGAGGCGGGCCAGCGCCTCGTAGGCGCGCAGGATGCTGGTGCGACCGCTGCCGCTGGGGCCGGTGAGCAGGGTGAGCGGGCCCGGTTCGAGGGTGGTTCCGAGGTGGAAGGTGCGTGCGGTGAGCCGGAGTTCGGTGAGGGCAGGCCGGACGGTCGGGGCGCCGGGTCGGGTCAGGCCCGGGGTGAGCACTGTCATGGAGCAGGACGCTAGGGACCGTGGTGCGCGCCGAACCGTTCCGCCCGGGCGGCCTTCCCACGATCGGGGGAACGGGGCGGGCTCCACGGCGGTCGGGAGTCCGTGGTGCCGGCGGCCCGTCCCGTGGGGGTGGGCCACCGGCACCACGGGACGGGCGGGCGGCGGGGCGGTCCGGGCCCTCGTCGGCAGCCTGCTGGACTCGTGTGTCTCCCCGCGCTCCGCGGGGAGGTGCTGCACCGCGTGGGTTTCCTCCCCCGCCTTGCGATCCGCGGCACCGGTTCCCGCTCCCCGGGCCGGCCGGACCCGGAAGAAGGGGCCTAGGGAAAAGTGGCGCCGGCGACGAGTCCTTGGATCTCCGTGCCGGCCGGGGCGAGCAGGAAGACGTTCCGGTCGACGCGGTGCATGCCGCTGCCCAGGCCGAAGACGACTCCGCTGCTGAAGTCCAGCACGCGTTTGGCGGTGTCGGATTCGGCGCCGGTGAGGTCCAGGAGGACGGGGATGCCGGACATGAGGGTCTCGGCGACGTCGCGGGCGTCGGAGAACACGTTGACGCGCAACACCACGAAGCGGCGCCGGGGTTCGTCGTCGGGTAGTGGTTCGGCCGGGTGGCCGGTCCACGAGGGCCATTCGTCGCGGCCCCGCAGCGGGACCACCTGGGCCAGCCCCGCCCACTGTTCGTCGGTGACGTCGTGGCTGTTCAACGGCCCACCCCGTCCTGGTTCGTACTGTTCTTCCCCACCGGACCATTCTTACGCCAAGTCACCCGATCGGCCCAACACCGACACGGGCGGTCCGGGCGGGAACGGCGGAAACCCGATGTCGGACGGTCGGTCAGTCGAGGGTCGGGGACTGGCCGCGCCAGCCCTGGGAGCGGAGGACGGCCGCCACGTCGGGCGCCCGGTAGTGGTCGCCCTTGAGCACCTTGCCGTCCGCGCGGACCCGGGGGACTCCATCGGGTCCGATCTTGCTCATGTTGGCCCGGTGGATCTCGGCGATCACCCGGTCCAGGTCGATGCCGTGGACGAGGGCCGTCCCGTAGGCGACGTAGACCACGTCGGCGAGTTCGTGGGCGAACCGGTCGAGGGGGCCCGAGACGGCGACTTCCGCGACTTCGTCGACCTCTTCCGCCAGGAGGTCCTGGCGGTGGGCGGCGAGTGCGGGCGGGACCTCGTGGGGGGTGTCGCGGGCGTCGAGCCCGCACGCCTGGTGGAACGCGCGGACGAGGTGGGCGGGCGACGGCCGGTTCGCGGGCGGGACGTCCTCGGCGGGGGTCTCGCGGGAGCCGGCCGGCTCGGCGGCGGGTGGAGTGGGCACGGTGAGGAATCTACCGGTCGCCGCTGACACCGCGTTCCGTGCGGCCGGGGTCTCGGGGAGGCCCCGGCCGGGGTCGTGGGTAGCGGTGTGCCGGGCGGGGCGGTGTCGGGTCCTGCCCGGGCCGGTGCCTACACCCGGAAGACGTCCAGGAAGGAGCTCCACCAGCCCTTCTGCTTGCGGTGGGCATCCGTGCGCGTCGACGGGGCGGACGGGACGGGGTCGGCGGAGCGGGCCTGCGGGGCGGTCGGGGGGCGGGGCGGGAGGCGGCGGGGGGCCACCGGGCTGAAGTGCACGGGCAGCGAGGTGACCGACCGGTGGAAGGGGCCGGGGCGCCACTCCAGCTTCTCCTCGGGCAGGGCGAGGGTCAGGTCGGGCAGGGCGTTGAGCAGGCGCTCGATGGCGGTGAGGGCGATCACCCGGGACATGGACTTGGCCGGGCAGCTGTGGGGGCCGGCGCCGTAGGCGAGGTGGGCGCCCTTGCTGAGGGTGAGCCGCGCGTCGGTGAGCTGGGGGTCGGTGTTGGCGGCGGCGAAGCTGATGGCGACGGGGCTGTTGGCGGGCAGGGTCACGTCGTCGAGGCGGATGTCCTGCACCGGGTAGTGGATGGCGAAGTTGGCGACGGGCGGACTGTTCCACAGGACGTTGTCCAGGGCGTCCTCGACGAGCATGCCCGCGCCGCGGCCGTGGGTCCGGCCGTCGAGGAGGAGCAGGAGCGCGCTGCAGACGAGGCTGCTCTGGGGTTCGATGCCGGCGGACATGATGACGACGAGTTGGTCCTTGAGTTCCTCGTCACTGAGCCCGGCGGAGTGTTGGACGAGCCAGGTGGTGACGTCCTCGCCGGGGTGGCGGCGCTTGTGGGCGACCAGTTCCAGGAGGGCGGTGGTGAGTTCCTCGTTGGCCCGCGCGGCGTCGCCGTGGCCGTCGAAGATGCCGGCGACGCCGCGGGTGACCCGGTCGCCGATGTCGGCGGGGCAGCCGAACATCTGGTTGAACAGCAGCATCGGCAGCAGCTTGGCGTAGTCCTTGAGCAGGTCGGCGCTGCCGCGGTCGCCGAACTGGTCGATGAGGTAGTCGGCGATCTGTTCGGCGTCCCGGGCGAGCCGGCTGGTGTTGACCTTGCCGAGGCTGTCGGTGACGGCCTTGCGGAAGCGCAGGTGCTCGGCGCCGTCGGAGAAGAGGCAGTTGGGGCGGTAGTACATCATCGGCAGCACGGGGCTGTCGAAGGACACGCGCCCCTCGTTGAGGGCCTTCCACCGTCGGGAGTCGCGGACGAAGAGCGCCGGGTTCTGGAGCACGCGCAGGGCCGCTTCGTGCTGGGTGACCAGGGTGGCCTCGACGCCGGGGGCCAGTTCGACGGGGGCCGTGGGACCGTGGGCGCGGAGTCGGTCGTAGGTCGCGTAGGGGTCGGCGGCGAAGTCGGGGCCGTACAGCTGGGTCGGCGGCTGCTGGTGCATCGGGCACCCGGGGGGAGGGAGCGGGGCGGACCCGGTCTGTGCGTCCATGCGTAAGTCCTCGGGATGATCCCGGGGCCCGGTGGGGCCCCGGGAGGTGGGTGACTGAGGGGGTGGTTCAGTTCACGCGCGCGAGCAGGTGCTTGACGAGCGTGATCAGCGCCTGGGCCGACGACGTCTGGTCGCGTGCGTCACAGAACACGACCGGGGTGTGCGGCAGGAGGTCGAGCGCTTCGCGCAGTTCCTCCTCGGCGTGCTGGTCTGCCTGTTCGAAGCTGTTGACCGCGATGGCGTACTCAAGGCCGTACTTCTCGATCAGGTCGATGACGGGGAACGACTCGTTGAGCCGTTGGGGGTCGACCAGGAGCAGTGCTCCGAGCGCGCCCCTGGCCATGTCCTCCCACAGCTGCATGAACCGCTGTTGGCCGGGCGTGCCGAAGAGGTACAGCACGAGTTCGTCGCTCAGGGTGAGTCGCCCGAAGTCCAGGGCGACGGTGGTGGTCTCCTTGCCCGTGACCCCGCGCAGGTCGTCGACGTGGGTCGACGCCTGTGTCATCTTCTCCTCGGTCCGCAGCGGAGTGATCTCCGACAGGGTGCCGATGAAGGTCGTCTTGCCCACGGCGAAGTGGCCGACGACGAGGATCTTCGCGGTCGTGAGGACCGCTTCCGGTAGGTAGACGGTGTCAGCCGAACCGGCGTTGGAGCCCATGCAGCACCTCTTCGAGGATCTTCCGGTCGACGAGCTTGGCGGCGGGGGGTGCCGCGCGGCAGATTAAGTGTCCCTGCTCCGACAGGTCGGTCAGCAGCAGCCTGACCACGCCGACGGGGAGGGCGAGTCGTCCGGCGACCTCGGCCACCGAGAGGTAACCGCCCGCGCACAGGCCCCAGATGGCGCTGACCTCGGGGCTGGGGCGGGCGGGGGGCGTGCGGTCGGGGGCGATCGTCACGAGGGTCACCAGGGACAGGTGGTCCGCGGCGGGCAGGTTGCGCCCGCCGGTGATCACGTAGGAGCGGATGAACCCGCTGGTGACCGACTGTTCTTCGCCGGGCGCGGTCATATGTCGCTGCCGGCGTTCTGGCGCGGCGGCGAGGTCATGGCCTTGCCGAGGGCGCCGACCTGCTGCTGCATCCGGAAGGACATGGCCTCCATGTCCACGTCGGAGGAGGTCGCGGCGGCGAGGTAGGCGCCGCTGCCGGCGGCGATGAGGAAGATCCAGCCGTCCTCGTACTCCAGCAGCGTCTGACGCCAGCGGCCGGTGGTGCGGCTGCCGATGAACGGCGCGACGGCCCGGCTCAGCGATTGCATCGAACTCATGGCGGCGGCGACGGTCTCGGCGTCGTCGCGTCCGATGGCGCTGGAGTGCTCCAGCAGGAGGCCGTCGGCCGAGACGAGGATCGCGTGCCGTGCCCCGCGCACCTGGAGCACGTCGTTGAGCACCCACGACAGATCGGGGTTCACTGGTGGTCGGGTCCTTCCGTGGTCGTCATGTCGCGTCCGGATCGGGTGCCGCGCTGGAACGCGCCCAGCAGGGAGGCCGTCTCTTCCTGGCTCCGCGGCGGTTCGGGGGCTTCGACCGGTTCCGGCACCACGGCGACGGGGCGTTGGCGGCGGCGCTTGGGCAGGCCGCCCGCGGTGGTGCCGCGGACGGTGGAACCGGGTTCGGCGCTGGGAACGGCGGCGAAGAGCGGGGTGGGCTGTGCGGCCCTGCCCTCACCCGTCGACCGGTGTTGGCGGATGACGGGAACGCTGCTCTGGCCGGTGAGGTCGGCGTCCGTGACGGTGGCCGGCACGTCGCTGGTGAGGAGTTCGTCCGGGAGCAGGATCACGGCCCGGACGCCCCCGTAGGGGGAGACGGAGTCGACGGAGACCTTGAACCCGTAGCGGGCGGCCAGCATGCCGGAGACGGCGAAGCCGAACTGGGGCGGGTTGCCGAGGCCGGAGATGTGGATGGGTTCCCGCGGGGAGAGCAGGGCGGACGCCCGGTCCTTCTCCTCCTGCCCCATGCCGAGGCCGGCGTCGTCGACGATGAGGCACACGCCCTTGGGCACGGCCTGGATGTTGATCTCGACGGGGGTGCCGGGGGCGGAGTAGTTGGTGGCGTTGGCGAGCAGTTCGGCGAGGACCACCGCCACTGGTTCGACCACCTTGCTGACCACGGAGAAGTTGGCCTGGGCGTGGATCTGGACGCGGTCGAACTGGCGGATGCGGCCCTGGGCGCTGCGGGCGACGTCGTAGACGGAGGCGACCGTCTCGCGCCGTCCGAGCCAACCGCCGCACAGGACGGCGATGCCCTGGGCCCGGCGGCCGAACTGGTTGTTGGTGTGGTCGATGGCCATGAGGTCGGCGAGCATCGACCCGTCGTCGCCGTACTTCTTCTGGACCTTGTCGATGACGATCTGCTGCTCGTCGGCGAGGCTCTGAAGGGTGCGCATCGCCGCCTTCAGCACCGCTTTGGTCTCCTCCTCCGCGTCCTTGCGGACCTCCGCGAGTTCGTTGATGTGTTGGTTGCGCAGGCCGCTGTGCGCCGCGCCGAGTTCGTTGCGCTGGTGGAGCAGCGCCTCGTTCTCCGCGGCGAGGTTCGCGTTGCGTCTCCGCAGACCGATGTTGGTTTGCCGTGCGCGCAGCACTCCGCCCGAGGCGGCCACTACCACGGCGATCAGGACCCAGAAGAAAGGGTCCTGCACAAATGACGTCATGAGACTCTCTTCGAGTGGCATTCCGGTGGAAACGGTCGCTTTCCTCCAGCCGGGGCGCAGCCGTGACCCGAGGTCACGGGGTGCGCCGTCCGGGCCGGAGAACGTTTCTCCGGGACGGGGCCCGTTCGGCTGACTCCCCCTTGGTGCTTCTGATGCACCGTCAGCCCACTGTGAAGATCACACACTGTATCAGCGAGGCACATCCCGTACGCAAGTGCCAACATGTCCCGCACACCACTTTCCGTGCCGGACCGGTCACTGTCGCACCGGGCGATTCGCCCCTCCCTAAAGGGATATGACGGGGCGTCAGCGACGCGCACAGGCGTCGACTCACACGTGCCTCCAACACCCCTTTCCGCCAAGCAAGAGAGGCGCTCCATTTCTCCATATCCGAAGCGTTCGACGCAACATGACAGAGCGTCATATACGGACGGGCTGCCGCGTCCGGCCACCTTCCGGCACCCCTCGCCGGCACCCGGGACCGCCATCGGGATGATCGCCGTGGTGAAGAATCCGCGAAGGATTCGGGGCGCCCGCGGCGGAGAGCGACACCATTCGGCCAGTTCGCCCGGAAAGAACCGGAGGGACACATTCCCCTCATCGGAAGTCGTCCGGCATCCGGACACCCCGACGACGTCAGGGGTACAGACCACTGATGGCCGAAAACGTGAGGACAAGTCGGCCGGAAAAGTGTGCCCCATGAGGGAACTTCACGGGGCGGTCCACCGTCGGGTGCACGCCGTGTCACCACCGCCCGGGGAGCCGGTACCGAGCGGGGCGGACGGTCCCGACCGCAACGGCTCCCGCCATCAGGTCGCGGGACGGCTCCGATGAGTTCCCCTGCCCAGTGGGCGACATTCCTCACATCGACGAGGGACGGACGGCCCCCCTCACCACCACCGCGGCGGTGCCACCATGGACGGGCCGCCCCGCGCCACCGCCCTCCGCTCGTGCGACGCGGCTGCCCCCTTTCCCTTCCCCCTCCAGGAGCGGCGATGCCAGAGCCCCGTCCCTCGGACGCCCCGCGCCGGGCCCCGTACCGCACGGTCCTGGCCTTCCTGCTGCTGCTCGGTGCGGTGTTCTCCGCCGGCCGGGCGATCGGCTCCGCCGTGGACCCGGTGGGCCCCTCGGTCCACCCCGCCCGCACCGGGACCGACCGCCCCTCCCCCGTCGAGGGCACCGACCCCGGCGCGGAGCACCCGCCCGGACACCCCGCCCCGCACACCGGCCACTGAGCACACCGCCGGCCGGCCCCTCCCGGGAACGCACCGGAGCCGCCGCGAAGCACCCGGGAACCAACCCGACCCGCCGCCCGACCACTTCCCCTGGAGATGCGGTCTGCGCCCCGGCCGCCCGGACCGGGGGCGAGCGGAAGGACGGTCGGTGCGGGGACTCGAACTACGGATGCGGAAGGTGACGTGCCGCCACGGGCGCGTGGCCGTGGTGACGGACGTCGATCTGGAGATCGGGGCGGGCGAACGGGTCGCACTGACCGGAACCAACGGATCGGGCAAGACGACCCTGCTGCGGGCCGTGCTCGGACTGCACCGTCAGACGACCGGCAGCGTCACCGTGGGCGGCCGGGACGCACAGACCGCCTCCGACTGGGCCTGGCGACGCCGCAGTTGTGCCTGGATCCCGCAGAAGCCCGCCGCCGGCCGCTTCCCCCTGCTCGGCGAGGAACTCCTCGCGAGCAGCGAAGCGCCCGCCGAGGCCGCGGAGGGCGCCCGCCGGCTCGGGGTCGGATCGCTGACCGGACGGCCCCTGCACACCCTGTCCGGCGGCCAGTTGCAGCGGATGTACCTGGCCCGCGCCATCGGATGCGTCGCGGCGGGCGCCCGGGTGCTGCTCGCCGACGAGCCCACCGCCGCCCTCGACTTCGCCGGCCAGGAGGACGCCGCCGAGGTGCTCACCACCCTGCCGGTGACCCTGGTCGTGGTCACCCACGACCGCTCCCTCGCGGCCCGCTGCGACCGGGTGCTGGAGATGGCGGCCGGACAGCTGCGGGAGGTGCGGTGAACCTCGCGGCCGACGTGGGCGCCCTGCTCCAGCTCGTTCCCGTGCAACGGGCCGGATTCGCCCTGCTGTTGGCGGCGGTGGGCCTGCCGGTGATCGGCGTGGTCATCGTCGGGCTCGACATCATGCCGGTGCGGTTCGCGATGATGCACGTCGCCCTGCTGGGCATCGCCGTGGGCCTCGCCACCGGACTGGACCCGATGGGCTGCGCCCTGGTCGCCTGCGCCCTGTCCGGGGCCGGGGTGGCCCCGCTCGCCCGCACCCCGAGCGGGCTGTCCGGGGCGATGGGGCTGCTGATGAGCCTGGCGATCGCGGCGGCCCTGCTGCTGCTCGCCGTCTCCGGGGTCAACGCCTCTGGCGCCTTCGCCCTGTTGTGGGGGTCGATCCTCTCGGTGGGCACGGTCGACCTGGTCGTGCTGGGGGCGCTCGCGGTGGTGGTGCCCGCCCTGTTCTGGTGGCGCCGGCGCGACCTGGCGCTGCTGCTGCACGACCGCGAGCTGGCGCAGTGCTCCGGCGTCCCCGTGGGGGCGCTGACCCTGGCGCTGCTGATGCTGGTGGCGGTGTCCGTCGCCGGGGCGATCACGCTCACCGGCGCCCTGCTGGTCGACGCGCTGACCCTGCTGCCCGCGCTGGCCGCCCGTCGACTGGGCACCTCGCTGCGCTCCATCGTGTGCTGGGCGGTGGGCATCGGCGTCGCCGTCAACGCCACGGGGTTCCTCGTGGCCCTCTGGCTGGACTGGCCGCCCGGCCCGGTCCTCGTCCTGACCGCGGGGGCCGTCGTCCTCGCCGTCCACCTCCTCCCCGAACGGAGCACCCGCTCATGGCGCGCATCGGCGTCCGTCCCCCCGCAGTCCCCGCAGTCCCCCGCCCCCGGCGGGCCCGTCGCGCGCTCACCGCACTCCTCGCACTGAGCACGGCCGCCCTCGCGCTCGGCGGATGCGGCCGGGAGGAGACCGCGGGCGAAGGCGATCCGGGAACGGTGACGGTGGTGGCCACCACCACCTGGGAGGGCGCCTTCGCCCGGGCTGCGGGGGCCAAGGACGTCAAGGTGCTCGTCCCCCCGTCGACGGGGCACGCGCCCGACTACGAGCCCAAGCCCTCTGACCTGACGACCGTGGCGGCGGCGGACTTCGTGCTGTACGCGCCCTTCGAGCCGTACGCGGAGCAGATCAAGGACGCGGCCGGGTCGCAGGCCGAGCTGGTCGAGGTCGGCCTGGACAACGACGCCGCGAAGGTGCGGGCCGAGGTGACGCGGCTGGCCGCGCTCTTCGGCACCGAGGACGCCGCCGCCGACTGGCGGAAGCGGTTCGACGCCCACTACGCGCGGCTGGAGAAGGAGCTCAAGGCCGACTGGCCGGACGGGAAGCGGCCGAAGGTGGTCAGCCAGGTGTTCACCACCTGGGCGGCGAAGCTCGCGGGAGCCCGTACCGTCGGCGCCTTCGGGCCCGAGGCGGTGACGCCCGAGCAGCTCTCGCGGCTGTCGGCCCACGAGCCGGCCCTCGTCCTCGACAACGCGCACATGACCACCGGCGAGGTGCTGCCCGGCACGGACGCCCGGCAGGTGGACGTCGTCAACTACCCCGACCGGGACCTCGACCTGCTGGCGGTGTACGAGGACGCTGCGACCGCCCTGAGCGAGGCCATGACCGCCTCCTGACCCGCCCCGTCCCGCCCCCGGCCGCGCCTCCGCGACCGGGGGCGGTGCCGTCAGGCGGACGCCGGGTCCGGCTGCTCGTCCGCCGACGTGCCGGACGCCAGGAGGGCGCGCAGGGCCGCGCGGTCGACCTTCCCGGCGGGGGTCAGGGGCAGTTCGTCGACCAGCAGCAGCCGCTCGGGGTGCTTGGGCCGGCCGACGCCCCGCCCGGCGAGGTGCCGGCCGAGCGAGTCGAGGGTGGGCGACGGGCCGGGCGCGGGGACCACGCACACCGCGAGCCGCTCCCCCATCAGGGGGTCGGGGACGCCCACGCACACCAGGTCGCGCACCTGCGGGTGGCCGTGCAGCTCGCGTTCCACCTCGGCGGGGCTGATGTTGGCGCCACCGCGGATGACGACGTCCTTGAGCCGCCCGACGAGGTGCAGCAGGCCCTCCTCGTCCAGGAAGCCGAGGTCACCGGTGCGCACCCAGCCCTCGGCGGTGCGGTAGCGGGCGTCGAGTTCGGGCGCTCCGACGTAGCGGAGCGGGGTCATCGGTCCGCGGGCCACGATCTCCCCGGTCCGGCCGACGGGCAGCGGCTCGTGGGTCTGCGGATCGACGATCCGGATGTCGGCCACCCGCGGGTCGGGACGGCCCGCGACCACCCCGGTGCCGGCGGTGGGCGGGGTGCGGTGCTCCAGACCGGTGTGACAGTTGACGCCGTCCGCGGAGCCGTACAGGTTGACGACCGGACAGCCGAACGCCTCGGCCGCGGCGGTGGCGGTGGCCCCGTCCAGGGGGGCGCCGCCGAGCACCAGCGCCGTGGGCGGCGGCAGCCGGTGCCCGTCCCCGCCCGTCCCGGCCGGCTCGGCCGGTTCGCCGGCGAGGTGGTCGAGCATCATCCGTACCGCGGTGGGCACGCCGAGCACATGGGTCGGCCGGTGGTCACGGATCGCCGCGAGGGCCGCGGCGGGGGTGAAGTGGTCCAGCAGGACCAGGGTGCCGCCGTGCCGGGCCAGGGTGACGGCGGTGGCGTTGGAGCCGAAGGCGGAGGCCAGCGGGACCAGGAAGAGGCAGCGCGGCGGGGTGCCGTCCGGGATGAGGGAGGCGAGGAAGTTGCCGCGCCCGCCGGCGAGGGCGTTGGCGGAGTAGGCGACCATCTTGGGTTCGGCCTCGGAACCGGAGGAGACCAGGATGCGGGCCGCGGCGTCCGGGTCGGAGCGGTGGGGGACGAAGTCGGTGGCGTCGGTGCGCATCAGCTGCGACAGCGCCAGCGTGCCCTCGGGTGCCGTCCGCGCGCCCTCGGCGATGACCTGGCGCAACTCCGGCAGCCGGGGCGCGAGGTCCCGCAGTTCCTCGGCGTGCCGGGCGCCCCGGTGCTGGGTCGTCGCGATGACGGCGACGGCGCGGGAGCGGCGCAGCAGGGACTCGGCCTCACGGCCGCCCCGGCCCACCGGGAAGGGCAGGGCCACCGCACCGAGCGCGGCCAGCGCCAGGTCGACGACGACCGCGCTGCGCCGGGCGGGGAGTTGGACGCCGACCACCTCGCCCGGGGCGACCCCGAGGTGTCTGAGTCCGGCGGCCAGCGCGCGGGCCCTGCGGTCCAGTGCGGTGTAGCAGAGCGGTCCCTTGGCGTCGATGACGGCCGTGCGGTGGGGGTCGGCGATCGTCCGGGCCCGGTAGAGGCCGTACAGGTCGAGGTCGGGGGTGGAGCCGTCGGCCGCCCAGGAGCGGCGGAGGGCGGCGGGCAGCAGGTCGGTCAGGTCGAGGTTCATGCGAAGCTCCAGGGTGCGACGACGGTGGGGGCGCCGTGGGCGTCCCGGCTGATCGCGCCGGGCAGGCGGGGGTCGTGGGCCGGGTCGGTGAGGTCGGTGGTGACCCGGGTCGCGCCCAGGCCGTGGGCGTGCAGGCGGGCCAGGGCCGCCTCGGTGGTGAGCCGGCCCAGGTCGTGGCGGGCCGCGGCGGCGGCGCCCGCGTCGGCGGGGGCCACCCAGCCGTCCGCGGTGCGCAGGGGACGGCGGAAGCCCGCGGGGCTGCGGGGGGCCTCGCCGGCGGCGGCCCGGCGCAGGGCGGGGGCGGTCAGGGTGTCGGCGGCGCCGAGGAGGGAGGAGTCCACGCGCACCCCGTGCCCGGAGCGTTCCCGCAGCAGGAGGCCGGCGAGGACGGCTTCGGCGCCGAGGAGTCCCCCGAGGACGTCCAGCAGGGTCAGCAGGCTGGGCGCCGGGGGTTCGTCCGCGGGGCGGGCCGCCTCGCCGACCCCGGTGCGGGCCTGGACCATGAAGTCGGTGCCCATCGGGGCGTCGGCGAGGCGGTCCGCCCAGCCGCCGGTGTAGGCGTACACCAGGGCCGGGTTGACCCGGGCGAGGTCGGGCGCGTCCAGGCCGAGCTGGGCGGCCTTGCCGGGTGCCCAGTTGTGGAGGAACACATCGGCACCGGCGGCCAGTTCGCGCAGGCGCGCCCGGTCGGCGGGGTCCTTGATGTCGATCCGGACGGCCCGCTTTCCGCGGTTGAGGGCGAGCCAGCGGGCCGAGGTTCCCGCGCAGGTGGGGGGCATGCCGCGCAGCGGGTCGCCGCCCGGTGGCTCGATGCGGACGACGTCCGCGCCCAGCAGGCCCAACAGGTGTGCGGCCAGCGGGGCCTGGATGCGGCGGCCGGCCTCCAGCACGGTCAGCCCGGCCAGTGGCCGCTCCGGTGCCGCGGCGGGGGCGGGCGGGGCGAGGGGGTGCGGCCGTCCGGCGTCCAGCGGGGTGAGGGCCCAGGGGGCGGCGCCGTCGTGCTCCGCGGCGCGTTCGGCGAGGGTGTGCAGCCGGCACACGTCGACGCCGGTGGTGGCGGCGGCCCGCCGGACCGCGGCGAAGCCGTGGGCCCGGGTGGTGCGGTGCAGGGCGGACGGGAAGGGGGCGCAGCCGGTGGCGTAGCGGAACTGGAAGGGGAGCCAGCCGGTGCGGATCGCGTCGGCGGGGGCGTCCAGGGCCCGCCAGAAAGCGGCCCAGTCGCCGGGGTCGAGGGTCTCCAGTTCGAAGCGGACGCCGTCCGCGGAGGTGAACGGGGGGCCGCCGGGCGCCGGTTCGACGGCTTCTGCTTCGGTGGCGCCGGCGGCGGCGAGGTACTGGGAGACGGTGAGCAGTGCGGCGTGGTCGGCGCGGGTGGTGACCCGTTCGACGGTGCCGCCCCGGGCCCGGGCGAGGAGCGCCGCCAGCAGCCCCTGCACGGTGAGGACGCCGGTGGCGGTGGACACCCAGTCGACGGCGAGGCCGCGCGGGGTGCCATGGCGACGGCCGTGCACGGCCATCACTCCGGTGGCGGCCTGCACGGTGGCCTCGTCGACGAGTTCGCCGCCCGGCGGCGCCCACCGGATGCGGGCGTCCACGGGCGTCGCTCCGTCGCCGGAGAGGTGCACGCGGCCCTCGGCCCCGGGGGGCGCGGGGACGGGCTCGGGGCGGGCGCCGAGCAGGCGCAGGTGGTCGGTGACGAGGGCGGTGAGCTGCGGGGGCCCACCGGTCGTGAAGCGGAGCGCGTCCAGGGGGCGGGCCGCCGGGGTGGCGACGCGTGGCGTCATCGGGAACTCCTCTCCGGACCCGGCCGGGGCCGGGACCGTGGTCGGTCGCGCGGGGACGCCGTGGGAAACGTCGCCCGCGGGGAACCGGAAGGGGCTCGCGCCCGACCCGTTCCACCGAGAGGCAGTCGGACGGGTGTTCCCCCGAGTTCCCGGGGGCGGAGGAGAGAGATGACACGCACGGGCGATCCGGAGGAGTCGGGGGCGGAGCGGTTGCGGGGGGAGGTCGAGCGCTTCGTGCGCGGGCGGGTGGTGCCGCAGGAGCCGCTGCTGGACGCCGGCGGTCCGGCCGCGGCCGAGGCGTTGGCCCGGCTGCGCGGCGCGGCGCGGGAGGCGGGGCTGTGGGCCTTGCCGTTGCCGGCGGAACTGGGGGGCGGCGGGCTGTCGTTCGGCGCGTACGCGGAGCTGGCGGAGGCGGAGGGCGCCAGTGACCACGGTCCGGCGGCCCTGGGTTCCGCCACCCTGCTGGACGTGCGGATGCTGGGCCGGCACACTCCGCGCGCGGTCCGCGAACGGTACCTGGGGCCTCTGGTGGCCGGGGAGGTGCACGCCGCGTACGCGATGACGGAGCCGGACGTGCCGGGCACCGATCCGTACGGCACCGCGACCCGTGCCGTACGGCAGGCGGACGGGGGGTGGCGGGTGAGCGGGCGCAAGTGGTTCGTGTCCGGGGTGGTAGGCGCCGACCTGGTGACGGTGCTCGCCCGCACCCACGGGGCTCCCGGCGACCGGGACGGGCTGTCGCTGCTGCTGGTGCCCACCGGCTCGCCCGGCTTCCGGGTGGTGCGGGAGCTGGGGGTGCTGGGCGCCGCGGGTCAGGGCGAGATCGCCCTGGACGGGGTCGTGGTGCCGGCCGACCACCTGGTCGGGGAGCCGGGGCGGGGTCTGGAGGTCGCCGGGGAGCGGCTCCAGCTCGGGCGGACCCTGCGCTGTCTGCGCTGGCTGGGGCAGGCCCGACGCGCCTTCGACCTGTTGTGCCAGCGGGCGGTGTCCCGCACGGGTTCCCGGGGCCGGCTGGCCGATCACCAACTCGTCCAGCAGCACGTGTTCGAGTCGCTGTTGGCGCTGCGGACGACCCGGCCGTTGGTGTACGAGGCGGTGGCGCTGGTCGAGGCCGGTCGGGACGCGCGCACCGAGGTCGGCTTGGCGAAGGTGGCGGCGGCGCGGACCCTGCACCGGGTGGCCGATGCGGCGGTGCAGGTGTACGGGGCGGCCGGGTTGGGGCCGGACACGGCCCTGCCCGCGTTGCTGCGCACCGGGCGGGCGGCCCGGGTGCTCGACGGCCCCGACGAGCTGCACGTCACCTCGGTGGCGCGCCGGGTGCTGCGCGGGTACGAGGGGGCGCCGGCGGTCCCCGGCCCGGTGGGGGGAGCTCAGGCGCCGCCCGGGCGTACGAGCCCGGACTCGTAGGCGTAGATCGCCGCCTGGGTCCGGTCGCGCAGGTTCTGCTTGAGCAGGATCCGGCTGACGTGGGTCTTGACGGTCTCGTCCGCCACCACCAGGTGCGCGGCGATCTCCGCGTTGGACAGACCCCGCGCGATCAGCGACAGGACCTGGGTCTCGCGCTCCGTCAGGTTCCCGGTGCGCGCCCGGGGCAGCGAGCGGGGTTCCGCGCTCAGCCGGGAGAACTCGGCGATCAGGCGTCGCGTCACGTTCGGCGCGAGGAGCGCCTCGCCGGCCGCCACCACCCGGACGGCGTGGGCGAGTTCCGCCGCCGTCGCGTCCTTCAGCAGGAAGCCGGAGGCGCCCGCACGCAGCGCCTGGTACACGTACTCGTCCAGGTCGAAGGTGGTCAGCACGAGCACCCGGGCGGTCGTGGTCGCCGAGGAGGTGATGCGGCGGGTGGCCTCTATCCCTCCGAGGCCGGGCATCCGGATGTCCATCAGGACGACGTCCGGGGCCAGTTCGTCGACCTTGGCGACGGCCTCCGCGCCGTCGGCGGCCTGGCCGACGACCTCGATGCCCGGTTCGGCGTTGAGCAGCACCGTGAAGCCTTGACGGACCATGGTCTGATCGTCGGCTATCAGCGCGCGGACGGTCTTCATGCGGTGCTCTCCGTGCTCTCCTCGGGGGCGGCCGGGACGTCGCCGGGAAGCACCGCGGTCACTTCGTACCCCCCGTCGGCCGTGGTGCCGAAGGCGACGGTGCCCCCGAGCATCGCGGCCCGTTCCCGCATCCCCAGCAGCCCGTGTCCGGCGCCCGGCGAACACGGCGCCGGCCGGGTCGGCGCGGTGTTGGTGACCCGCACCGTCACCTGGCGCCGGTGGTACCGGATGTCCACGTCGACCCCCGCACCGGGGGCGTGGCGCATCGCGTTGCTCAACGCCTCCTGGACGATGCGGAACGCCGACAGTTCCACGCCCTGCGCCAGCGGGACCCGTTCCCCACTGGTGCTCAGGGTGACGTCGAGCCCGGCGCCGCGAACGGTGGCGACGAGTTCGTTCAGCCGGTCGAGGTCGGGCTGCGGGGCATGCCGTTCGCCTTCGGACCCGGTGCCCTCGGAACGCAGCACCCCGAGCACCTGGCGCAGTTCGGTGAGCGCGTCCTTGGCGCTCCGTCGGATGCTCTCCAGCGTCTCCTTCAGCTCGGCCGACGGCTGCTCGACGAGGTGCGGTGCGGCCTGTGCCTGGATGGAGATCACCGACATGTGGTGGGCGACCACGTCGTGCAGTTCGCGGGCGATCCGGGTGCGCTCCTCCAGGACGGTCCGCCGGGCCCGTTCCTCCGCGGTGCGCTCCTCCTGGACGACGAGCCTGCTGCGCGCCACGTTGCGACTGTGGAGGGCGGAACCGACCAGGGCGGCGATGGACAGCACGGCCACCTTGAAGACCGCATGGCCCGCGAAGCCCCAGACGAAGACGGCGAGCAGGCCCGCCACGACGCTGATCACCAGCGTCTCGGCCGCGATGCGGGGCCGGTTGCGCAGGGCCACGAAGAACAGCGCCCACGCCTGGAGGGCGAGTTCGACGCCCGTCCAACGGGGACCCTCGTGGTGGAAGTCGGCCCCGCCGGGGGTGAGGACGATCTCACCGGGGGTGAAGGCGACTTCTCCGGGCATGAACCAGGCTGCTGACAGCGCGAGTTGCATCAGTGTGGACATCCACCAGGCCGGGATCGGACGGTGTAGCGCGAGGGCCGGCACCACGGCTTGGCACAGCGCGATGAGGATGCCGGGAACTCCCAACTGGTAGGTGACGAAGTAGCGGTTCCACCCCGAGACGAGCAGGGCCGCCCCGGTCACCACCAGCCCCAGGTTGACGAATACCGACAGCCAGCGCGGCAGGTCGGTGCGGGGGCCGTCTGTCTCGGCCGCCCAGAGGTCCCTGCGCAGGGCCCGTCCGGCCGCCACGAACCGGCCGCCCACGTGCAGTTCGGTCATGAGGGCCACCCTAGACGTCGTGGTGAACGGGCTCGGACGGAGCAGGACTGCCCCGGCACGCCACGCGGGCCCCGCCGCCCCCGCGCTCGTACCTGTGGAAGGCGGCGCAGCAGACGAGGAGCGCCACGGCGAACGCGGGCAGCCAGGCCAGCCGGGCGAGCACCCAGTCCGGGGAGTCGGGCACGGTGTGCAGTCCGGGCAGCGGCCGGCCGGTGAGTAGCCCGAGGGCGGTGATCGCCATCATCGAGGTCTGGTGCCACAGGAAGATGGACATAGCGGAAATATTGACCAGGGCCACCGGCGTCCAGAGGGCGGGCCGGGCGAACACCCTCCGCAGCGGGCCGAGCAGCAGCAGGGCGGCGCCGCACTGGGCGAGCCCGAAGGCGACCGCCGCGAGGGTCGGCGGGTCGAGGTTGGAGACCTCCTCTCCGGGCACGCCGACCATCGAGGCGGGGTACCCGCCCCACCGGACGAGCCCGGCGGTGGCGACGGCGCCGCCGCACAGCAGCGTCCAGCCGGTTGCGCGGCCGTGCAGCCGGCCGCGGTCCCGGGCCGCGCCGAGGCAGTACGGAACCAGCCAGCCGGCCGCCACGTTGACCGGGTCGAGCCAGTCGGGTCCTTCCAGGGCGAACCTGTTGAGGTCGACGAGCAGGACGATCCCGAGCGGCCAGCCGGGGTGCAGCCTGGCCACCAGGGGGGTCGCGGCGGTCAGGGCGGCGAGGACGAGCAGGAACCAGAGCGGGGAGAGCACCCGCTTGCCCAGGGTGTGCAGGGTCGTCACGTCGACCCCGGAGGCGAGCATCATGAGGACCGCCGCCGCCCACACGGCCAGCAGCACGGCGGCCGGGCGGAGCAGTCGTACCAGACGGGCGCCGAGCCACTGCCGGTAGCGGAGTCCTCTGCCCTGGGCCGCAGCGTGGCTCTTCGCACCGACCTCGCCGCCCACCAGGAAGAAGACGGCCAGTGTCTGGAAGGCCCAGGAGACCGGTGTGAACCCTGGCAGGTGCGCGAGGGGGCTGTCGCCGCGCAGAACGCCGCTGTCGGTCACCAGCGCGGTCACCAGCCAGTGGCCGAGCACGACCCCGAGCATGGCCAGGGCGCGGAGCGCGTCGACGGCGCGGTCCCGGTCGGGAGGGGTGGCGGAGTCGATGCGCCTGATCAGTTCGCGCATGCCGGCACCCCGGTGGGCCGTTCGCACACCCGCTCGCCGGTGACGATCCGGGCCATGTTCCGCAGGGCCGGGGAACCCGGCCGCAGGTAGTCACTGTGGTCCCCGTCGCCCGTCGCGAAGAACCTGGCCCCGAACTCGGGCGAGACGGGGTCGGTGCCGAATCCGATCGGGCCGAAGGGCGTCCACAGCCGGATGTGCGGGATGCCCCCGGTCCAGTCGTCGGAGCTCCGGCCCGCCCAGACGGTGGCGTCGGTGCCCAGCGCGGCCACGTCCTCGTAGCCCGTCCCCGGACTGCCGTAGAGCACGAGGTCCGCGGCCTCCAGCCCGGACGCGGCGCGGGCGCAGACGACGCTGCCGTAGGAGTGGCACAGCAGGGAGGTGCGGGCAGCGGGCTTCAACCGGTGCAACTCGCGGGTGAAGGACCGGAGTGCGGGAGCGGCCTCCTCGGCGCGCCCGGCCGTGGCGGCGGCCAGGCTCGCGGTCACCGGGGTGCGGTACCCGAGCCAGGCGACGACCGCGGCCCGGTCGCCGAGCTGTCGCCGTAGCGCGACGGCGCCCGCCCTCAGTCGCCGGTAGCTGTCGACGCTGGTGCCCGCGCCGGGGACCAGGACGGCGAGCCGGTCGGCGCGGGCGAGATCGCCGACGATCTCGACGCTGCGGCCCCCGTCCCTGCCGTCGAAGGCGAGGAACTGTCGCGTGGGTGAGGCCAGGGTGCGCAGCGCGTCCGCCCTCCTGCGGTCACCACGGTCGTCCGCCACGCCTGCCGCCGCCTCGATGTCGGTGCGGGTCCCGGCGTACCGCTCGGCGAGTTCGTGCGGGGTGGCCGCGTGCAACCGTCCACGGACGGTGGGCGTCGGTGCCGGCACGTCCACGGGACGGGCCGCACCCGAGATGGGCACGGCCACCGAGGCCGTGACGAAGGCGACGAGCACGAGGCGCCGCAGGCGTCCCCTGCGGGTGCGGATGGTCATGGCGGGCCCCTCCGGCCAGTGGCAGGTCGTCTGTCGACCACCGAAGCTACGGATCGGCCCTGGTCACGGGCGTCCCGCCCGAGAGTGATCCTTCGGCGTAGCTCTCAAGTGCTACGGGGACGAATCCCGACGCGCACCGGGGCGCATCACTCTCCGGTCGTGCCGTCGTGCTAGACGAGGAGCCGCAACCGCAGGTCCGCCAGGCCCACCCGGACCGTCTGGCCCCAGGTCAGTTCGAGGGCGTCGCTCTCGACCCCGTCGCCGAAGGCGACGAGCCGGTCCGACTCGACCACCAGGTGCAGGTGTTCTCCGGTGGTGAGGGCGCCCTGGACGAGGGTGGTGCCGGTGGTGGGCGAGGGCCACGCCTCGCGGACGAACCAGAGGAGTCGGGGGTCGGCGGGGGCGGGCAGGGCGGGCGGGCCGGAGCGTTCCCGCCACAGGGAGCGCAGCCAGCCGGTGGCTCCGGTGCCGGTGCCGACGAGGACCCCGGAGGACGCCTGGGCCTCCTCGTGCGCGGGGCGCTCGGGGCGGGTGCCGGTGGCCAGTCGGTAGCGGGCGGTCTGGTGGCCCGGGGCGCCCAGGTAGACCTCGTTGAGGGCGCGGATGCGCTGGGTGTCGTCGGCGACCGCCTCCACCATGGTCAGTTCGTCGAAGGCGGCGCCGGGGCGGACGGCCGCGGCGAGCAGCTTCGCCGTGTCGGCGGGGCGGTGGCGCACCAGGACGCCGAGTCCGCGTCCCGGTTCGGGGTCCACGCCCACCACGGGCTGTCCGCCGAGGTACTTGGCGGTGTTGGCGACGAGTCCGTCCGCGCCGACCACCACCACGACGTCCTCCGGGCCGAAGAGGAACCGGTCGAGGTCGCCGCGTTCGACCCGGGCCCGGCGCCAGTGGAGGGGGACGGCCGCCTCGACCGCGGCGAGGGTGCGGCGGGCCCGGGCGTGGCGGGCGGCGACCGGTTCGAGGTCGCGGCCGCGCGAGGTGAGGAAGAAGGCGGCCTGTCCGGGGGTGCCGTGCCGGGCGAGCAGTTCCTCGTACTCGGTGGTGCGGTGGACCAGGACGGCCCGTGGGGCCAGGCTCATTCCGCGCTGCCCGGGGCGGGTGCGGGGCGCGGGTCCGCGGGCGGGCGGCCCAGGCGTTCCAGCAGGCCGGTGAGCACGTCCGGGGAGACGGTCAGGTGGTCGATGCGCGGCAGGTTCTCGGCGAGTCGGGCCGCGGTGAGGGCGTGCAGGGTCGTGGGGTCCGTCTCGGCGTGCACCTTGAGCCAGGCGGCCTCCGCCCGGGCCCGGGCCTCGCCGGCCTCCCGGGCCGCTTCGGCCTGCGCCTTGGCCAGTCGGACGGTGCGGGCGGCCTCGGCCTCGGCGCGGATCGCGTCGGCGGCGGCCCGTTCCTCGGCCTCCCGGCGGGCGTTGGCGCCGCGCTGTTCGACCAGGCGTTCCTCCTGTCGGGCGAGTTCGATCTTGCTGGCCAACTCGTTCTCGGCGATGGCGCGTTCGCGTTCGACGGCGACCGCGCGGCGTTCGTAGGTGGCCCGGTCGGCTTCCTGCTGGACGCGTTCGCGGGTGGGGGTGCGCAGGGCGCGTTCGACTTCGGGTTCGGGGCGGACGGCGACCACCCGCACGCCGACCACGTGCAGTCCGGTGGCGGCGAGCCGGGGTTCGGCGCCCAGGCCGGCGGTCACCCGGTCCCGCACCGCGGCCACGCCGTCCGTGAGGGCGTCGGCGAGGGGGGTGCGGGCCAGCACGGCGAGCGCGTGCTGTTGGGCCGTTTCGGAGAGCAGGGTGGAGAGTTGTTCCAGGGGCGCGCCGCGCCAGACGCCGGTGTCGGGGTCGATGGAGAAGTCGAGCCGTTCGGCGGCGAGGGCGGGGTCGCCGATCCGGTAGGTGACGGTCGCCTGCACGGTGACGTCCTGGAAGTCGGCGGTGCGGGCGTGGAAGGCCATGGACTCCTCCCGGTCGTCGACGGGGATCTCGGAGAGCGCCGCGGTGAGCGGCCGGTACCAGAAGCCGAGTCCGGGTCCGTCGTGGACCAGGCGCCCGCTCCGGTGGTGACGGATGTGCGTGGTGGGAGCGGAGCGCAGGTGGCGCCAGCCGAGGCGCCTGGTGATGTCGGCCATGGGGACCCCTTTTCGTCCCCTCGACGCTAAAGGGTTCCGGTCATTCTCGTCAAGGTGACGAAATAGGGGCTACGCCTCCCCTGGGTCGACCAGTCCCGCCCGGACCGCCAGCCCGAGCGCCAGGAAGAAGTCGCCCCACACCAGTTCGTGCCGCACCGCAGTACCGCGCTCCAGGTCGTAGCAGCCGTCCAGCAGCATCCCGGCCGGCCGGCCGCCGGCCGCCCCGCTCAGGTGAACGGACACCAACCGGTCCAGGACGGCGCCGGCCCGCCGCCCGTGCCGCCGCGCACCGGGCCCCGGCAGCCGGGCCAGCTTGAGCAGCGCCACCGCGGTGATCGCCGCGGCGGAGGTGTCCAGCGGGCCCGCGGCCCGCCCCTCGTCCGCCGGCGGCACGAGCGGCCCGGGCCCGGCCGTCAACCGGTCCGCCGCCGAGGCCAGCACCTCGGGCCGCCACCGCTCGGCCTCCGGACGGGCGAGGGCATCGGCGACCGCCAGCAACAGCCAGGCCCGGCCCCGGCTCCAGCCCGGCGCCGGTGCGCCCTCCGGGCGCCATCCGGCGGCGGTGTGCCGCCAGGCCGGCACCAGGGGTGCCCCCGCATCGCCGAGACAGAGGTCGAGGTGACGGTGGAGATGCGCCCCCGCCGCCCGGCTGCCGGCCGGACCCGCAGCAGCCAGCAGGGGAACCGTGCCGGGGACCCCGTCGACCCGCGCCAGTGCCCGCTCCCCGCCCAGGGCCGCGCCCCAGGGCACGGTCCCGAGCACCGGGTCCCACGCCTCCAGGCAGGCCCGCGCCGCCCGTTCGCGCAGCGCCGCCGCCCCTGGGTCCGCCCCGGCCAGGGCGGTGCCGTACCAGAGGACGAGACCACGGGTCGCCGTGTCGGCGGACACCCAGGGGGCGAGCCGGTGCACGGCGGCCGAGGCCGCCGCCCGGTCCTCCGCAGCCCCCGTCCACCGGGCCCGCAGCCACAGCAGCCCGGCCCAGAAGCCCCCGGTCCACGAGCCGCGACGGGTCGTCGTCCACCGCCCGGTCTCCGGGTCGGCGTACAGCGGGAACCGCTCGCCCACCTCCGCCCGGGTGCCGGCCACCCGCTCCAGGACCGCCGTCAGCGCCCGGTCGGCCCGCCCCGCGGCGCTCACCCGGACGTCCGCGCGGTGCGCCGGTCGCGCACCGCCCAGGCGTACGCCACCGCGGCGGCCACCGCGAACTCCACCGCCACCACCGCCCAACCGGCCCCGTAACGGCCCCGTTCGGCCAGCGCGCCCACGAGCGGCGGGCCGAGCGCGAAGCCGGCGAAGAAGCCCGCGGCCACCCACGCCGAGTCCTGTCCGGCCCGCCCCGGCACCGCCCGCTGCACCACCAGCACCATGGACACCGCATTGCCGGAGACGGCGAACACCCCCACCGCGACCACGGCCGGCCACACCAGCCACTCGACCCGCACCGACGCCACGAGCAACAGGGCCGCGGCGACCGCCCCCACCGCCAGGCCCCCCGGCAGCCAGGGCGCCCGCCCGGGCCGCGCGGCCCTCGACCAACCCACCCGCCCCGCGACCCCCGCCACCCCGAGGACGGCGACCAGCGTCGCGGCGGCCGTCGGCCCCAGGTGCAGGCGGTGGTCGCCGAAGAGCGTCACGTAGGTGTTGACCGAGGCGATCCCGCACCCCAGGAAGACGGAGAAGACCGCGAGGTGCGCCACGTGTCCGCGCGGGCGCCCCGGACCCCCGGCAGCAGCGGGCGGCGGAGGGTCGGGCGGGAGGGTCCGGGCGGCCCAGCCGGCCACCAGGACGGCCACCGCCGCGGCCGTCCACACCGCGCCCCGCCACCCCACCGACGAGGCCAGCACGGCCAAGGGCAATCCGGCCGCGAACGCGCCGAGTTGAACGCCCGACTGCTTGATCCCGGTGACGCCCGCCCGCCGGGCGGGGGCGACGAGCGCGAGGACGGCCTTGTTGGTGGCCGGGTTGGCCAGGGCCTGCGGCAGCCCGCCGAGCGCCACGGCACCCAGCAGCAGCCCCGCCCCCGGTGCCATCGCGATCAGCGCCAGGGCGACGGCGGTGACCAGCGCGGAGGCCACCAAGGCCCGGCGCGGCCCGATCCGGTCCACCAGCCGACCGCTCGTCGGCGACAGCAGCGCGGCCACCCCGAAGCCCAGTGTCGTGGTGAACCCCAACACCGCCACGGAAAGGTCGAGTTCCTCGACCAGCCGGGGCCCCAGCGCGCCCAACAGGAACAGTTGCAGCATGGACAGCGCCATCGCCGCGGTCAGCAGCGCCGTCACCGCCCGCCCGCCGCCGTCCGCCGTCCGTCCCGTACCGCCTGCGCCCACGTCCCGACCGCCTCTCCCCGCCCGCCGTGCCGCTGACAGCGGTCGCGCGGACGGGCCCCGGGAGGCCCTTCGGAGCCGTCAGGCACCCCGGCGACCGACGGGCCGGCCGGCCGTCAGCAGTTGACCGTGCGGTCGTAGTTCCCGAGGATCCCGGAGTAGATGTACAGCGTGCTCGCACCGCGTGCCAGCCGGTAACAGGGGCTGTCGGGGGCCAGGGAGACCACGACCTTCACCGAACGGGTGCCGGAGCAGTTGTTGGTGAGCAGGACGTCGAAGCCGTCGGTGGTCGCGGTGACCATCCGACTGACGCAGGACGGGGCGGTGGTGGCCGCCGCCGCGGGCGACGCCGAAACGGCCAGCGAACCGACGAGGCCCACCGCGGTCACCGCGGCCTGCGCGGCCATGCGGAACTTGCGCATCACGTACTCCTTGCCGAGAGGTTGTCCACAACAGCCGGAAGGTTAGGCTGACCTGCGCACAATGCGCGCACGACAGGGGCACAACTCGGCGTCGTACGGCCCCCGTCGTGGCCCCGCTCTCGCGACCTGGTTGGTGACGGTGCACTTCGCTCTCCTCGGACCCCTGGAGGTCACCCTCGACGGACGACGCCTCGCCCTCGGCTCGATCAAACAGCGCCTGCTGCTGGCCACCCTGCTCAGCCGCCCCTCGGAAACGGTGCCGACCGGCGTCCTGGTGACCGCGCTGTGGGGCGATGACCCCCCGGCGTCCGCCGCCGCCAACCTGCGCACCTACGCAGGGGGGTTGCGCGGCGCCCTGGGCGGGGACGGGCCCTGGGAGGGGATGCCGACCACCCGGGGCGGCTATCTGCTCCGGGTCCCCCCGGGGGGCACGGACGTGGAACGCTTCGACGAGGCCGCCCACCGCGGCCGGCGCGCCCTGGCCGCCGGCGATTCCGCGCTGGCCCGCGAGGAGTTGGCCCGGGCGCTCGCGATGTGGCGCGGCCGGGTCCTGGAAGGACTCGTGCTGCCGGACGTCCTGGCCGCCTGGGCCAGGGGCCTGGAGGAGAGCCGGTGCCACACCGAGGAGGAGCACGCCCAGGCGCTCCTCGCGGAGGGGGACCCCTCCCAGGCGGTGCTGCGGATGCGCAGGCTGGTGGCGCTCCATCCGCTGCGGCAACGGGCCTGGGCCCATCTGATGCTCGGCCTGCACCGGGTGGGCGACGTACGAGGAGCGCTGGAGGCGTACCGCACGGTGCGCGACGCACTGGTCCGGGAGACCGGCCTGGAGCCCGGACCCGAACTCGCCCGGGTCCACGAGGACGTCCTGCGGCAGCGGGCGACCACGGCCGGCCCGGACTCCCCGCCGCAACCGCCCAGGCCCCGACAACTCCCGCTCGCCACCGCCGACTTCGTCGGCCGGAAGGACGCCCTGGCCGCGCTCGACGCCGGCCTGGACCGCGTCGACGGCCAGGCCCCGGGCGTCGTGATCACCGCCGTCTCGGGGATGGCCGGCGTCGGCAAGACGACCCTCGCCCTGCACTGGGCCCATCGGGTCGCCGACCGGTTCCCGGACGGGCAACTCCACGTGGACCTCAGGGGGTTCGACGAGAGCGGAGCGGTGTCCGCAGCCGACGCCCTCCAGGGCTTCGTCCAGGCCCTGGGCGTGCCGCAGGCCCGGGTGCCGTCCGGAGCGCAGGCCAGGGCGGGCCTGTACCGCAGCCTGCTGGCCACCCGCCGGATGCTGGTGGTGTTGGACAACGCCCGGGACTCCGCCCACGTGCGGCCGCTGCTGCCCGGCGCCGGGGAGAGCGTGGTGGTCGTCACCAGCCGCAACCGGCTCCAGGGGCTGGTGGCCTCCGAGGGGGCACGCGCACTGACCCTCGAAGTGCTGAGCACCGAGGAGTCGGCCCTCATGCTGGCCCGCCGGCTGGGCCCACGGGTGGCGGCCGAACCGGACGCCGCCGCGGACATCGTGGCCCTGACCGGGCGGCTGCCCCTCGCGCTCGCCGTCGTGGCCGCCCGGGTGGCCGACCACCCCGCGTTCCCCCTGCACGCCTTCGCCGCGGAACTCCGCCCCACCGAAGCCCTGTTGGACGTGCTGGAGGACAGTGACGCGCAGCGGGTGCTGGCCTGGTCCTATCTGGCCCTCTCCGAAGCGGCGGCCCGGCTGTTCCGGCTGCTCGGGCTGCACCCGGGACCCGATCTGACCCTGGCCGCGGCAGCCGCGCTGGCCGGCGCCCCGACGCGCTCCGTCAGACCCCTCCTGCGGGAGCTGACCCGGCTGCACCTGCTCACCGAGCACCTCCCCGGCCGCTACGTCTTCCACGACCTGCTGCGCACCTACGCGGCGGCCCTGGTCCGGGCCGAGGAACCACCCCCCGAGGTGCTCCGGGCCCGGGAACGGTTCTACGACCACTGTCTGCACCGCGCGCACGCCGCGGCCGTGCTGGTGCAGCCGCAGTGGCCGGCCGTCGTGCCCGTTCCCGCGCTGCCGTCGAACGACGGCGACCGCGCCCGGGACGCCGACACCGCCCTCGCGTGGTTCGCGGCCGAGCGCCGGGTGCTGCTGCGGACGGTGACGCAGGCCGCGGCGTGCGGCTTCGAAACGTACAGCTGGCAGCTCGCCTGGGCGCTCACCGCCTACCTGGCTCCGCTCGGGCTGTGGCAGGACCAGCGCACGGTCCAGCAGACGGCGCTGGCCGCCGCCGAGCGGTCCGAGGACCGGGTGGGCGAGGCCATGGCCCGTCGGCTGCTCGCCCGGGCCGACGCCCGGCTCGGTTCCCTCGACACCGCCGAGCAGTCGCTGCGGCGGGCCCTGGAACTGTACGAGCGGTTGGGCGAGACCACCGGGCGGGCCCAGACGCTGCACAACTACGTCGAACTCTGCTACATGGGAGGCCGGTTGTCGGAGGCCCTGGCCCACGGACGCGAGGCACTGCGCCTGTACGGGCTCAGCGGCAACCGGGACGGCGAGGCCCGCACCCTCAACGCGATGGGGTGGCTCCACGCGGCGGAGGGCGACTACCGGGCCGCGATCGACCACTGCACCCGCGCGCTGGACCGGCAGCGGCAGGCCGGTGACCGCAACGGTCAGGCCGCCACCCTGGACAGTCTGGGATTCGCCCACCACCACCTGGCCCGCTACGACCGGGCCGTCGCCTGCTACGAGGAGGCCGTCGACCTGTTCCGGTCCTCGGCCGACCGCTACCACGAGGCCGAGACCCTGGTGAGGCTGGGCGACACCCTGGTGGTCACCGGGCGTTCCACCAGGGCCGAGGAGGTCTGGGAGCGGGCCGCCACGATGTTCGAGGAGCTGTGGGACCCGGAGGCCGACGCGGTGCGGGAGCGGCTGGCCGCCCTGCGCGGGGGCGGGGGGAGCGGCTCCCCCGAGAGTTCATCTCAGTTGGCTCGGTAGGTTGTGGGTTGTGGCGACGATCGTTGAGCGGTCGGTGCCGGATGAGTTGTGGGAGCTGTTCCAGTGGACAAGGACTATGACTACCGCTAGCTGCGGCGATGGCTCTCCACCCGAGGTATCCGACACCGTCTCGCCCGCAAGGGCGTCGAGAGCCCACAGCGGCTCGGGCGACAGATGACTTCTTAGGAGATTTATCTGGGCAGGGCCTTGACCTGCATAGATGCCACCTGCAGGGCGCCTGACCTGGGGAGACGCTGCTCAATAGTTCTCGCATGTTCGCGGGATTTCCCGGCCTCATGTGTGCTGAACACGTTCCGTGCCGACTGTCGGGGCGACCTCTTGCGGTAGGCAGGGGGTTCGCCAAGGCTTGCGCTATGCAATTGAAGGTATATACCGTTGATTGCATGACGGAGCGGTGGGAGATCGAGATCGAGCCCGAGGTGCGGGATTGGCTGGAGTTGCTTCCGTTCCGTCTCTACCGGCGAGTGGAGGACAAGACGGACCGTCTCCTGGATGAGCCGACGACACTTGGCGAGCCGTACTCGCGCCACCTGGGCGGCAAGCTGCGCGAGCTGCGCTTCGAGCTGGACGGCGAGGCCGTGCGCATCCCGTACTGGCTTGCCTCCGGGCAGCGGATCGTTCTCTTGACGGTGTTCCGCAAGACGAGGATGCGCGAGGCGGCGGAAGTCGAGAGGGCGCATCAGGCCCAGAAGATCTGTGAGGCCGAGCACGACCGGGCCGAGCACGCCTACGATCGACGCAAGGAGAGTTGATGAATCACAGCACGTGGAGGACGCGCCGGGCTCGGCAGCTTGCGGGCGAGGCGGTGGAGTACGACCAGGAGTACGTCGATGCGCGGCTGGCCGGCGATCTCGGGCAGGCGGTCTACGACCGTCGGATCGAGCTCGGACTGTCCCAGACCGAATTGGCCGAGCGGGCCGGGATGACGCAGCCTCAGGTGTCGCGGATGGAGGGCGGCGACACCGTACCCACTCTCCCGCTGCTGCGGCGCCTGGCCAAGGCATTGGACGGCACCCTGAACCTGGCCATCGACGAGGGTGACTCCCGTGTCACCTTCACCCCGCACGCCGCTTGAATGCGAGCCCGGCCAGCCCGTCGAGGATGTCGTCTGACGTGAGTCAACGCGTACGAGGGCCTTCCTGTCCGGCGGACAGGAAGGCCCTCGTACCTGTTGTTGCGTGGTGCCCCCGGCAGGATTCGAACCTGCGACTCCCCTGAGAGTTCATCTGAGTTGGCTCGGTAGTTGTGGGGTTGTGGCGAGGATCGTTGAGCGGTCGGTGCCGGATGAGTTGTGGGAGCTGTTCCAGCGGGTGGTGCCGGGGGCGCCTTCGCGGCCCCGGGGTGGTGGTCGGCGTCGGCATGGTGACCGTGAGGTGCTGGCCGCGATCGTGTTCCTGGCGACCTCCGGGTGCACGTGGCAGCAACTGCCTGCTGCCACGTTGGGGCCGTCCGGGGCTACGGCTCACCGCCATCTCCCGGACGAGCTCGACTCCCGGGGCGAGCTGGACTGGTCACGGTGCACGATCGACTCGGTGAACATGCGGGCGATGAAAAGGCGGACCTGACGGGTCCGAATCCTATTGACCGGGGCAAGTACAGGTGGAAGATCCATCTGATCACCGAACGGACCGGTCTGCCCATCTCCATCGGAATCTCCGGCGCCCACCTCCACGACAGTCAGGCCCTGATCCGCCGGCGAAGGGCATGCCTCCCATCCGATCACGCCGTGGCCGACGCCCCCTTATCTGCTACCGCAGACATACCCCCATGAGATGACTTCTTAGCAGAGGACGCGCTCCACCAGCGGACGTCCCTCGCACCGTCATCCGATCGGAGGACTGCCGGCGTGATCGTCCCACCGGTGGGCATCCCGGAACCGGAGGGCACGGCGGGGCGGCAGCGGCGTGCGGACCCGTACGACGCGAGGGTGTTGAGCGATGACGCAGGACGGCAGGGCCACAACGGGGACGGGCGGAACGGAGCGGGCGGACGCGGCCGACCGACGAGCGCGCCGGGCCGACGAGGCGGTCCTGTTGGTGGCCGGCGCGGTGGACCTGGTACTGGAACGGGCCGAGGAGACCGTACGGCAGGTCAGGTCCTTGTTGACCCGCTCCGATCTGGGGACCTTGGCACAGGACCTGCGGCGGGACCTGGTGGCACGGGGTCGCACCAGCGGCTTCGATCCGGTGCGCGCGGTGTCCGCTCCCCCGCACCTGGAGCTCCTGGCCCAACGGGCCCGCACCCGACTGGAGCGCGAGGGGCGGCTCGACCGAAGCCCGGCTGGAGACGGCGCCGGGCGGACGGCGGACGGATCCGAACGGCGGCCCCGGTGACGGCGGGCGCCACCACCGCGACGGACCCGACGACGGCCGGGCGCCACGGACCGGGTTCCCCGACGTCCGACCTGGGGGCGCTCAAGGTCCGGGTCGACGCCGCCCTGGAGGAGTTCGCCCGGCACGAGACGGCCCTGCTGGTGGCGGTGGACCCGGAACTCGAACCCCTCGGGGAGCAGCTCCGGGCGATCGTGGGCCGGGGCAAACGGCTGCGGGCCGCGTTCTGCTACTGGGGTTGGCGGGCGGCCGGGCGACCGGACGGCGACGGGATCGTACGGGCCGCCGCTGCCGTGGAGTTGGTGCATGCGGCGGCCGTCGTCCACGACGACCTGATCGACCGCAGTGCGGTGCGGCACGGGCTGCCCACCGCGCACCGGGCCCTGGCCCCGCGCGCCGGGGTCCGTGCCCGGCGCACCGGCCGGGCCGCCGCCGGACGGGCGCTGGCGCTCCTGGCGGGTGATCTGCTGATCGCCTGGTCCGCCCAACTGTTCGGCGCGTGCGGACTGCCGGGCGCCTATCTGGGGCGGGCCCGCCCCCTGTGGGCGACGTTGGCCCGCGAGTTGGTGGCCGGGGAGTGCCTGGAGGTGTTGCGCACCGGCGCGGACGGCGACCCGGTCCGCGCCGGTGACGGGGACGACTGCGCGCGGTCCTTGCAGATCGTGCGCTACAAGACCGCGAAGTACACCGTGGAGCATCCGCTGCACCTCGGGGGCGTGCTCGGCGGGGCGCCGCCGGAGCTGGTGTCGGCGTTCAGCCGCTACGGGCTGCCGCTGGGCGAGGCGTTCCAGTTGCGGGACGACCTGCTGGGCGTCTTCGGGTGCCCCGGGACCACCGGGAAGTCCAATCTCGACGACCTGCGCGGAGCGAAGCCGACGGTGCTGTCGACCTTGATGCGGCGCGGGGCGACGGACGCGGAGCGACGGGAGCTCGGGGTCCTGCTGGCCGGTGGCGGGGCCCTGGGGCCGGACGAGTTGGCCCGGTACCGCGAGATCGCCGAGCGGACCGGGGCGCGGCGCGGGGTCGAGGCGTTGATCTCGGCGCGGGCCGCGACGGCGGCCGAGGCGGTGGCCGCCGCCCGGCGCACCGGGTTGCTGGCACCGCACTGCGCCGAGGCCCTGGACGCGTTGGCGGGCCACTGCCTGGCCCGGGCGTCCTGAGGGGTGCCGACCCGCCACGACCGCGCGTCACCGCGCACCGCATCCGGCCCGTCCGGGCCGCCGACCGTCCGGGGAGACGACGCATGGACAGCACCCGTGAAGACCGGGGGGCCGCGGCGGACGCCGCCCCCGCGTACACCGAAGCCTCGCTGGACGCGTTGCGGTCGGTGGGGGACGAACTGGCGGACGCCACGGTCGAGGAGTTGTTCGCCCGCGGCGAGACGGGCGCCTTCAACACGTTGATGCGCTGGTTCACCACCGCGGGGCAGGACCTTCCGGACGGTCTGCCCGCAGTGGCCCGGGACTACCTGGAGGCGACGGCGATGCCGCCGTCCTGGGTCGACTGGGGGGAGATGGAGCGGGCCCGGCTGTTCTTCATCGACAACAACGTCCACGTGTCGACGGCGTTGTCCTTCGCGGCGATGCCGAGCTGCTACGCGGTGCCGCGCGTGGCGAAGCTGCTGAGCGCGACGCACTCCCTGGACTACCCCTCGCGGCGGATGGCGGAGACCGGCCAGTTCACCGTCTACCTGATGCAGCCGGACGCCTTCGAAGCGGGGAGCCGCTTCATTCCGGCCGCGCAGAAGGTCCGTCTGCTGCACGCGTCGATCCGGTACCACCTGAGTCGGGGGAACCGCTGGGACGTGGCCCGGGCGGGGGTGCCGATCTGCCAGGAGGACATGATCGGCGGGCAGATGATGTTCTCCATCCAGGTGCTGGACGCGCTCCACCGGCTCGGTGTCCACCTGTCCAACGAGGGCGCGGACGCCTACTTCTACGCCTGGCGGGTGGTCGGGGCGATGCTCGGGATCGACCTGGCGCACATGCCCGGGGACCTGCACCGGGCGCGGCTCTTCTCCGACCTCTACATGAGTCGTCACATGGGTCCGTCACCGGAGGGGGCGAAGCTCACCCGTCAACTCATCGACCTGTACGAGGAGGTGGTGCCCGGCACCCTGTTCGACCCGGTCGTCCCGGCGATGGTCCGCTTCCTGGTCGGGGAGACCGTGGCGGACTGGCTGGAGGTGCCGCGTTCGCCGGTGTGGGACACGGCGGTGCGGTCCGCGCCCGCCCTGCTGGGCGTCCTGGAGACGCTGGAGGACCGCTCCCCCCTGGCCACCTGGGCACTGGACCGCCTCGGTCACCACACCACGGTCTTCGAGCTGAGTTCGCTGACCCGCGGGCGGGTGATGCAGTACGCCATCCCGGAGCAGTTGAAGGGCGAGTACGGCGTCACCTCCGCCGCCCGGCGGCTGGACCGTTGGACGCCGCCGCCCGTCACCCCCGACCCGGCGGCCCCGGACGGGTGAGTCCGACGCTCGCGCCCGCGGAGCCCGTGCGGCAGCGGGGCCGGGGAGGCGGGGCGGGTCGCGTGCGCGGCCCGCCCCACGGCGTCACGCCCCGTCCCGCAGCACGACGATCCCGGTGAGCACCAGTCCCCCGCGCACCAGCCAACGGCCCGTGAACTCCTCCAGTCGCCGCTCCCCCACCACGGGGCCCGCAACCAGCAGGCGGGCGGTGAAGGTGCCCGACTCCGGCGCGAACCGCACCTCGGCCTCGGTGAAGTCGAGTTCCTTGCGGGTCAGCGGGTACCAGGTCTTGAACACGCTCTCCTTGGCGCTGAACAGCACCCGGTCCCAGGGCACTTCGGGGTGGGACGCGTCGAGTCCGGCGAGGTGGTGGCGCTCCTCGGGCAGCGACACCACGTCGAGCACCCCGTCGGGGAGCGGACCGACGGGTTCGGCGTCCACCCCGAGGGACACCACCTCGGTGGCCCGGGCCAGGGCGGCGGCCCGGTACCCGGCGCAGTGGGTCATGGTCCCGACCACGCCTTCGGGCCAGGCCGGCGCACCGCGCCGGCCCGGCACCAGGGGCGTTCCCGGCAGGCCGAGCCGGGACAGGGCGTCCCGGGCGCACAGCCGTACGGTGGAGAACTCCCGTCTGCGCTTGTCGACCGCCCGGGCGATGAAGGCCTCCTCCTCGGGGAACAGGGTGACCGGCTCGGTGTCGTCGGTACGCCAGGCGGTGGCGACGGACGGCGGCAGCAGTTCCCCGATCACCGGCGGGCCTCCGCAGGGGCGGGGGCGGGGAGGATCTGCCGCAGGCCGGGGGGGTGGGCCCGGCCGCGCCACTCCCGCGGGTAGCCGACCGAGACCTCGGTGAACCGCACCCCGTCGTGCCAGGTCACCCGGGGGATGTGCAGGTGCCCGTAGACCATCTCCACCGCACGGTACCGCCGGTGCCAGTCTGCGGTCAGGGTGGTGCCGCACCACTGGGCGAACTCGGGGTAGTGCAGCACCCGGGTGGGGTCGCGCACCAGCGGGTAGTGGTTGACCAGCACGGTCGAGTGGTCGGCCGGCACGGCCTCCAGACGGCGCCGGGTCAGCTCCACCCGGGCCCGGCACCAACTGGCCCGGTCCGGGTGGGGGTCGGGGTGGAGGAACACCTCGTCGGAGCAGACCACGCCGGTCTCGTGGGCGATGCGCAGCGACTCCTCGGGGGTGGTGGCCCCGGGGGCGAGGAACGAGTAGTCGTACAGCAGGAACAGGGGGGCGATGGTGACGGGCCCGGTCTCGCCGTGCCACACCGGGTAGGTGCACTCGGGGGTGAGCACGCCGTGTTCCCGGCACAGTTCCACCAGGCGGTCGTAGCGGGCCTGGCCGCGGAGTTGGACCGGGTCGGACGGGTGCGTCCACAGTTCGTGGTTCCCCGGGGCCCAGATGACCTTGGCGAACCGGCGGCTCAGCAGCTCGATCGTCCAGGCGATGTCGGCGTACTTCTCACCGATGTCGCCGGCGACGATCAGCCAGTCCTCGTCGGACCGTGGTCGTAGCGCCTCGGTCAGTTCGCGGTTCTCCTGGTAGACGACGTGCAGATCGCTGATGGCGAGCAGGGTGCCCGTGCTCATGGAAGTCCTTCCGTTCGGGACGGGTGGGGCTGCCGTGCGTGCGGCGCGACGTGTGTCCCCGGGGCGCGTCGCACACGGCCCGAGGCTATGCCGCCGGCCACCCGCACCGCATTCCCCCGCCAAGGCTCCCCGTCACCACGGGTCGGCAAAAGCGCACTTCGCCACAGTGACCCGGCAGCGGTGGACGGGATCCGCACGGACGGGGCGGGGGGGGCGTCAGCGGGGGGTGCTGTCGAAGGCGTCCAGCTCGGCGGCGGCTTCGGCCTGCCGGGGGTGGTGGTGCGCGCTGAGGATGTGCAGGGCGGAGGTCAGCACGGCCCGGGCCTCCTCGCCGCGGTCGAGGCGGCGCAGCACCCGCCCGAGGTCGAGCCCGGCGGGCCCGCTCCAGGCCGGCATGTCCGCTTCCTCGAAGATGTCCAGGCACTGGCGCAGCGGGGCTTCGGCCTCGGGCCAGCGGTCGAGGGCGGCGTAGTCGTTGCCGACGTGCTGGAGGGTGACGCCCCGGTAGAGGGCGAGGAGGTGCGGGTCCTGTCCCGGGATGCCCCGGGTGCAGATGTCCACGCCGCGCCGGTGGATGTCCAGGGCCTGGTCGGCCCGGCCGCGTTCGCGCAGGGTGATGCCGAGGGCGTTGAGGGCCGTCAGTTCGGCGAGGCGGCCCCGGGACGAGGGGTCGCGGCGGAGGCAGTCGACGGATTCGCGGAGCCAGGTCACGGCCTCGCCGTTGCGGTCCATGCGGCGCAGGGCGGAGGCGCCGTACACGAGGGCCCAGCCCGTCTGGTAGAGGTCGTCGCACTCACGGGCCACGGCGAGCGCGGAGCGGGCGGTGTCGAGGGCGGCACGGGCGTCGTGGGTACAGGTGTTGTGGGCCCAGGCGAGGTAGTTGAGGTGGGTCGCCTCCTCCTGGCGGCTCTCCAGGGCGCGGGCCGCGTCGACGGCACGGCCGAAGACCTCGACCCACTGGTGCCAGTGCTTGGTCAGGTCGGAGAACCAGTGCATGGCCTCGGCGGCGTCGAGGACCTGCCGGTGGTCGCCGGTGGTGCGGGCGCGTTGCAGGGCGGCGAGCCACTGGGCCCGTTCCGCTTCCAGCCACGCGCGGGCCTCCTCGCGGCCGACCGGGGCGGTGGCGGGGTCGGGGTCTCCGGTGGCGTGCCGTTCGGCGTCGAAGTGGAGGGCCGCGGCGGTGGCCCGGGCCAGCGTCCAACGGGCGGTCCGGTCCAGCGCGGCGTCCCGGGTGGCCGGGTCGTCCTCGGCCGCGGTCCGTTCGGCGGCGAACAGCTTCAGGAGGTCGTGGAAACGGTACCGCTCGGCCGTGGGCGCGGTCTGGAGCAGTCCGCGGTCGGCGAGCGCCTCCAGGTGGAGTTCCGCGTCGTCGAGCGGGACTCCGGCGAGGAGGGCGGCGGTCGCGGGGCTGACGTCGGGGCCGGCGGCGAGCGCGCAGCGCCGCAGCAGCAGGCGGGCGACCGGGTCGAGTTGGTGGTAGGAGAGGGCGAAGACGGCCCGGACTTGCAGGTCGCCGGCGCGGAGGGTGTCGAGTCTGCGTTCCTGACGACGGAGTCGGTCGGCGAGCTTGGTGAGGGACTCGTGGGGCCGGGCGGCCAGCCGCTGGCCGGCGATGCGGAGGGCCAGCGGCAGGTGCCCGCACAGGTCGGCGAGGTCCCGGGCGGCCTGCGCCTCCCGTTCGACGCGTTCGGGGCCGAGGATGCGGGTCAGGAGTTCCACCGCCTCCTCCCGGCGCAGCAGCGGCAGGTCGACGCGGTGCACCCCTTCGAGGCCGCTGAGGCAGTTGCGGCTGGTGACGACGGTGAAGCAGGTTCCGGAACCGGGGAGCAGGGGGCGCACCTGTTGCTCGTCGACGGCGTTGTCCAGGACCACGAGCAGGCGCCGGCCCGCGGCGAGCGAGCGGAACAGCGCGGCCCGTTCCTCCGGTTCGCCGGGCTGGGAACGGTCGGCGACCCCGAGGGCGCGCAGCAGCCGGGCCAGGGCGTCGCCCGGGCGGACGGGTTCCGCGTCCATGCCGCGCAGGTCGAGCCAGAGCCGCCCGTCGGGGAAGAGGGGGGCGAGGAGGTGCGCCGCGCGGGTGGCGAACGCGGTCTTGCCGAGGCCGGGTTGGCCCGCGACGACGGCGACGGGCGGATACGCGGGGTCGGCGGCGGTGGCCAGGGCCCGCAGATCCGTCAGGTGGTGGCCGCGGGCGGTGAAGTCGTGGGTGTCCCTGGGCAGGGCGAGCAGCGGCCCGGTCGTGGCGGGCCCGGGGGCGGAGCGGGGTCGTCCGGCGGCAGCGGCGGCTTCCAGGTCGGCGGCCTCGTCGGCGCCCAACCCCAGTGCGCGGGTGAGCAGTTCGATGGTCCGGCGCTGCGGCCCCGTGGTGCGGCCGCGTTCCAGGTCGGCGAGGGCGCGCACGCTCAGCCCCGCCTGGTGGGCGAGTCGTTCCTGGCTGAGGCCGGCGCGCGCCCTCAGTTCGCGCAGGCGCTGCCCGAAGTCCCCGGTGGTCGGGCGGCTCATGTCCCCGAACTCCCCCCGCTGTGTGCCCGGCTCGGGCGTGGTGGTCCGGCAGAAGTATCGCGCACCGCAATCGTGCCGGTCATCCTGCCTGGTGGGGCGGCGGGGCCGGTGGTGGACTCGACTCGACGTGGACCCGCGGGCCGCCCGTGCCGAGGGGAGCGTCCCACCCCGCCGGCCCCGGATGGAGAGAGAGGCTTCGTTGCCCTTCGTTCCCCGCCCCCCGTCCCTGCGGCGCCCCGGCCCGCCCCGCCGCTTCCGACGGTGGCGGCGCCTGGCGGTGACCGGTGTGCTGACGCTCGCCACGGGGCTCCCCGTCGGATACTCGCACGGCCCGCTGACCGCGGACGGTCCCCCCGCCGCCCCCGCACCGGCTGCGGAGCGAACGGCCCCCGGAGCCCGGGCGGCCCTCCCGGACCGGGAGGAGGACGCCGCGGTCCCCGCACGGTCCGCCGCCGTCCGGCGCGCCGCGGAGGCCGGGGAGCGGGTCCGCTCCCTCGTCGACGAGGGCACCCCCGGGGGCTCCCGCGCCGCCGGAACGGGGGCGTCGGGCTCCCGGGTCCGCGTCTGACGGCACCCCGGAGACGACCGGCCGGCCCTCGCGCGACCCGCGCGGCGGCCGGTTCGGACGTGTGGCGGCCGTGCGGGGAACGCGGTGACGCCCACGGCGCGGGCCGCCGGTAGCGGCGCCCGGGCCGAACCAGCAGGAGCGAGGAGCGGAAGCGCTCCAGCAAGGTCGTCACAGTCTCCCTTTCCACCAAGGATGGCTTGTACTGGACCTGGCCGACCACGGCGTCCGAGACGTCGGCCACCGTGATCTCCAGGTCGAACTTCGCGAGGTCCCGTCGCAGCGGAAGCGGGACGAGCGGCAGCGCCCCGGAGGGCTCCCCGGCCGGTAGGTCCGTCTCCGCGCCTCCTCCACCTCGGCGCGCACGGCGGCGGCCCGGACGGCGAGTTCTTCGGCGGAGTCCGCGCTCAGCAGCAGGAGGGGGCGTACGGGTGGGCGAACTCCTCTGCCACCACATGGCAGTTGGTCCCGCCGGACCCGAAGGCACTGACTCCCGCGCGGCGGGCGCCCGTCCGGCGGGGCCAGGCGGTGGTGTGGTCCTGGACCCGCAGCTGCGCCTCGGCGAAGGGGATCCGGGGGTTGGGTTCGTTGTGGCGCAGCGTGGCCGGGAGGACTCCGTTGCGCAGGGCGAGGGCGGCAGCCTTGACGAGGCCGGCGGCGCCCGCCCCGCGGGCGCCCGGTGCTCCGCGCGCTACGGCGCGGCGGTCGGTCCGTCCGGCCGGCGGTGGCGCTGCTCGACCATCTCCCGGCTCAGTTCCTCGGTCTCCGCCTCGGAGAGCCGTTCGTACCCGTCCCCGGTGATGACGGAGACGGTGGGAAAGATGCGACGGCCCAGGTCGGGGCCGCCGGTGGCCGAGTCGTCGTCCGCCGCGTCGTAGAGCGCGTGCAGGGCCGCGAGCGCGGCCTCACGACGGGGCATGTCCGCTCGGAAGAGCTTCTTCAGCGCGCCCCGGGCGAAAGGGGAGCCGGAGCCCTCGGCGTGGAAGTCCCGCTTCTCGTACGGGCCCCCGGTGACGTCGAAACTGAAGATCCGGCCCCGGGGACCGTCGGGTGCGTCGGTGTCGTAGCCGACGAGCATCGGCACCACGACCATTCCCTGCATCGCCTGGCCGAGGTTCTGGCGGACCATGCCGGCCAGCCGGTTCGCCTTCGCATTGAGCGTCATGGAGGTTCCCTCCACCTTCTCGAAATGCGTCAGCTCCACCTGATAGAGCTTCACCATGTCCACGGCGAGCCCGACGGTTCCCGCGAAGGCGACCGCGGTGTGGTCGTCGGTGGGATGCACCTTCTCCAGATCGCGCTGGGCGATGAGGTTTCCCCTCGTGGCCCGCCGGTCACCGGCTATCAGCACGCCGTCCCGGTAGGTGAGCGCGAGAACGGTGGTGCCGTGGGGAATTCCGTCGTCGGCGACCCGTACCTCCGGTGGCAGGGATTCGGTGATCAGGAGGTCCGGCCGGTGGGCCGTCAGGAATTGGATGAAGGAGGAGCTTCCGGGGGTGAAGAATTCCTCGGGCAGCATTCCGCCGGTCGCGTCCAGCCCCACGCCTTCTCCTTCGGTTGTCCGGGTACAAGCAACTACTACCATGGGCGGGCGGGGAGAAAACGCCGCTCTCCACCAAGGTCGTTGGGCCCGGGCCGAGTTGGGGGCCACCGACCGTCACGGCAGGATCACCACCTGCGCGGCGTACGTCAGCCCGGCCGTCGTCACCCCCGCTGGCACGGGCGACCCCCACGCTGCCGCGCCCCACCGAGGGCGGGGTGCTGGCCGTGGGCACGCTCGGACCGCACGGCACAAGCAGCGAAGTGGCCGCGGCACGGTTCGTGCGGCGGGCTGGCGGCGGCCAGTGCGTACTGGTCGCCCCGGAGCTGTTCGACCAGCGCGACACGGACGGCGTCGTCGTCCTGCTGACCCCCGCCCCGCACCCGCGCCACCACGCGGAGGCCCGCGAGGCCGCGCTCCTCTGTCCGGGAGGGGCCATCACCGTCCACACCTCCTGACACCGCCCCCGGCCGGAACCCCCCACCGGCCGGTCCCGCGCCTTCATCACGGTGCAGACACATATCGCCACCCGGCGGCGATTATCAGCCAATACTTAGGTTAGGCTAAGCATGGTTACACGTTCACGCAGCCGCATGGCCATGCATGGCCGGCTGTTCCACCCGTCCCAGGAGTCACCCGCCGTGCGTTCCATCAGCCGTTTCCGCAAGACCACCCTCGTGACCAGTTCGGTCCTGTGCGCGGGGTTGGTGCTGAGCGCCTGCGGAGAATCCGAAGAGAAGAAGGACTCGGGCAAGGCCAAGAGCGAGGCGACCGTCACCGTCGCCACCGCCAAGGGCGACCTCGACGTCCCCGTGAAGCCCGCCAAGGTCGCCGCGCTCGACAACACCTCCTTCGCGACGCTCAAGGCGTTCGGCGTGAAGCCCGTCGCGGTGCCCAAGGCGCTGCTGCCCAAGGAGGGCTTCGAGGACTGGCAGAACGACTCCTCCATCAAGGACATCGGCACCCACCGCGAGCCCAAGTTCGAGGCCCTCAACGCCGCCGAGCCGGACGTGATCATCGGCGGCTACCGCTTCAGCGACCACCACGACAAGCTGGCCAAGATCGCCACGACGGTGGACGTCTCCCCCTCCGACGAGGCCAAGGACGGCTACGTCAACGCGCTGAAGACGCAGACCCAGGAGCTCGGCAAGATCTTCGGCCAGGAGGCCAAGGCCAAGGAGATCGTCGGCGCCCTCGACAAGGCCGAGAAGGACGCCGCCGCGGCCACCAAGGGCGAGAGCGTCTTCCTCGCCGTCGCCAGCGCCGGCAAGATCGACAACGGCGCCAGCCGCATCGGCCGGCTCTCCCAGCCGCTGAACCTGAAGAACGTGCTCAGCGCCGAGGGCGAGGACAGCACCTCCGTGCACAACGACTCGGGCCTCGCCCCCGAGACCGTCGCCAAGCTGAACCCGGACTGGGTGATCATGCTGGACCGCGACGCCGCCGTGGGCACCGAGGACGGCTCCGAGGCCGTCGCCGCGAAGAAGATCGTGGACGGCATGGAGGCGTGGGACAAGACCACCTTCCGCAAGCAGGACCAGGTCATCTACCTCGCCAGCGACTTCTACGTCACCGAGGGCGCCCAGGCGTACACCGACGCCTTCAACCAGGTGGCGACCGCGTTCACCGCGGCCGGCTGACCACCTGACCGTCGACGCGGCCCCGCCGGTGGCGGGGCCGCGTCGTCCTCCTTCGCCCCGGAAGCCCCATGCGCCGACTCGCCCTGCCGCTCGCCGCCCTCGGCGTGCTCGTCCTGGTCACCGTCTCGCTGTTCGTCGGCGGGTACGACATCGACCTGCACGCGCTGTTCACCGACCCCGAGGCCCGGCGGATGTTCCTGATCTCCCGGGTGCCCCGCACGCTCGCCCTGGTCCTCGCCGCGGCCGCGATGGCGGTCTCCGGCGTGATCATGCAGATGCTGGTGCAGAACCGGTTCGTCGAACCGACCACCACCGGCACCAGCGAGTGGGCGTCCCTCGGCGTGCTGCTGCTCACCCTCCTCGCCCCGGCCGCACCGCCGTTGGTGAAGATGGGCGCCGCCAGCGCCTTCGCCTTCGTCGGCGCACTGGTCTTCCTGTTCGTGCTCGGCCGGATCGCGCTCAAGTCGCAGGTCATCGTGCCGATCGTGGGCATCATGCTGGGCGCGCTGGTCAGTGCGGTGACCCTGTACATCGCCTCCTCCACCAACCTGTTGCAGATGCTCGCCACCTGGCGCTCGGGCGGGTTCAGCTCCGTGGTGCGCGGCACCTACGAACCGCTGTGGGTGGTGGGGGCCATCGTCGTCGGCCTGTACCTCGCCGCCGACCGCTTCACCATCGCCGGACTCGGCCGCGACACCGCCGTCAGCCTCGGACTGCCCTACCGGCGCATCCTCTTCGTCGGGCTCACCATGGTCGCCCTGGCCACCGGCGTGACCACCGTCGTCGTCGGCTTCATCCCCTTCCTCGGGCTGATCGTGCCCAACCTGGTCTCCATGGCGCGCGGCGACGACGTCCGCAAGAACCTGCCCTGGGTGGTGCTCAGCAGCGTCGCCCTGATGATCGCCTGCGACCTGGTCGGCCGGCTCGTCGTCTTCCCGCTGGAGATCCCGGCGACGGTGGTCCTGGGTGCGGTCGGTGCGCTGGTGTTCGTCGCGATGATCCTGCGCCAGCGAGGGAAGGCCCATGTCTGAGACCCGAGTGACGACCGCTCCCCCGGCGCCGGACGCCGCACCCGCCGGACGCCCGAAGGGCGGCCGCCGCGGACTGCCCGTGGCCGGCCGGCTCGCGGTGGCCGCCGCCATCGCCGCCGTCTGCATCGGCGCCTTCCTCTTCCTGTTCATCGAAGGCTCCTTCGAGTTCGCCTTCGAGCGGCGGCTGACCATGTTCGGCACCATGGTCGTGATCGCGTTCGCCCAGGCCATGGCGACGGTGGTGTTCCAGACCATCACCCACAACCGACTGCTCACCCCGTCGATCATGGGCTTCGACTCCGTCTACATCCTGATGCAGACGCTGTTGGTCTCCGTCTTCGGCGGCAGCGTGCTCGCCGCCACCGACGGCACGCCCAAGCTGATCACCCAGACCCTGCTGATGGTCGGCTTCACCATGGTGCTGTTCGGCTGGCTGTTCTCCGGGCGCCGCGGCAGCCTCCACGTGCTGCTGCTGGTCGGCGTGGTGCTCGGGCTCGCCTTCCGCAGCCTGTCGGACTTCCTGCAACGGTTGCTCTCCCCCGCCGAGTACGACGTGCTGTCGGCGCGGCTGTTCGGACGGCTCAGCGCCGCCGAGGCGGAGCACCTGCCGCTGGCCGGCGCGGTCTGCCTGGTCGTCGGCGTGGTGATCTGGCAGCGCCGCTACCGGCTGGACACCCTGCTGCTGGGCCGGGACGCCGCCACCAACCTGGGCATCGCCCACAAGCGCGAGCTGATGGTGATGCTGCTGCTGATCTCGGTGCTCATCGCCATGTCGACCGCGCTCGCCGGCCCCATGACCTTCTTCGGCTTCGTCACCGCGATGCTCGCCTACCAGTTCGCCGGCACCCACCGGCACGTGGTCGTGCTGCCGATGGCCTTCCTCATCGGGCTGATCACCCTGGCCGGCGGCCAGTTCGTGATGGAGCACGTCTTCTACGCCTCCGGCATGCTCACCGTCGTCATCGAGTTCCTCGGCGGGGCGATCTTCCTCGTCCACCTGCTCAGGAAGGGCACCCTGTGATCGAGTTCACCGACATCCGCAAGAGCTACGGCGACGACACCGTGCTCGGCCCCGTCTCCGGGCAGATCCCCGCGGGCGGCGTGACCTCGCTGGTCGGCCCCAACGGCGCCGGGAAGTCCACCCTGCTGACCATCATCGGCCGGCTCACCGAGCCCACCTCGGGCACGGTCACCGTGGACGGCCTCGACATCCACCGGGCCAAGTCGCCCGAGGTGGCCCGCACCCTGTCCATCCTGCGGCAGGAGAACCACTTCACCGCCCGGGTGACGGTGCGCGAACTGGTCTCCTTCGGCCGCTTCCCGCACAGCCGCGGCCGGCTCACCCCCGAGTGCGTGGCCAAGGTCGAGGAGGCGCTCGACTTCCTCCACCTCGGCGACCTCCAGCACCGCTACCTCGACCAGCTCTCCGGCGGCCAGCGCCAGCGCGCCTACGTCGCCATGGTGCTGGCCCAGGACACCCGGTACGTGCTGCTGGACGAGCCCCTCAACAACCTGGACATGAAGCACTCCGTGCGGATGATGGGCCAATTGCGCCGGGCCGCCGACGAACTCGGCAAGACGGTCGTCCTGATCGTGCACGACATCAACTTCGCCGCCACCTACTCCGACCGGATCATCGCCCTGCGCGACGGCCGCATCGCCGCCTCCGACACCGTCGACGCGATGATGCGCGCCGAGGTGCTCACCGAGGTCTTCGACACCCCGGTCCAGATCCACGAGGTCGACGGCAAGCGGACGGCCGTGTACTACCGGTGAGGTCCGGGCGTACGGTCGGGCCTCCTCCCCCACGGGGCCGTCAGGCTCACGCGCTCGGACGGTGAGGGCGGCTACGCTCCCCGCGCCAAGATCGGCAACGGCTATCCCGCCGGGGAACTGCACTTCGGACG
>NZ_JBEOWM010000033.1:0-81157 GCF_040296045.1 Streptomyces sp. NPDC002490 | reverse complement strand
CCGCCCGCCCCGCGGCTGGCGCGCGGGGCCCCCGGGCGGGCCGCGCCCCGTGTGGTCGGACCGCGGCCACCCCGCCCGCGGGTGGGCCCCGACCACGTGGTCGGGGCCCACCGGCGTCTGCGCGGGGCGCGCGGTTACGGCATGTGGGCGGCGCGGGCCTCGCGCCGGTTGTCCCGGAAGTTGTTCACCCGGCGGGCCGTGGCGAACAGCGGGATCACCGCACCCATGACGAGCTGGAGCGCACAGCCGGTCTGGAGCAGCAGCAGCCCGCCGGGCGCGTCGAACGCCCAGGCCGCGAGCAGCCCCATGCTGAGCACGATCCACGACAGCATCGCCACCGCGAGCCGTCCGCGCGGCTTGGGGTACTCCACCCGGCTCACCATCAGCCACGCGGTGCCCACGATCGCGAGCAGCGTCGCGAAGAAGGGCAGTCCGAGCAGCACGATGGAGACCACGGTCAGCGCCCCGAAGGGGCTGGGCATGCCCTGGAAGACCCCGTCACGCAGGGTGACGCAGGAGAACCGGGCGAGTCTCAGCACCACCGCCAACAGCACCACGATCGCCCCGACTGCGGCCACCTTCTGGTACGCGTCGTCGGCGACCATGCCGTAGACGAGCACGAAGTAGGCGGGGGCGAGGCCGAAGCTGATGAGGTCGGAGAGGTTGTCGAGCTCCGCTCCCATCGGCGACGACCGCAGCTTGCGGGCCACCAGGCCGTCGAAGAGGTCGAAGACCGCCGCGCACAGCATGAGGATCACCGCGGTGGCGGCGGAGTGCCGGGCCATGCCGGACTCGTCGCTGCCGGTGAGGTGCGGGATCAGGATGCCGGTGGTGGTGAAGTACACCGCCATGAAGCCGCAGGTGGCGTTGCCGAGGGTGAGGGTGTCCGCTATCGACAGCCGGAGCGACAGCGGCATGTCCTCCGCTTCGTCCTCGGTTCCCTCGCGCCCCTCGGCGGCCTTGGCCTCGGGCGCCCAGCCGGGCTGGGCTCCGGGCGATGTTTCGGGATCAATCACGGTCAATGCGAGTCACCCCCGCGGTCGTCTTCTGCCCGACCTCGACATCCACGTCCACGCCTTCCGGCAGGTAGATGTCGACGCGCGAGCCGAAGCGGATGAGGCCGATCCGATCACCCTGCTCGACCTTGGTGCCCTGCGGCACGTACGGCACGATGCGACGCGCGACGGCTCCGGCGATCTGCACCATCTCGATGTCGCCCAGCTCGGTGTCGAAGTGCCAGACGACGCGCTCGTTGTTCTCGCTCTCCTTGTTGAACGCGGGAACGAATCCACCCGGGACGTGCTCCACGGACGTCACGGTGCCGGAGAGGGGAGCACGGTTGACGTGGACGTTGAGCGGGCTCATGAAGATCGCGACCCGGGTCCGTCCGTCCTTCCACGGCATGATGCTCTGCACCACTCCGTCGGCGGGGGAGATGACCCGGCCCTGGGCGATCTCGCGCTCGGGGTCGCGGAAGAACCACAGCATGCCGGCCGCGAGTGCGGTCGCGGGCACGGCGATGGCGGCGGCCTTCGAGGAACGACGCGACCGGGCCAGGCTGAGGGCGGCGGTGGCGACCGTCGGCAGGAGCCACGGCGACGCTCCGCGAGCGAGGCGGACCCGGCCGCGAGGTGCAGAGATTTGGCTGTCGGGCATGGATGACCTTCGTAGCGGATGGTGCCGCGCTGGACGGGGGACGGCGGCTGTTCCGCGATCGTATCGGTTGCGGGCCGCAACTGGGCAAGCCAGGAAGCTGAGTCGAAGCCCGAACAGGGTGGACAGGATGTGACGTTCTTCTCGAAGAAACCACCCTTATCGGGGCAACCAGCCCGATGGTCGTCCAGGGAGTCGGTGTCCTTCGAGCGCTCCGAGCCCGAGGGGCACCGTCTGGATCCGGGCGGTTCCTTCGCCGATCAGCAGCATCGGTGGCCCCGTGGTGGAGGCGTTCGATCTCGTACCCCGTGGAGGAGCCGTAACCGCATGGTTCCGGACGGTGTCCCCGCGACCTCCGCGACCTTGCTCGGAGGTGAGGCGCCCGCCGTCCCGGCCCCGAGGCCGTTTCGTCGTCCGGAGTCCTTTTTGCGCGCTGCGATCACCATCATCGCACGCGCCGTCCCGACCGTGGTAACCATCTCGGCCAGCCCGGACCGGGCGGCCCGGCCCCCGCCGTTGACGCTCCGCAGGCCGTCCGTCGCCATGGGTGAGAAGCGCCAGTTCCCGCACCCGCCCCGGGGTCGGTGGCCGTGCGCGGGCCCGTCCCCCGCCCTGCTTCCCGCTGTTCCCATCATCCGATGGAAGCCCCGGCGAAGGACACCCCCCGGTCCGTGATTGGCCGGAATGCGCGGGCCGTGCGGGGCCGGGGGGCTCCGCCCTCCTACCGCTCCCCGGGAGCTTCGAAGGCCGAGGTCCGGGACAGTCCGGCGGCGCGGCCCTTGCCCGCGATCACCAGCGCCATCTTCCGGGACGCCTCGTCGATCATCTCGTCGCCGAGCATCGCCGAACCCTTGCGCCCGCCCGCCTCCGACGTGTGGTGCGCATAGGCGTCCAGGATCAACTCGGCGTGGTCGTAGTCCTCCTGGGAGGGGGAGAACACCTCGTTCGCCGCCTCCACCTGCCCCGGGTGCAGCACCCACTTGCCGTCGAAGCCCAACGCGGCGGACCGCCCCGCCACCTCGCGGAAGCCGTCCGTGTTGCGGATCTGGAGGTAGGGGCCGTCGATCGCCTGGAGGTCGTGGGCGCGGGCCGCCATCAACAGCCGCATCAGGATGTAGTGGTACGCGTCCGCCGGGTACCCGGGCGGCTGTTCGCCGACCACCAGCGTCTTCATGTTGAGGGAGGCCATGAAGTCCGCCGGGCCGAAGACGATGGTCTCCAGCCGCGGCGAAGCGCCCGCGATCGCATCCACGTTCACCAGGCCCCTGGCGTTCTCGATCTGCGCCTCGATGCCGATGCGGCCCACCTCGAAGCCCATCGCCTTCTCGATCTGGGTCAGCAACAGGTCCAGCGCCACCACCTGCTGGGCGTCCTGCACCTTGGGGAGCATCAGGCAGTCGAGGTTCTGGCCCGCGCCCTCGACCACCGTCACCACGTCGCGGTACGTCCACTCCGTCGTCCAGTCGTTGACCCGGACCACCCGGGTCTTGCCGCCCCAGTCGCCCTCGTTGAGGAAGGTCACGACGGTGTGCCGGGCCCCGGGCTTGGCGAGGGGTGCGCAGGCGTCCTCCAGGTCCAGGAACACCTGGTCGGCCGGGAGCTGCTGCGCCTTCTCCAGGAACCGGGGGTTCGACCCGGGGACCGCGAGGCAGGAGCGGCGCGGACGGAGTCGGTTGACGGGGGCGGTCATGCGGGGACCTCCTGGGTCGGGGCGGTTCGCCGAGCGGGTCCGGTCGACGATACGGCTGTCGATCTCGATGGTGCCGAAGCCCCCCGGCGGCCCGGCGACCGCCCCGCCCGAACGGACTTTCGCGGAGGTACGGGACGGAAGCGGTTCACGGGACGGGGGCGTTCGACGATTCTGCTGTTTCTCCCCGGTGGGTCCCGCATGATGGGGCCGTTCATCGACCGTCCTGGGGAGAAACATGCGCACCCGGATCACCACGGCCGTCGTCGGCGCCGTAGCCCTGCTGACGCTCACCGCCTGTAGCGCCGAGCCCGACGCGCCGGCCGCGGCCGAGCCCGCCGCCCAGGAAGGGGCTCAGAAGGCGACGGAGGAACGGCTGGCCGCCGCGCGCGAGGCGGCGGGGGTGCCGGACGAACCCACCGGCGCGGCGCGGACCGAACTGATCGCCGCCATCGCCGAGGTGGCGCCCGAGGCCGCCGAGCACGAGCAGAAGGCCGTGATCGCCGCCCAGAACCAGTGCGCGGCGATGCACGCGAAGGCGCCCAAGGTGGACTGGCTCGCGGCCCAGCGCTTCAGCTACGAGGGCGTGAAGACCACCGAGGCGCAGGGCAAGAAGCTCAACGCGGCCCTGGAGCGCGGTTTCTGCGCGTCCTGACCCGGGGGCGCGCGGAGGGGGCTCAGCCCTCCGCGCGCAACGCGCCCTCGATGGTCCGCATGACCTCGTCCAAGGGTGCGTCCGTCCGGGCCACGGCGACCAGCACCTGCCCCCCGCCGGCCGTTTCCGCGGCGGACACGGAGGCGGTCCGCCCCGAGCCGATGCCGGTGCCGAACGTCCGGCGGACGATCGCGAAGGCGTGGTCGAGCTGGGTCTCCACGTCGCCCTCGCCGCCGGCCCGCAGCCATCGCCGCAGGACGTGGTTGTGGGCCGTCACCACCGCGGAGGCCGCCACCTCCGCGAGCAACGGATCGTCATTGCCGTCGTGGTGCGCCTGCTCGTCGAAGTGCGCCAGCAGATAGCGGGTGAACAGCCGTTCGTAACGGGCCACGGAGGCGATCTCCCGCTCCCGCAGCGTCGGCACCTCCCGGGTGAGCCGGTAGCGCTCCACCGACACCGCGGGCGAGGCGGCGTACATCTTCATGACTTCCTTGATCCCGCGGCACACCGTGTCCAACGGGGGCTCGTGCGGCGGGGCCGCGTTGAGCACCGCCTCGGCCCGGACCAGGGTGTCGTCGTGGTCGGGGAAGATCGCCTCCTCCTTGGACCGGAAGTGGCGGAAGAACGTCCTGCGCGCGACCCCCGTGGCGGCGGCGATCTCGTCGACCGTGGTGGCCTCGTACCCCTTCGTCGCGAACAGCTCCATGGCCGCCGCGGCCAGTTCCCGGCGCATCTTCAGACGCTGGGCGGCGGCGCGGCTCCCGGCCGAGCTCCCGGGTGCCTCGGACGCGGGGGGACGGGGCGGACGGCGGGCGGAATCCGCGGACTGGGACATGCCATGAACGTACTCCATCCGATCGTTCCGGCGTGCACGTCCCCGCTCCGGGACGACGGCGCACGCCCCCCCGCCCCCGCCCGGCCGGACCACCGTCGCCCCGGGTGTCCCCGGGGTGACGTTCCGCAGCGGTAGGGTCGGATCGTGGACGAGGAGCGGCGCGTGCTCATGGAGCGACTGCGCGAGGAGTCCGGCGGTGGCGCCTCCTACCGGCGGCTGGCCGCGACGAATGACCCCGAGGTGCTGGCGGAGGCGCTGGTGACGCCCGGGCAGCCGCTGTGGGCAAGGGAGTTGGCCGCCCTGCGGCTCGGCGCCACGGGGGACCGGCGCGCCTTCGAACCCCTGGTGCTCCTCCTCAACCACCGCGATCCCCGGCGGTGCGCCGGCGCCGCCGCGGCGCTGGCCCGGCTGGCCGACCCGCGGACCGCCCGCGCCGCGGCGGCGCTCGCCACCAATGAACTCAGGGTCGGGTACGCACTGCACCCGGTGCGCCTGCTCACCGCCCTGCGCGCGCCCGAATCGGTGCCCGCGCTGATCACCGTGCTGGAACGCCGGCTGGCCCCGCGGGACCCGCACCGAGCGGTGGCCCTGGCGTGCATCGAGGGGCTGGGGGAGTTGGGAGACGCCCGCGCCCGCCCGGTGCTCCGGGAGGCCGGCACCCGCGCGGCCCTGGCGCCGAGCGCCGAGCGGGCGCTGGCCCGGTTGGGCTGAGCCCGCCCGGACCGCTCAGCGCCCGAAGCCCAACGCCCCGTGCAGGGCCGCGCCCCGGCCCGTCGCGGCACCGGGCCCGGGACGCGGTACGGGTGCGGGCCCGGGGGCGCAGACGGCGTCCGCACCCGGGGCCCGCCCCCGCGGCACCCGACCGGTGTCCAGGTAGGCGGCGAGGTGACGGTCGAGGCAGTCGTTGCCGCTCAGGGTCACCCCGTGGTTCCCGCCGCCCTCCTCCACCACCAGGCGGGAGCCCCCGAGCGCCCGGCGCAGGGCGAGCGCGCCGGCGAAGGGAGTGGCGCCGTCCCCGGTCGCCTGGAACAGCAGCACCGGCGGCAGCTCGTCGGTGCCGACGCGCGGGCGGACCAACGGGGGGACCGGCCAGTGTGCGCAGGGCGCGTTGTACCAGGCGTTGTTCCAGGTGGAGAACGGTGCCGTGGGGTGCAGCCGGCGCTGGTCGGCGCGCCAGTCGTCCCAGTCGCGGGGCCACCAGGAGTCCCGGCACTGCACGGCGGTGTACACGCTGTAGCCGTTGTCCCCGGCCGCGTCCTGGGCGCCGAACCGCTCGTAGGCGGCGACCAGCGGGCCGGTGTCGCCGCGGTGGGCGTAGGCGGCGAACGCCTCGGCCAGGTGGGGCCAGTAGCCGTCGAAGTAGCCGCCGGGCAGGAAGGTGTCCTCCACCTCCGCACCGCCCAGCTCGCCGTGCGCCGGCGCGCGGGTGAGCGCCTCGCGCATCGCGTACCACGCCCGCGCCACCCGTTCGGGATCGGTGCCGAGCCGGTAGACGGCGTCGTGCCGGGCCACCCAGGCCAGGAACGCCCGGTGGCGGGCGTTGAGCGCGGTGTTCTGCCGGAGGTTCGCCCGGTACCAGACCTGCTCGGGGTGGACGACCGAGTCCAGCGCCATCCGCTGCACCCGGTGCGGGTAGCGGGTGCCGTAGACCGCGCCGAGGTAGGTGCCGTAGGAGTAGCCCAGGTAGCTGATCCGCGGAGCGCCCAGTGCGGTGCGGATCGCCTCCAGGTCCCGCACCGTGCTGACGGTGTCGAGGTGGGGGAGGACGTCCCCGTGCTTCTCGCCGCAGGCCCGGGCGAAGGCCCGGGCCCGTTCGACGTTGGCCCGTTCGTCGGCGGCGGTGCCGGGCACGCTGGGCGGGCGCACCGGGTCGAAGTGGCCCGGCAGGCAGTCGAGGGCGGGCTCGCTCCGGCCCACGCCCCGCGGGTCGAAGCCGATGACGTCGTACCGGGCCGCCACCTCCTTGGGGAGGCCGTCCGCCACCACCCCGGCGAGGGACAGTCCGCTGCCGCCGGGGCCGCCGGGGTTGACCAGGAGGGGCCCCCGGTGGGTGCGTGCGGTGTGCGGGACCCGGGACAGGGCCAGGGTGATGTGCCGGCCGTCCGGGCGGTCGTGGTCCAGCGGGACGTCGAGGGAGGCGCACTGGAGGGCGGGGTGGCGTGCGGTGCCGCAGTCCGACCACTCCAGGGCGGTGGGTGCCGGTGCGGGGGCGGCGCCGGCCTGCGGGGGGAGGGCGAGGGCGGGGAGCAGTGCCGCGGCCAGGCCGCAGAGCGCGGCGGTGCGTTTCTTCACGGGGCCTTCCGGGGCGGAGGGTACGGGGCCGTGGACCCACGGACCCCCCGCGCATGCTTCCGGACCGCGCTGGTGGATCGGCCCCGGTCGCCCGGGTGTTGCCGCTCGTTGCCCCGAACGGGTGAGGGGCGGCCCGCGGCCCGGGTCACAGCAGGGTCAGTTGGGTGGCTCCGGGCGGTTCGGCGGTGGGGGAACGGTCCGTGTTCCGCGCCGTGCGCCGGTGGTCGGTGCGCGGGCCGATCCCGTACTCCGCGGCGAGTTCGTGGACCTGTCGGGTGATCCGGCGCTGGTACCAGGTCGGCGCGTACGCCCCGTGGGCGTACAGCCGCTCGTAGCGCGGCACCAGCCGCGGGTGGGTGCGGGCCAGCCAGGCCGTGAACCACTCCCGGGCGCCCGGGCGCAGGTGCAGCACCAGCGGGGTGACCGAGCCGGCTCCCGAGGCGGCGACGGCGCGGACGGTCTCCCGCAGCTGTTCGGGGGAGTCGCTGAGGAAGGGCACCACCGGGGCCATCAGCACCCCGCACCGGATGCCGTGCTCACGGAGGGCGGCGATCGCGTCGAGGCGGCGCCGCGGATCCGGCGTGCCCGGTTCGATCGTGCGCCACAGCGTCGGGTCCGTGAAGCCCACGGAGAAGGAGACGCCGACCTCGGTGACCTCGGCGGCCTGACGCAGCAGGTCGAGGTCCCGCAGGATCAGGGTGCCCTTGGTCAGCACCGAGAACGGGTTGGCGCGGTCGCGCAGCGCCGCGAGGATGCCCGGCATGAGCCGGTACCGTCCCTCGGCCCGCTGGTAGCAGTCGACGTTGGTGCCCATGGCGACGTGCTCCCCCGACCAGCGGGGTGAGGCCAGTTCGCGGCGCAGCACCTCGGGCGCGTTGACCTTGACCACGATCTGGGTGTCGAAGTCGACCCCGGAGTCCAGGTCGAGGTAGCCGTGCGACTTGCGGGCGAAGCAGTACACGCAGGCGTGGGTGCAGCCGCGGTACGGGTTCACGGTCCATTCGAACGGCATCCGGGACGCCCCGGGCACCCGGTTCAGCAGGGAGCGCGCCCGGACCTCGTGGAAGGTGATCCCGCGGAACTCGGGGGTGTCGAAGGTGCGGGTGGTCACCGCGTTCGCGTCGAACAGTCCCGGGGTGCCGCCCGCGCGGGGTGCGGTGTCGTCGGTCAGGTTCTCCCAGCGCATGGCGCCTCCTCGTCAGCTCACCCGTACAGACTAGAACAGATGTTCGTTTTTGTGTCGAACGGGGATGCGGGCGGCCATCCGAGGGCGGTCGACGGGCCGGTCCGCCGCCCCGGGCGACCCGAACCACGACCCCGATTTGGGGGCGTGACCGCCGGGGTGGTTGGCTTTCCGTGGACCTTTGGGAAAACGAGCCTTGGAGGAAGTGCAATGGCGCAGGTCGAGGCCACCACGGAGCGGATCATCGCGGCGAACCCCGACGACGTCTTCGACGCACTTGCTGACTACAGCGACGTGCGCGCGAAGCTGCTGCCGGAGCAGTTCAGCGAGTACGAGGTCCGCGAGGGCGGCGACGGCGAGGGCACCCTCGTCCACTGGCGGCTCCAGGCCACCAGCAAGCGGGTGCGGGACTGCCTGTTGGAGGTCACCGAGCCCAAGGACGGGGAACTGGTCGAGAAGGACCGCAACTCCTCCATGGTCACCACCTGGATCGTGACCCCGGCGGGGGAGGGCCGGGCCCGGGTCGTCGTCACCTCCCGCTGGCAGGGCGCCACCGGCATCGGCGGCTTCTTCGAGCGGACCTTCGCCCCCAAGGGCCTCGGGCGGATCTACGACGCCCTCCTCGCCCGGCTCGCCGTCGAGATGGAGAAGTAGCGCTCCCTCCCCCCGGGCGGCGCGGGCCGCCCGGGGGGCGTGCGGGGGGGGTGGAAGGCGGCGCGGAGCGGCGCGAGTTCCGGCGTTGTCGCACACCGCGACGCGCGCCGGACGTACCGTGGTCACCGGACCAGACTGGTGGCACGCCCCGGAAGGAGCCTCGGCCATGGAGCACGGCACGGGACCCGTACGCCCCGAGGGCGCCGGCGGCCCGGCCGGCCGGGTCCCGCTCGCGGTGGTCGTCGTGGACGGCGCGGGCCTGGTCACCCACTGGAGCACGGGCGCCCGGCGGCTCTTCGGGCCCGCCCGGGACACCGCCGTGGGGTGCCCCGTCACGGATCTGCTGCCCGTCGCCGGGACGCTCCCCGACACCCCGGAGGAGGCGCCGGACGAGGACGACGGCCCCGACCTGGCCCGGACCCTGGGCGAGGGCACCGGGTACGCCGTCGCGGGGCGCGCCCGGCTCCCCGCAGCCGCGTCCGGGGCGCACACGGCGCGCGGCGGGCGGGTGCCGCACCCCCGGTACGCGGCGGCCGACGACCCGACCGGCCGCCGCATCGAGGTCCTGTGGTGGGCCTATCCGCTGGTCGGACCGGCAGCGGCGCGACTGCTCGTCCTCGCCACCGAGATCGACCGGAGCGGCGTGGCCGAGGAGGTCGACGTCCCGGACGGTACGCGAAGCGTGGCGCCCCGCTTCGCCCGGCACACCGAGTTCCCCGACGCCGAGGACCTTGCCCGGCGACTGCCCGAGATCCTGCCCAGCATGAGCGTCGCCGAGAGCGCCGCCATCGCCGAACAGGTCCTCGAACTCGGCTATCCGGTGATGGAGTTCAGCCAGTACGACCGCGTCCCCGTCACCCCGGACTGGGGAGTGACCCGTCGTGCCGAGCGCCGGGAGCGCCGGGCCCGCGCCGCCGCCGCACCACCCGCCCCGGACGGTAGCGCGACCCCGGACGAGGAGGCGGTCGACCTGGAGTACGCGGCCGTGCGGGAGCGCCTGGAGTTCCTCAACGAGGTGAGCGGCCGGATCGGGTCCTCGCTCGACCTGGCGCGGACCATCCTGGAGGTGAGCCGTGCGGTGGTGCCCCGGTTCACCGACGTCGCCGGCACCTACCTGCGGGAACAGGTGGTGGCGGGCGAGGGCTTCCCCCAGGGGCCGCCCGACGCGCGCACCCTGTGGCACCGGGTCGCCGTGGAGCACACCGACGAACCCGGCCGCTGGGACGACGTGGTGCCGGTGGGCGAGTCGATGCCCTTTCCGGTGCACACCCCGTTCTTCCAGTGCATGACCACCGGAGATCCCGTCCTCGTCCCGCGGATCAGCGAGGAGATGGGCAACGCCATCGCCGCGCAGTTCGAGAAGCGCGACATCCGCCCCCTCATCACCCACCGCTCGATGCTGGTCGTTCCGCTCAAGGCCCGCAACGTCGTGCTCGGCTTCATGATCCTGCTGCGCCACCGGGAGCGGCCGGTCTTCAACGACATGGACCGGGTCACTGGCGCCGAACTCGCCGCCCGCGCCGGGCTCGTCCTGGACAACGCCCGGATGTACACCCACCAGGAGAACGTGGCGGAGACCCTCCAGGACAGCATGCTGCCGCACATCGCGCCCCGGATGCCGGGCTGCGACCTCGCGACCCGCTACCTCCCGGGCACCCTGCTCGGGCGGATCGGCGGCGACTGGTTCGACGCGGTGAAGCTGCCGGGCTCCCGCACCGCCCTGGTCGTCGGCGACGTGATGGGGCACGGCCTGAACTCCGCCGCGATGATGGGCCAGTTGAGGACCTCCGTCCAGACGATGGCCGCCCTCGACCTGCCGCCCGCGCAACTGCTGCGCCATCTGGACGACCTCGCCCAGCGACTGGGCGAGCACTACCTCGCCACCTGTCTGTACGCGGTGTACGACCCGGTGCGGGGCCGGCTGGAGATCGCCAACGCGGGCCACATCCCGCCCGTGGTGGTCCGGGCCGGGGACGGGCGCAGCGAGCTCCTCGACCTGCCGACCGGCGCCCCGATCGGGGTCGGCGGAGTGCCCTTCGAGACGGTGCGGGTGCCGGTGTCCCCCGGCGACCGCTTGGTGATGTGCACCGACGGGCTGGTGGAGGCCCGCGACGAGGACATCGGGGTGGGCCTGGCCACGCTCTGCGAGTCGGCGGCCCACCCCGCGGCCTCGATGGACGCCGCCTGCGACACCATCATCCGGGCGTTGGCCCGCCGGGGCGGCCGCAAGGACGACGTGGCGCTGCTGATGGCCCGGCTGAACGGCATCGACGCCGGGGACGTGGCCCACCACCGGCTGCCCGCCGACCCGGCGCGGGTCCGCGGGGCCCGGGCCTTCGTGGCCGACCGGCTCACGGACTGGGGGTTGGCCCCGCTCGTCGACACCGCCCGACTGCTGGTCGGCGAGCTGGTCGCCAACGCGGTGCGGCACGCCGGCGGCGGCGAGGTGGCGGTGCGCCTGGTCCGGGGCGCGGACGGCGTGCTGTGCGAGGTCACGGACGGGGACCACCACCTGCCGACGCTGCTCAGTGCGGGCTCCCGGGACGAGGCCGGACGCGGACTGCGGGTGGTCAGCGCACTCGCCCGGCAGTGGGGCAGCGGGCGGACCGCCACCGGCAAGACCGTGTGGTGCGAACTCCCGTTGCCGCACGTCCGGGCCCGGCCCGGGCGGCGACCCTTGCCGATGCCTCCTGCTGGGTAGACCGTTCGTACCGACGTTCGGGAGCGGCTCGAACGCGCCGGCGGACGGGGCACCGCATGGACGAGGGACGGGCGCATGAAACGGCCTGGCAGGGGTTCTGGAGCGAGGCGCCCGGCGAGGCGGGCGGAGTGTTCTGGGACGCCGACCCCGCCACCACCGTGGCCGTCCACCTGACCCTGTTCGAATCCCACTTCATCGGCGGGCTGCCGCTGGTGGACATCGGCTGCGGCAACGGCACCCAGACCCGCTACCTCGCCCGGCGCTTCCCCCGGGTCGTCGGCACCGACCTGGCGCCCGCGGCGGTGGCGCACGCCCGACGCGCCGACCCCGCCGGCACCGTCGACTTCCGCACCGCCGACATGGCGGACCCCGCCACGGCCGGGCAACTGCACGACGAACTCGGCGACGCCCACGTGTACATGCGCGGGGTCCTGCACCAGTGCCCGCCCGAGGAGCGCCAACCGCTCGTGGACGGGATCGCCACCCTGCTGGGCGCCCGCGGCCGCGGCTTCCTGGTGGAGCCCGCCGAAGCCGCCGGCGCCCTGCTGCGCGGCCTCGCCGCCGCCCCGACCGGCCCGCCGGCCAAGCTCGCCCCGGTCCTCGCCCACGGGATCGCGCCCGGCGAGGTGCCGGACGCCTCGGTGCCCGTGCACGTGCGCGCCGCCGGGCTCGGCATCCTCGCCCGCGGCGACCTCCCCCTCACCACCACCGAGACCACCGAGGCCGGCCCGATCGTGCTCCCCTCCCGCTGGCTGCTGGTCACGGCCCGGGAGCGCTGAACCACCGGCCGGTGCCCCGGCGCGCGGGAGGGTCCGGACCGGTGAACCCGCTCCGGGGTTCCTGGCTCCGCCCCCGGGCGGCGCGTACCGTGACCGGAGGAAGAGGGGAGCCCCGGTGTGAAGATCCTCATCAGCGCCGACATGGAGGGCGCGACCGGAGTCACCTGGCCGGCCGACGTGCTGCCCGGCACCCCGCAGTGGGAACGCTGCCGCACCCTGTTCACCTCCGACGTCAACGCGGCCGTCCAGGGCTTCTTCACCGGGGGCGCCGACACCGTCCTGGTCAACGAAGCCCACTGGACCATGCGCAACCTGCTGCTGGAACGTCTCGACGACCGGGTCGAACTGCTCACCGGCCGCCACAAGTCGCTCTCCATGGTCGAGGGCGTGCAGCACGGCGACATCGACGGCATCGCCTTCCTCGGCTACCACACCGGGGCCGGGATGGAGGGCGTCCTTGCCCACACCTACCTCGCCAACTCCCTCACCGGCGTCTGGCTCAACGGCGAACGCGCCAGCGAGGGCCTGCTCAACGCCCGGGTGGTCGCCGAATTCGGAGTGCCCGTCATCCTCGTCACCGGCGACGACCTGACTTGTGAGGACGCCCTCGGCTACGCACCCGGCGCGCTCAAGGTGGCCGTCAAGGACCACGTCTCGCGGTACGCCGCGGTCTGCCGCACCCCCACCCGCACCGCCGCCGCGATCCGCTCGGCGGCCACCGAGGCGGTGGCCCTGGCACGACGCCACGCCCCGGCCGGGGACGGGCCGTTCACGGTGGAGATGGAGTTCGACGCGGAGCACCTCGGCCACGCGGCCACCGTCGTCCCGGGCGTGCGCCGCAGCGGGGAGCGCCGGGCGGTCTACACCAGCGACACCATGTACGAGGGCATTCGGACGTTCAAGGCGGTCACCACGATCGTCTCGGCAGCGGTGGAGGAGAGCTATGGCTGAGCTGAGCCCCGGCCACCCCGGCGCCGACGGGGCCGCCGCCGCGTCCGGGGAGGCCACCGGGGTCGACGAGCGGGCCCTCGACGAGGTCGTGCGCTTCACCTCCGACCTCATCCGCATCGACACCACCAACCGGGGCGACGGCACCTGCCGGGAGCGCCCCGCGGCCGAGTACGCGGCGGCCCGGTTGGCCGGGGCAGGGCTGGAACCCGTCCTCCTGGAGCGGGTCCCGGGCCGCACCAACGTCGTCGCCCGCTACCCCGGCACCGACCCCACCGCCCCCGCCCTGCTGCTCCACGGCCATCTGGACGTGGTCCCCGCCGAGCCCGCCCGGTGGTCCGTGCCGCCGTTCTCCGGGGAGGTCCGCGACGGGGTGGTCTGGGGCCGGGGCGCCGTCGACATGAAGGACATGGACGCGATGGTCCTCGCGATGGTGCGCTTCTGGGCCCGCGCCGGGGTGCGCCCCCGCCGTGACGTGGTGATCGCGTTCACCGCCGACGAGGAGGCCAGCGCCGCGGACGGGGCCGCCTTCCTCGCCGACCGGCACGCCGCGCTCTTCGAGGGCTGCACCGAGGGCGTCAGCGAGTGCGGCGCCTACACCTTCCACGACGGGCGGGGCACCCAGATCTACCCGATCGCCGCCGGCGAACGCGGCACCGCCTGGGTGCGGCTGACCGCCCGCGGCCGGGCCGGTCACGGCTCGAAGATCAACCACGCCAATGCGGTCACCCGGCTCGCCGCCGCCGTCACCCGCATCGGCGCCCACGCCTGGCCCGTCCGGCTCACCCCGACCGTGCGCGCCTCGCTCGCCGCCCTCGGCTCCCTGTACGGGCTCGACGCCGACCCGCACGCACCCGACTTCGACGTCGACGCCCACCTCGCCGCCCTCGGCCCGGCCGCCGCACTGGCCGCCCCGGTCGTCCGCAACAGCACCACCCCGACCGTGCTCAAGGCCGGCTACAAGGTCAACGTCATCCCCGGCGAGGCCACCGCCCTGATCGACGGCCGCTGTCTGCCGGGCACCGAGGAGGAGTTCCGCGCCACCCTCGACGAACTCACCGGACCCGACGTCGAATGGGAGTTCCTCCACCACGAGATCCCCCTCCAGTCCCCCGTGGACACCCCCACCTACGCCCGGATGCGGGCCGCGCTGGAGGAGTTCGCGCCCACCGCCCGCGTCGTCCCGTTCATGATGTCCGGCGGCACCGACGCCAAGCACTTCTCCCGCCTCGGGATCACCGGCTACGGCTTCACCCCGCTCCGGCTGCCCGAGGGGTACGACTACGGGGCGATGTTCCACGGCGTGGACGAACGGGTCCCGGTGGACGCCCTGCACTTCGGGGTCCGGGTGCTCGACCGCTTCCTGCGCACCGCGTGACGCCCCCGCCCCCGGCCCCGCCGGCCCGTGCCGCCCGGCTGCGCCCCGGCGACCGGGTCGCCGTCGTCGCCCCCAGCGGTCCGGTACCGGCCGACCAGCTCACCGCCGGCCTCACGGTGCTGCGCGGCTGGGGCCTCGACGCCTTCGCCACCCCTCACGTCCTCGACGGGCACCCGCACCTGGGCCACCTCGCGGCCTCCGACGCCGCCCGGGCGGCCGACCTCCAACGCGCCTGGTGCGACCCCTCCGTCGCCGCGGTGGTGTGCGCCCGCGGCGGCTACGGCGCCGCCCGCATCGTCGACCTCCTCGACTGGGCAGCGGTGCGCGCCGCCGGCCCCAAGGCCTTCGTCGGATTCAGCGACGTCACCGCCCTGCACGAGGCCCTCGCCGTCCGGGCCGGGTTCGCCACCCTGCACGCACCGATGCCGGCCACCGCCGACTTCCTCGCCGCCACCGGGGCCGGGGACCGCGCCCGCGAGCACCTGCGGACCACCCTGTTCGCCCCGCAGGAGGTGTGCACCCCCGCCACGGGGCGCGCGCTGTTCCCCGGTCGGGCCGAGGGCACCACCCTCGGCGGCTGCCTCTCGGTGCTCGCCGCCGACCTCGGCTCCCCCCACGCCCGCCCCGGGGCCCGCGGCGGGCTGCTGTGCCTGGAGGACGTGGGGGAGGAGCCCTACCGGCTGGACCGCTACCTGACCCAACTGCTGCGCGCCGGCTGGCTGGACGGGGTCGCCGGAGTCCTGCTCGGCTCCTGGCGCGACTGCGGCCCCGCGGAGGCCGTCCGTGCCGTGTTCGCCGACCGGCTCGGCCCGCTGCGGGTGCCGGTGCTGGAGGAGTGCGGCTTCGGCCACGCCCCGGGGGCCCCCACCCTGCCGCTCGGCGCGCCGGCGGTCCTCGACGCCGACGCGGGCACCCTGACCCTCGGCGCCCCCGCCCTGGGCTGACCGTCCGCGTCCACCCGCTCGCCCGGTGTCGCCGGCCCTCCGGTTCGCCGTGCGGAGCGGCCGGTGGCTGCCCATGCTGGTGGGGAGGCCCGGACACGGCGAAGGGTGGGCACCATGAGCTCCAGAACGACCACGACCAAGTCCCGGAGCACGGTCGGCGAACTGGCCACGCCCGGCCGGATCGTCGTCATCGTGCTCGCGATCCTGGCCCTGATCTTCATCTTCGAGAACACCCAGGACACCAAGATCAGGCTGCTGATCCCCGAGGTCACCATGCCGCTCTGGCTGGCCCTGCTGGCCATGTGGATCATCGGGGCGCTCTGCGGGGCGTACTTCCTGCGCCGCCGCGGCCGCCGCTGACCGCTGCCGGCGTCGGCGCCCGCCGGGGGCCTACCCGGCGTCCAGACCCCCGCCCGCCCCCCGGTCCGCGTACTCGAACACCGAACCGTCCGGGTGCAGCGCGATCAGGTTGCGTCCGGCGGGGGTGTCCACGGGCCCCGCCAGGACCTTCGCCCCGGATGCGCCGAGCACCGCTGCCGTCTCGTGCACGTCCCGCACGGCGATGGTCGCGGCCACCCGGCGCAACACGTCCAGCTCCTCGGCCGGACCGCTCATCAACAGGAAGCAGCCGACCGCGGCCACCGACACCCCGCCGCGTTCGAAGCGTTGTGCCGGACGGCCGGTCAACCGCTCGTAGAACGACACCGAGGACGTCAGGTCGGTGACGCAGATGCGCAGTGTGGTTCCCAGGATCTCCATGCGGGCGAGCCTAGTTGGCCACCGCGCGGCAGGTGATCGGTTCCTCCGAAGGGCGTTTCGGCCGGCCCCGGGCAGTACCCCGATCGGTTGGTCCTCGCCCGGGCCCCGCGCGCCGCCGGCGCGAAGATGTCGTCCCGGGCCTGCCGCGGGGAAGGGTGGCACCATGACCGATCCGCGATACCTGTACGCCGTGTGCCGTCCTTGGAGCGCACCGCTCCAAGCCGAACTGCGGGGCGTCGCCGGGGCGCCGGCCCGGGAGGTGCGGCACGGCTCCCTCGTCGCGGTCGTCAGTGCCGTGCCCGCCCGGGCCTTCGCCGGCGAGTCGCTCCGTGCCCACCTGGCCGACCCGCAGTGGTACGCGGGCATCGTCCGCGCCCACGAGGCGGTGCTCTCCGCGCTCGCGACGGTCACCACCCCGCTGCCGGTGCGCCCCGGGGCGGTGTTCCCGGACGACAGCGCCGTCCGGGTGCTGCTGGCCGCGGACGGTGACCGGCTGGCCCGCACCCTGGACCGGCTCGCGGGGCGGGTCGAGTGGACGGTGACGGTGACCGGGGAACCCGGTGCGGCGGACGACGGGCCGCCCCCCGGCGGCGCACCGGAGGGTGCGGTGCGGGAGGTGCACGAGCGGTTGACCGCGCTGGCCGACGAGTGGCGCCTCGATCCGCCGGACCGGCACGGCGCGCCGCCCCCGTCGCAGGGCCCGGTGTTGCTGCGCGCCGCCTATCTGGTGCCCCGCACCCTCAGCGAGGAGTTCGTGGAGACAGTCGACCGGTACGGTGCGGGGCGCCCCGCACCGACCGCCTCGCTGTCGGGACCGTGGGCGCCCCGTTCCTTCACGCCCGCTCCGTACGGCGGCGACTGACCCGCCGGACGGTGGGGGGTGGTCACGCCCGGCAGAGCAGTTCGCCGTGCAGCACGGCGAACCAGCCGTCGGGCGCCGCGCTCCACTGCCGCCACGCCTCGGCCACCCGCTGGAGTCCGGCCCGGTCGGCGTGGCCGCCGGCCAGGGCCTGGTCGGCGTAGGAGGAGGCCACCGTGCGGTCCGCCCAGAGCCCGCCCCACCAGGCCCGTTCCTCCTCGGTGGCGAAGCACCAGGTGTCGGCCGTCGCGGTGACCTCGGTGAATCCGGCCGCCAACGCCCAGGACCTGAGCCGCCGTCCGGCGTCCGGTTCGCCGCCGCCGGCCCGGGCCACCCGCTCGTACAGGTCCAGCCAGTCGTCCAGGCCGGGCACCCGCGGGTGCCAGACCATGGCGGCGTAGTCGGCGTCCCGCACGGCCACCAGACCGCCCGGTCGGGTCACCCGTCGCATCTCGGCCAGGGCCCGGACGGGGTCGCCGACGTGCTGGAGCACCTGGTGGGCGTGGACGACGTCGAAGGAGTCGTCCGGAAAGTCGAGGTCCTGGACGTCGGCGACGGCGAAGTCCGTGTTGGTCAGGCCGCGTTCGGCGGCCGTGGCCCGGGCCCGGGCCACGATCCCGGGGGCCCGGTCCACCCCCGTGACGTGTCCCTCCGGTACCAGGGCGGCCAGGTCGGCGGTGATGGTCCCGGGGCCGCAGCCGACGTCCAGGACCGTCAGGCCCGGGGTCAGCGAACCGATGAGGTAGCCGGCGGAGTTGGCGGCGGTGCGCCAGGTGTGCGAACGCAGCACGGACTCGTGGTGGCCGTGCGTGTAGACGGCGGTGTCCTTCGACATCGTGTTCCCCTGTCCCGGTGTCCCCTGGCCCGGACGGCGGTCCCGGCCCTCCCGCGTCGACCACGGCCCGGGCCCGCCCGACGCGGGTCGCGGCGCGGCTCGGGACGGTCCGGACCGCCGCTCCACGGCACCCCGGACCGTCCCTCCGACCGTACGCCCCCGATCGCATCTTGAGACAGGACGTCTTGAATGATGAGACGTCGGGTCACAGGGTGAGCGGTCGGTACACCGTCAGCGCCTCGTGCAGCTTGTCGACCCGCAGCACCGGACCGCACGGCCCGATCTCCCCGTCGAACGCCAGCCGGGTCCCCGGGGCGATCCCCTCCACCCGCACCCGCAGCCGGCGCACCGCCGCGTGGAACGGCGACCGGGACAGCGGCCCCGCCAGGGCCGCCCCGAGCAGGCGCACGCCCGGCCAGCGCCCGCCGTGCACCGCCCGCACGTCCAGCAACCCGTCCGCCAGGTCCACCCGCCGCCCCGCGGTCAGCCCCATCCGGCCGTAGGTGCAGTTCCCCGCGAACAACAGCCACAGCGCCCGTCGACGGCCGTCCACCACCGCCCGCAGCGGCCGGCTCCGCCGGCGCACGTGCACGGCCGCCACCACGTCCGCCAGCCGCCCGCCGATCCGCCCCGACCACCGCTCCCGCTCGTGCACCAACTCCGGGTACACCCCCAGGCTGAACGTGTTGAGGAAGATCCCCGAGGTCCCCTCCGGTCCCGAGCGGAAGCGCCCCACGTCCACCGCCACCGCCTGCCCGCGCTCCACCGCCCGCACCAGGTCCTGCGGGTCCTCGACCCCCAGGTCGTAGGTGAAGTGGTTGAGCGTGCCGCCCGGCAGCACCGCCAGCGGCAGACCGTGCCGCAGCGCGGTGGCCGCCGCCGTGTTCACCGTGCCGTCCCCGCCGCACGCCCCCAGCGCCACCGCGCGCTGTGCCGCCGCCTCCAACTCCCGCGCCAGATCGGGGCCCGTGGTCTCCACGACCTCCATCAACGGCAGCGCCTCGCGCAAGGCCCGCACCCGGTCCGGAGTGCCCGCGCCGGCGTTGACGACCATCACCAGCCCCCGCCCGCCGGGCAGCGCGGGCGTGTCCACCAGCGGGCGCCCCGGCGAGGGCAACTGGTCGCGGGTCGGCACCAGGCCCCGCACCGCGAAGGCCGCCCCCACCCCGAGGGCTGCCCCCGCCAGCACGTCCGCCGGGTAGTGCACCCCCGTGTAGACCCGGGAGAAGGCCACCGAGAAGGCGATCGGCGCCACCACCGCACCCCACCCGCGGGACTCCAGGGCCACCCCCGCCGCGAACGCGGCCGCCGAGGCCGCGTGCCCCGAGGGGAACGAGGTCGTGATCGGCTGCCGCTTCAGCCGCCGCACCACCGGCACGGCGTCCAGCACCGGCCGGGCCCGGCGCACCGAACGCTTGCCCAGGGTGTTGATCGTCGCCGAGGCCACCGCCAGCGAGGCCATCCCCCGCACCGCGCCCCGGCGGGCCCGCCGCGAGCGGGTCAGCACCAGGCCCGCCGCGACCGCACCCCACAGCAACCCGTGGTTGGCGCTGCGGCTCAGCCGGGGCAGCACCCGGTCGCCGTACGGCCAGTGGTGGTCGGCGACCGACTCGAACAACCGGGTGTCCACCGTCGCCAGCCGGTCCTTGAACGAGGGCGGCACCGGGGGCTCGCCCGTCGCCCTCCGCAGCCGCTCGTACGCCGCGCGACCGGCGCGGCGCACCCCCAGCGGGACCGGGCGGAACCCGAACCCTTCGTGATCAACCTGGTCAGGACGCATGGGGCTCGTCTACCCGCTCGGGCCCGATCGATCCCGGGCGAGTGACGAAATGCATTTGGTCCCCCGCCGCCGACACCGGAGAATGCGACCCCATGGGACACCTCGAAGCCGCGCACCTCGCCTACGACCTCCCGGACGGCAGACCGCTGCTCGGCGACGTCTCGTTCCGGGTCGGCGAGGGGGCGGCCGTGGCACTGGTCGGACCCAACGGGGCCGGCAAGACCACGCTGCTGAGGTTGATCTCCGGCGAGCTGAAACCGCACGGCGGCACCGTCACGGTGAGCGGCGGCCTCGGGGTGATGCGCCAGTTCATCGGCTCCGTACGCGACGAGACCACCGTCCGTGACCTGCTGGTGTTGGTCGCCGAGCCCCGCATCCGGGCCGCCGCCCGAGCGGTGGACCGCGCGGAGCACGCGATCATGACCGTCGACGACGAGGCCGCCCAGCTCCAGTACGCCCAGGCCCTCGCCGACTGGGCCGAGGTGCGCGGCTACGAGGCCGAGACGCTCTGGGACGTGTGCACGGTGGCGGCGCTCGGCGTCCCCTACGAACGCGCCCAGTGGCGCGAGGTGCGCACCCTCAGCGGCGGCGAACAGAAGCGACTGGTCCTGGAGGCCCTGCTGCGCGGCACCGACGAGGTGCTGCTGCTGGACGAGCCCGACAACTACCTCGACGTGCCCGGCAAGCGCTGGCTGGAGGAGCAACTGCGGGAGACCCGCAAGACGGTCCTGTTCGTCTCCCACGACCGGGAACTGCTCGCCCGCGCCGCCGACCGCATCGTCAGCGTGGAGCCCGGCCCCGCCGGGGCCGACGCCTGGGTGCACGGCGCCGGCTTCGCCACCTTCCACGAGGCCCGCAAGGAGCGCTTCGCCCGGTTCGAGGAACTGCGGCGCCGCTGGGACGAGAAGCACGCCCAGCTGAAGAAGCTGGTGCTCAACCTGCGCCAGGCCGCCGAGATCAGCCACGAGCTGGCCTCCCGCTACAAGGCGGCCCAGACCCGGCTGCGCAAGTTCGAGGAGGCCGGGCCGCCGCCCGAGCCGCCCCGTGAGCAGGACATCCGGATGCGGCTGCGCGGCGGCCGCACCGGAGTGCGCGCGATCACCTGCGAGGGCCTGGAGCTGAGCGGGCTGATGAAGCCGTTCGACCTGGAGGTCTTCTACGGCGAGCGGGTCGCCGTCCTCGGCTCCAACGGCTCCGGCAAGTCGCACTTCCTGCGGCTGCTGGCCGGCGGGGAGGTCGCCCACCAGGGCCTGTGGAAACTGGGGGCCCGGGTGGTCCCGGGACACTTCGCCCAGACCCACGCCCACCCCGAGCTGGCCGGACGCACCCTGTTGGACATCCTGTGGCGCGAGCACGCCCGGGACCGGGGGGCGGCCTCGTCCCTGCTGCGCCGCTACGAGCTGACCGCCCAGGCCGAACAGTCCTTCGACCGGCTCTCGGGCGGGCAGCAGGCCCGCTTCCAGATCCTGCTGCTGGAGCTGGCCGGGGCCACCGCGCTGCTCCTCGACGAGCCCACCGACAACCTCGACCTGGAGTCGGCGGACGCCCTCCAGGAGGGCTTGGAGGCCTTCGACGGCACGGTGCTCGCGGTCACCCACGACCGCTGGTTCGCGCGCGGCTTCGACCGGTTCCTGGTGTTCGGCAGCGACGGGCGGGTCCGTGAGACCCCGGAACCCGTCTGGGACGAACGCCGGGTCACCCGCGCCCGCTGACCCGAGCACGCCCGCCCCGCCCGACAGGCGGGGCGGGCGTCCAGCGGGGAGAGTGGGAGGAGGACGCACACGATCCGAGCGGGGTGGTGCACCATGACCGGAGTCGAACCCGCGCGGCTGGACGACCAGCAGCTCATGCGGGAACTGGAGACCATCCACCGCACCCGCCACGACACCCTGCTGCACGGCTCCAACGACGCGCTGCGGATGCACAACGCCAGGATGGCCGAACTGGAGGGCGAGTACCTGCGCCGCCACCCGCGCCGACCGGTGGCCTCCGGCCGGACCCGGGAGGGGGCACGCGAACGCACCCCCCTGGCCGGCCCCGGCTGACCCCGCGCGCCCCTACCGCCTCACAACCCCGTCCCGGCCCCCGGCCGGACCGGCGCCCTCCGGCTCCGTGCCGCAGAACTCGGCGTTCAAGGGGGCCTCCAGCCCCTTCGAGGTCCAGTCGCTGTTGAGGTTGTAGGCCAGGGAGTGCTTCCCGTCCTCGGTGGCCATCGCCACGGTGACCGACCCCATCCAGCCGCCGGTGTGGCCCCAGACCGTGCCGCAGGCCGTCCGCATCTTCTCCAGGCCCAGCCCGTACCCGGTCCCCGGGTCCGACTCGTCCGGCACCAGCGTCTTCATCGCCTCCAGCTGCCGGGCGGGCAACAGCTCACCGCCGAGCAGCGCCCCGAGGAACCGGTTCAGGTCCCCGGCACTGGAGATCATGTCGCCCTCCGCCCACGACTGGCTGCCGTTCTGGAGGGTCACGTCGTAGACCTTCGTCGCGTTCGGGTCCGGCGACAGGACCGAGTACGAGCGGCTGCTGGGCTGCGGCAGCCCCAGGGTGTTGCCCGGCATCACGGTGCCGCGCAGCTTCAGGGGCTTGATGATCCGCTCCCGCACCTCCCGCTCGTAGGAACGGCCGCCCGCCTTCTCCATGACCAGTGCGGCCAGCACGTAGTTGGTGTTCGAGTAGCTCTGGCGGGCACCGGGCGGGCCGGTGGGCGCGTGCCGCATCGCCACCGCCACGGCCACCTCGGGGGCGCGGTCCAGGAAGCGGTTCTTGAGGTAGTTCGGCGCGAACATGTAGTCCCGCATGTAGTCCTCGTCGCTGAGGTAGTCGAACACCCCGCTGGTGTGGTTGAGGAGCTGACGGACGGTGATGTTCCGTCCGTCGTGCCCGTTGCCGCGCACCAGCCCCGGGAGCCACCGCTCCACCGTGTCGTCGAGATCCAGCTTGCCCTCGGCCTCCTGCTGGAGCAGCACCGTCGCCACGAACGTCTTGGTGATGCTGGCGATCCGGAACCGGTCGTTCTTGCCGCGGGGGGCTCCCGTCCGCACGTCGCCGACGCCGGCGGCGCCCTTCCACACCCCGTGCCCCTTCCGTGCCTGGCCGGTGACGCCGTACGCCCCGTTCGCCACCACCCGCTCGAAGGCGCGTTGGGTCGCCCCGCGCTCCGCGGCACCTCCCCCCGCCCCCTGCGCCGCTGCCGGGACCGTGCACACGCTCGCCACGACCGCCGCCGCGATGCCCACCGCAGCCGCCCGCGCCGCACGTCTCGTCGTCATTCCCCGCTCCTTCGGTCCCGGGCCCGTCCCGGTCGTCGAAGATGACTCCGACCGGTGCCACGGGGTTGACTCCTGCGTGGTTCAGGGTCGTTGACCCCGCCCTCGGTCGTCTCGCCGCCCGCCCGCGGACCGCCGCCCCGCACCCCTCGGCCCCCGTCCGGTCGCGGACGCCCCCCAACGACGGAACCCTGAGTACCAGAGCGCCGGGCACCGGCCGGGTGCCCGACCCACGGCGGAGGTGCCCATGCGGTGGACGGACGAGGCGGTCGGCGCCGGCCCGCCCACCGGCCACGGCGCGCTCCGCCACGCCCCGCCCCGGCCCGGCACCGGACGCCCCGAGCCGCCCGGGACCGGCCGGGCCCTGGCCGGGGCCGCGCCCGGCGCCGAACCGCTCGGCGGCGGCCCCGCCCTGCGGGCCGCCGCCTGCGGCTACTGGGCGCGGCGGGGCCTGGCCACCGCCCGGGAACAGGTCGCCGCGGCCCCGGGGGGCGCCCCGCTGCTGCTCGCGCTCGCCGCCGCCCTCGGCGGGGACCTGCTCCTGCCGCGGCCCTGCCCGGCCTGGTGGCTGCCCCAGGCCCCGTTGCTGGGCCGGACCGCGCATCCGGTGGCGACCCCCGCCGAGTGCGGCGGGGTGCCCGACCCGTACGCGCTGTGGGAGACGGTGCGGCGGATCCGGGACGAGGGCGGTGACCCCCGGCTGCTGGTCCTGGCCGTGGTGGACGACCCCACCGGCACCGCGGCCCCGCCCGAACTGCTCCACGAGGCGGTGACGGCCGCCACCGAGGCGGGCCTGCACGTCGTCAGCGACGAGACCTGGCGGGACACCGTCCACCCCGTCCCCGCCGGCCGGGCCCCGGTGCTGGCCGGACCGGCCGGAATGCTGCCCGCGGAGGTGACCGTGCTCACCGACCTGGCCGGAGCGCTGCTGCCCGGCGGCTGGCCGGTGGCCGTGGCCCGGTTCCCGGCCACCGACCGGGGAGCCGTGCTCCACGACGAGGTACTGGACGTCCTCGCCGGCATCGGTGCCGTCCTCGCCGCCCCGGTGGCCGCGGCCGCAGCGCACGCCCTCGCCGAACCCGAGGAGGTGGTCGCCCAGGCCGTCGACGCCGCCCGGGTGCACGGCCGACTGGCCGCCGCCCTGCACGGGGTGCTCCGCACCGCCGGCGCCCTCGCGCTGCCGCCGTGCGGCGGACGGCAGCTGTACGCGGACCTCGGTCCGCTGGGGGAGGCGCTCGCCGCCCGCGGCGTCGGCGACGCCCAGGAGCTGGAGGACCACCTCACCGGGCTGCTGGGCTTCCCGGTCCCCGGCGGCCACCGCTTCGGCGACGACCCCGCCGCGCTCCGGGTCCGCTTGGACACGGCGGCGTTCCTGGGCGCCACCGCCCCCGAGCGGACCGCCTCGCTCACCGCCGCGGACCCGCTGGACGTGCCCGCCGTACGGGACGCGGTGACGATGTTCGCGGCCGTCCTGGACGGCCTCCGCGCCGATGCCCGCCGCGCCGACGCCCAGCGAAGGGAGCGCCCCCGATGACCCGTCACCGCTCCGAGCCCCCGCGCACGGCGACCCCCGGCCCGGGCCGCCCCCCGGCTCCGCCCGGCGCCCACCGGGCCGGTGTCGCCCCGCCGGGCGGGACCACGACGGCGCCGCCCCCGGCCGCCCCCCGGCCCCCGGCCGACGTCCCCGCGTCCACGCCCCGCCGGCTGTGGCCGAAGTCCTTCGCCGATCGGCTCACCTCCCCGCTGCCCGGGCCCGGCGCCCTCGCCCGGCTGGCCCGCGAGGGCGCCCTGCGGCCCCGCCCGGACGGGCTGCGGGACGTCCCCCGACTGCCGTTCGCCCCGGGGCCGCTGCCCCGCGTCGACGCCCGCACCCTCGCCGTCACCTGGGCGGGGCACGCGAGTTGGGTGGTGCGGATCGGCGGACTGACCGTCCTCACCGACCCCGTGTGGTCCCGTCGCATCCTCGGCACCCCCGCCCGGGTCACCCCGGTCGGCGTGGCCTGGGAAGCGCTCCCGCCCGTGGACGCGGTCCTCATCAGCCACAACCACTACGACCACCTGGACGCCCCCACCCTGCGCCGGCTGCCCCGGGACACCCCCGTCCTCGTCCCGGCCGGCCTCGGCCGCTGGTTCCACCGGCGCCGCTTCGAACGGATCACCGAGCTCGACTGGTGGCAGGGCAGCACCCTGGGCGGCGTCCGCTTCGACTTCGTCCCCGCCCACCACTGGTCCAAGCGCACCCTGCTCGACACCTGCCGCAGCCTGTGGGGCGGCTGGGTGCTCACCGACGCCCACGGGCAGCGGCTGTACTTCGCCGGCGACACCGGGTACGGCCACTGGTTCGACCGGATCGGCCGCCGCTACCCGGGCATCGACCTGGCCCTGCTGCCGATCGGCGCCTACGCCCCGCGCTGGTGGCTGAGGGACGTGCACTGCGACCCGGAGGAGGCCGTCCGGGCCGTGCGGGACCTCGGCGCCCGTCGCATGGCCCCCATGCACTGGGGCACCTTCCTGCTCTCCGCCGAACCGGTGCTGGAGCCCCTCCACCGGGTCCGGGCCGCCTGGCGGACCGCCGGACTCGACCGCGCGGACCTGTGGGACCTGCCGGTCGGCGGCTCACGGCTGCTGCCCGCCCCCGCCTGACCGCCCGCCGCCCGTCAGCCCGACGCCCCCGGGGCCCGGTGACCGCGCAGCCGCCGCCACACCGCCGGCACCGCGCTCAGCAGCAGCGTCAGACCCACCGCGGTGGCGACGCCCTCCCAGGGCTCCGCGAACAACGCCCCGCCGAGGATGCCGATCAACTGGTAGGTCACCGCCCAGGCCAGGGCGGCCGGCACGGCGCCCCGGGCGAACCGGTGCACCGGCCACTCGGCCAGCAGACAGGCCAGCATCACCGGAATCCGCCCGGCCGGCACCAGCCGGGACAGCACCAGCACCGCCACCCCGTGGTCCTGGAGCCCCTGCTGGGCCCGGGCCAACCGGTCCGCGGGGGCGTGCGCCCGGATCGCCCCGAGCCAGCGCGAGCCGCCCCGCGACCGGAGCCCCCGCTGCCCCAACCAGTACAGGGTCACGTCCCCGACGAGCGCCGCCAACGAGGCCACCACGAACACCAGGAGCAGGGCGAACGGCGCGGTCTGGTGGAACGCGACCACCGCCGCCGAACTCACCAACGCGCCCGTCGGCACCACCGGCACCAACGCCCCGATCAGCACCAGCAGGAACAGCGACGGATATCCGAGTGCCTGCTGGGTGGACTCGTGCGGCACCGCCGAAGCGGCCAACCAGTTCACCGGCCGACCTCCGGCCGCACGCTCTCGCCGTGCCCCAACAGGTGCACCGCCACGCCCGGCGCCCGTGCCGCGACCGACCGCACGAACTCGTCACCGGGGGAGTGGAACTCGTGCGGGCGCACCCCGTCCATCCCGATCGGCCAGTAGGTGCCGTAGTGCACCGGCACCGCGCTGCGCGGGGCCAGCCGGGCCGCCGCCTCCGCCGCCCGGCCCGCGTCCAGGTGCCCGTGGCCCAGGAACGGGCCCCAGCCGCCGACCGGCAGCAGCGCCACGTCCACCGGCCCCACCTCGGCCGCCATGCCCTCGAACAGCCCGGTGTCCCCCGCGAAGTACGTCCGGGCCTGGCCGCTCACCACGAATCCCAGGGCGGGCGAGCGCCGCGGACCCACCGGCAGCCGCCGCCCGTCGTGCGCCGCGGAGACCGCACGCACCGACAGGTCCCCGTGCACGAGCTCCTCGCCCGGCGCGACCTCGGTGATCCGTGCCCCGGTGAGCCGGCGCAGCGCCGGCACCGCCCGCAGGGCGCCGCGCGGCACCACGACCCGGGTGCCCGAGGGGAGCGCCGCCAACGACGGCACGTGCAGGTGATCGGCGTGCAGATGCGAGACGAGGACCAGGTCGGCCGCCCGCGCGCGCCCCGGTGGCACGGCGCCCCGGCGGCGCCGCAGGTGGGCCAGCCGCCGCGCGAACAGCGGGTCGGTGAGCACCCGGGTCCCCGAATCCTCCACCGTGCAGGTGGCGTGCCCCCACCAGGTGATCTCCACCGGCACCGGTCTTCCTCCTCCACGCGACTCCCCCCGAGCCTACGGGCAGCGGTAGGGTCGACGCCCGAACGATGACGTGAGGGGCTCGCATGGACAGCGACGGCAACGGCGACGGCGGCGTTGACGACGGCGACACGGCCGGCGCGGTACGGGTCGCGGCGATCGCGAGCCTGACCCCGCTGGAGGAACTGGACGCCGACCCGTTCCTGGTGGACTCGCGGAGCCAGTACGCGATGTGCGCCCGCTGGGCCGCCGCACAGGGCTACGTGATCACCCGCGAGCTCCTGGTGCACGCCCTCCGGTTCGACCACCGCGCCCTGTGGACCGACGTCGACGACGGCCAGGTCGACCTGTTCGTGGCGCCCAGCCGCCGGGTGCTGGAGCGCGCCCTGCGCTCCGTGGACGAGTTCACCGCCGAATGCGCCCGGCGCGGGGTGCGGGTGGAGACGGTGGGCTCCGCGGAACCGGCGTACGACGCGGAGATGAAGGCCCGGGTGCACCGCAGGCTGTCGATGCCCACCGCGGGGTACGACGGCCGCTGACCTCCCGCCTCCCCTGCGCCACGGCCCGCTCCGGCGCGTACGGACGTGCGCCCCGGAGCGGACGGCGGGCGCACGGGTGCCCGGGGTGCGCTCCCGACCGGCGACGCCTCCGGGCGCCGGGCGACGTCACCCCGGGGTGTGCGAGGGTGGACGGGGAAGCGGATGCGTGAGGCGGGTGGACGTCGGGTGGCCACGGGACGATGGCGGCGGATCGGCAGTGCCGCATGGCGCTCGGTCACCGTGTGGGCGGTCAGCACGCTCACCATGCTCGTCCTCGCCGGCATCCTGCCCGACTTCCGCCTCCAGTCGGCCGACGGCGACAGCGCCACCCGCATCGCCGTCACCGCAGCCCTCGGCGCCGGAGCGTTCGGCCTGCTCAGCGCACTGGTCTGGCCGCTGCTGGTGCGCGCCCTGCTGCTGGTGCCGGCGTTGGTGCTCGGGCTGCTGGTGTTCTTCCTGAACGGTTCCCTGCTCCTGCTCGCGATGCGCCTCAACCCGGCCGGCCGGGGCGAGGTCGCCCCCGAGACCGCGGTGGTCGTCGCCGCGGTGATGTCCGCCGTGGCCTCGGCGACCGGCGCGGCCCTCGCGGTCCGCGACGACGACGCCTACCGGCGCCGCCTCTCCCGGCTGGCGGCCCGCCGGCGCGCCCGCACCGACAGGTGCCCGGGCACCCCCGGCACCGTGTTCATCCAACTCGACGGCGTGGGCCACGACGTCCTCGTGCACGCCGTCGACCACGGGCTGATGCCCACCGTCGCGGCCTGGCTCGGCGTCCCCGACCCGGCCGACGGGCCCGGGGCCCCGACGGGCACCGCCACCCACGGGCTGATCCCCTGGCGCACCGACTGGTCCAGCCAGACCGGGGCCAGCCAACTCGGCATCCTGCACGGCAGCAACCACGACGTCCCCGCCTTCCGCTGGTACGAGAAGGACACCCGCGAGGTGGTGGTGTGCAACCGCCCCACCAGCGCCGCCGAACTGCAACGGCGCGCCGTCGCACGCACCGGCGGCCCCGGGCTGCTCGCCCTCGACGGGGCCAGCCGGGGCAACCTGTTCAGCGGCGGCGCCGACCAACTCGCCCTGGTGCTCTCGGTCTCCGCCCGACGCGGCCGGGAGAACCGGTCCCGCGCCGGGTACTTCGCGTACTTCAGCGACCCGGCCAACGCGGTCCGCACCGCCCTCTCCTTCGTCGCGGAAGTGTCCCGCGAGATCACCCAGTCCACCCGGTCCCGGCTGCGGCACGACCGCCCGCGGGTGTCCCGCGGCGGCCTCTACCCCCTGGTGCGGGCCTTCGCGACGGTCGTGGAACGCGACGTCGTGGTGGCCGCGGTCCTCGGTGACATGCTCGCCGGCCGCGGCGCCGTCTACGCCGACCTGGTCGCCTACGACGAGGTCGCCCACCACTCCGGCCCCCGCAGCGGCGACACCGAGCGCGTCCTCACCCGGCTGGACCGCTCGCTGGCCCTGCTGGCGGAGGTCGCCGAACACGCACCCCGCCCCTACCGCATCGTGGTCCTCTCCGACCACGGCCAGAGCCCCGGGGAAACGTTCCTCGGCCGCTACGGCCTCAGCCTCGGCAACCTCGTCCGCGCCGGCTGCGGACTACCGGTGCCGCGGCGGGCGCACCGCACCCACAGCGGCGCCGAAGCCCGCGCCGCGGTCCGGGCCGCCCTGCACCGCCCCGTCGAGGAGCCCTCCTCCGTGCCGGACGCCCCGACACCCCGCGCGGAGCCCCTGGTCCTGGCCTCCGGCAACCTCGGCCTGGTGTCCTTCCCCGACGTGCCGCACCGGATGACCCGTCAGGAGATCGACCGCCGCCACCCCGCCCTGCTGTCCACCCTCGCCAATCACCCCGGCATCGGCTTCCTCCTCGTCGCCGACGAGGAGCACGGCGGGGTGGTGCTGGGCCCCCGCGGCCTCGCGGTCCCGCTCACCGAACTCGACCGCACCCCCGGCCCGCTCGCCGACTTCGGTCCGGGCGCCGCCGACGCGGTCCGGCGCACCCACGCCTTCCCGCACGTCGCCGACATCATGGTGAACTCCTGGTACGACCCGCAGAGCGGCGAGGTCCTCGCCTTCGAGGAACAGATCGGCTCGCACGGCGGACTCGGCGGCGACCAGAACCGTCCGTTCCTGCTCCACCCCCTCGACCTGCCCGATCCCCGGACGGACGGCGCGGAACTCGTCGGCGCGGAGCACCTGCACCGGGTGTTCCGCACCTGGCTCGCCGAGACCGAAGGCCCCCAGATACCGCTCACCGCCACCCGTACCGTCCGCACGCCCCCCACCGCCGTCCCCCCGGAGGAGCCCGACCGGGGAGGTCACCCGAGCCGGACGGCCGGCAGCGGCTCCACGTCGAACGGGCGGACGCCCAGGGCCTCCTCGGACCGGGCGCGCACCAGCGGCAGCGCCTCGTAGAGGTCCGCACCGAGGCGGTGCAGGGTGTCGGAGCGGCGCGACTCCCAGACGGGGAACTCCCCCGCGGCGGTGCGCGAGGCGGTCTCCCAGAGCAGCACGTCGCCGTTCTCGCTCCGGGCGAAGACCTCCAGCGAGCCGGGCAGGGCCCAGTGGCCGTCCGGTTCCACCATCCAGTCGAAGCCCTCGCGCTCGCCCTCGCGGTACGCCGCCCGGAAACGCTCCGTGAGCTCCGCGCCACGCCCCTGGCAGCCGTCGGCGTACCCGGCGAGCACCGGCGGAAGGACCAGCCACAGACCGAAGGCGCGCCCCCACCCGGCGCAGCGGACGAACGCGCGGTACGAGGGCGGGAACCCACCACCGTCCGCGAAGCGGTACCCGTCGAGGACGTCGAAGTCGACGTGCCCCAGCGTGGGCGTGCCCCGCACGCGCAGTCCGACCACGGCTCCACCGTCCATGCGGGGAGCCTACCGAGGGCGGCCCGGCCAGGTCCGGTCGGTGGCTTCCGGAGGCCGCGCGAAATGCAGCTGCACCGGCAGGACCCGCCCGGCACACTGGTGGCTCCGGTCGGTGCTCCGCCCGCCGGCCCGCCCCCCGTCCCCACCCGCTGGAGCCGCCGAGTGCAGTCCGCCGTCACCGTCACCCCCTCCCGGATCCCCGAACTGCTGCTGGGCCTCGCGACCGTGCGACCGGTGTTCCTCTGGGGCGCGCCCGGCATCGGAAAGTCCTCCCTGGTACGGCAGTTCGCGGACTCCCTCGGCCTGGAGTGCGTGAGCCTGCTCGGCACCCAGCTCGCCCCCGAGGACCTGATCGGCGTTCCCCAGATCCGTGACGGACGGTCCGTGTTCTGCCCGCCCGAGACCATCGCCCGCGACGAGCCGTACTGCCTCTTCCTCGACGAGCTGAACGCCTCCACGCCCGACGTGCAGAAGGCGTTCTACTCGCTGATCCTCGACCGGCGCATCGGCAGTTACGAACTGCCCGAAGGGTCCCTGGTGATCGGTGCCGGCAACCGGGCCACCGACAACGCGCTCGCCCGCCCGATGGCCTCCGCGCTGCTCAACCGGCTGACCCACGTCCACCTCCGGGCCTCCGCGACCGACTGGCTGACCTGGGCCGCCGGCCACGACATCCACCCCTGGGTCCTCGACCACCTCACCGACCGACCCGACCACCTGTGGTCCACCCCGCCCAAGACCGAGGAGCCGTTCTCCACGCCCCGCTCCTGGCACATGCTCTCCGACGCCCTGCACTCCTTCGGGCCGGGCATCGACGAGGACACCGTGCAGATCGTCGCCCACGGCACGCTCTCCCCGGCGCACGCCGTCGCCTTCTGCGGCTACGTGAAGATCGTGCGGCACGCCTACGGCATCGAGGCCATCATCAAGGGCGACGCCTCCTGGCCCCGCGGCCGGGGCGACCGGGACCTGCTCTACTACCTCGCCGAAGCGTTCCGGGGCCGGCTCATCAAGGAACTGCCCGCCGACCGGGAGCACGTGTCGCCGACGGTCCGCCAGACCGCCTACCGGGCCAAGTCCCTGCTGGTGCAACTCGCGGAGATCTCCGTGGAGGTCGCCCAGACCGTCATCGCCGACGACGCGGCCGGCCAACCGGTACTGCCCGCCTGGTTCCTCATCGAGGCGGTCCGCGACATGCCCCGTCTGGTGGAGGCCCGACGGTGAGCCGCCGCGGCCCGGCCCGCCGGCAACCGAAGACCAGCGACCCGGCTGCCGAGGCGTTCGCCGCCGGGCTGCGCAGCGCCCTCGCCAACCCCGCGCTGGCCGCCCTGGAACCCCGGGTGTGCCGCACCAAGAAGTGCTGCGACTGCCCCCGCGAGGGGCTGTGCCGCATCGACTCCACGGGCGTGCTGCACGTCAACCCCACCCGCCGGGCCGCACCCGACGCCTGGGCCTGGGCGATCGCCCACTGCGTCATCCACCTGGGATTCGGTCACGTCCCGGCGGCGACCGGAGTGCGGATCCAGCCGGACCGGTTCGACACCGCCGCCCGCTGCACCGTGGTCAGCCGCTTCCAGGAGACGTTCCCCTGCGGGCGCGCCCCCGAGGACCTGCCCGCGCACTGGCCCGGCGGCGACGAGGAGCAACTCGCCGCCCGCTGGCGCCGCGACGGTCTGCCGCCCGCCCACGAACGCTGCGGCACCGCAGGCGCTTCCCCCGACCAGATCCTGGTGCCCTGGCCCGAGGAACCGTGCCAGCCGAATCCCCCCGACTGGCGGGAGGCGTTCGCCCGGGAACTCACCCGCGGCGTCTCCCTGGCGATGGACGTGGCCGGCGGACGCCGGACCTCCGCCGACGCCGACGCACCGGCGCTGCACCCCTGGGACCTGGCGCTGAACTGGTTCGTCTCCTCCTACCCCCTGCTCGGCGGGATCGCCGCCGGGATGACCGTCGTCGCCGATGCCGGGGTGGCCCGCAGCCACGACATCGCGATCGCCGCCGTCCATCCGGGGGCGGGCGAGATCTACGTCAACCCCCTCGCCCACCTCACCGAGGAGGAGTGGCGGTTCGTCCTGGCCCACGAGATGCTGCACGCCGCGCTCCGCCACGGCGAACGGCTCGGCGGCCGGGACCCGTACCTCTTCAACGTCGCGGCGGACTACGTCGTCAACGGGTGGCTACACACGATGGACGTCGGCGAGATGCCCGAGGGACTGCTGCACGACGCCGCCCTGGCCGATCTGTCGGTCGAGGAGGTGTACGACCGGATCACGGTCGACCTGCGCCGGATGCGCCGGCTGGGCACCCTGCGCGGCAAGGGGCGCGGCGACATCCTCGGGGAGCCGCCGGCCCGCTCCGCCGGCGTCTACGTCGACCTCGACGAGTTCTACCGCCGCGGCCTGGTCCAGGGCTTCGACCTGCACGGGTACCAGGAACGGGGGCTGTTGCCCGCGGGGCTGGTGGAGGAGATCCGGGCGCTCAGCCACCCGCCGCTGCCCTGGGACGCCCGGTTGGCCCGCTGGTTCGACGCCCAGGTCCCCCGTCCCGAGTCGCTGCGCAGCTTCGCCCGGCCCTCCCGACGACAGGCGTCGACCCCGGACATCCCGCGCGCCGGACGCTGGTTCCCGCCCGAGGAGGTGGCCCGCTGCACCTTCGGCGTGGTCCTGGACACCTCCGGCTCGATGCCGAGGGAACTGCTCGGCAAGGCACTGGGCGCCATCGCCTCCTACGCCGCCGCCCGCGACGTGCCCGCGGCCCGGGTGGTGTTCTGCGACGCCGCCCCCCACGACGCCGGGTACCTCCCCGTCGAGGAGATCGCCGGCCGGGTCCGGGTCACCGGCCGCGGCGGGACCGTGCTCCAGCCCGCGGTCGACCTGCTGGCCCGCGCCGAGGACTTCCCGCCCGGTGCGCCGCTGTTGGTCATCACCGACGGCGACTGCGACGTGCTGCGCATCCGCCGCGAACACGCCTACCTGGTCCCCCAGGGCGCAGGGCTCCCGTTCCACGCCCGGGGGCCGGTGTTCCGGGTGCACTGAGCGGGTGGGCGCGCGCGCCCGCCCCGGAGTGTGATCGGATGGGGGGCGACGGTCCCCGTCGACGGGGACCCGGCCGTACGTCAGGAAAGGGCACTCACGTGGCAACCACGCGCTCCGCGCACACCGTTTGGGAAGGCAACCTCCTCCAGGGCAACGGTGTCGTCACCTTCGACTCCTCCGGCATCGGCGAGCAGCCGGTGTCCTGGCCGTCCCGCGCCGAGCAGGCCAACGGCAAGACCAGCCCCGAGGAACTGATCGCCGCCGCGCACTCCAGCTGCTTCTCGATGGCGCTGTCGCACGGCCTGGCCGGCGCGGGCACCCCGTCGACCAAGCTGGTCACCTCGGCCGACGTGACCTTCCAGCCGGGCGAGGGCATCACCGGCATCCACCTCACCGTCGAGGGCACCGTTCCGGGCGTCGACGAGGAGACCTTCGTCGCCGCCGCCGAGAACGCCAAGGCCAACTGCCCCGTCAGCCAGGCCCTCACCGGCACGACGATCACGCTGTCGGCGAAGCTGGTCTGATCCCGTGGTGGTGCCGTGCCTCCGGTACGGGGCACGGCACCACCCGGGCCCACGGGGGTTCAGGCGAGGGTGAAGCCCGAGTAGCCGTCGCGGGCGACCGCGTCGCAGCGCTCGCGGTAGACGTCGGCTCCGCTGGTGTAGGCGAGGAAGCCGCGGGCCTTCCCGGGGACGTTCGCCCCCGTGTACCAGGACTCCGCGGCCGGGTAGAGGGTGCGGTCCGCGACCTCGGCGGCGTGCCGGACCCAGTCCCGTTCGGCCGCCCCGGTCGCCTCGATCTCGGTCCAGCCGCCGTCCCGCAGGAACCGGACGCAGTCCGTGATCCACTCCACGTGCTGCTCGATGGAGACCGCCATGTTGGTGAGCACCGAGGGGCTGAGCGGCCCGGTCACCGTGAACAGGTTGGGGAATCCGGCCGCGGCGAGCCCCAGATAGGTGAGCGGACCCCGCGCCCACTTCTCGCGCAGGGTCACCCCGTCCCGTCCGACCAGGTCGATGCCGGTCAGGGCGCCCGTCATGGCGTCGAAACCGGTCGCCAGCACCAGGACGTCCGCGGGGAACTCCTCCTCCTCGGTGCGCAGCCCCTTGGCCGTGACCTCCACCAACGGGGTGCGCCGCAGGTCGACCAGGCGCACGTGCGGCTGGTTGAACGTCGTGTAGTAGCCGGTGTCCAGACAGGGCCGCTTGGTGCCGAAGGGGTAGGTGCGCGGCGAGAGCAGTTCGGCGGTGGCCGGGTCGGTGACGGTTGCACGGATCTTGCCGCGGACGAACTCGGCGACTGTCTCGTTCGCCGTCCGGTCCACCAACAGGTCGGTGTACGAGCGCAACAGGGCGCTGAGGACGCCCTCGGACCAGGCGGCCTCGTACCGTTCGACGCGCTCCGCCGCCGACGCCTCCAGCGCCGACCGGGTGGGCATCGGGAGCACCGAGCCGCCCTTGCTGCGGCGCTGTGCGTCCCGGAACGCCGGGTACTCCGCCTTGCGCGCGGTGACCTCGGGTCCGCTCAGCGGCCGGTTGAGGGCGGGGAGTGCGTAGACCGGGGTGCGTTGGAACACGGTCAGGGCGGCGGCCCGGCGGGCGATCAGCGGAATGCACTGCACCCCCGAGGAACCGGTGCCGATGACCGCGACCCGGCGGTCGTCGAGGTCCGCACCGGTGCGCGGCCAGCGCGCGGTGTGGTGCACGGGGCCCGCGAAGGCGTCGAGTCCCGGCACCTCCGGGTCCTTGGGCACGGTGGAACAACCCGAGGCCATGATCAGGAACCGGGTGGTGACCCGCTCGCCGGTGTCCGTCGACACCTCCCACCAGCGGTGGCGCTCGTCGTAGACGGCGCGGGTGACGCGGGTGCCCAGGGTGAGGTGCGGGCGCAGCCCGAACCGGTCGGCCACATGGCGCAGGTAGCGCAGGATCTCGGGCTGGGTGGCGTACCTCTCGGACCAGACCCACTCCTGGTCCAGTTCGGGGGAGAAGGAGTAGGAGTACGTCATCGACTCGATGTCGCACCGGGCCCCGGGGTAGCGGTTCCAGTACCAGGTGCCGCCGACGTCGTCCCCCGCTTCGAACACCCGCGTCCGCAGCCCCAGTTCCCGCAGCCTGAGCAATTGGTACAGCCCGGACATCCCGGCCCCGACGACGACGGCGTCGGTGTGCGGGGCGGGCGCGTCGGGGATGCGGGCTGCGGCGGCGGGCATGGGGGCTCCTGGGCAGGGTGGATCGCCGCGGAACCGCCATTCCGCGCACGGGGACGCGTCGATGCTGCTCCAGTGGTGGCAGGGTGCGCCACCGGCCGGCAGGGAACGGCCGGATTGCCCACCCCGCATTGGCCGGTTCTCGCGTCTTCTCGGGCTAGGTCGCCACGGAGTGCCGGGTCGGCGGCGTGCCGGGGGTTCCGGTCCCGTCCCGTCGCCGGCGGCCGAGCGCCGCTCGCAGGAGCAGGAAGAGCAGGAGGGCGAAGGGCGACAGCAGGATCGTCAGGACCAGCAGCGGGCTGGTCACCAGGGGGTTGAGCCGCAAGCGGCGGGCCTCCAGGAAGATCCACTGTCCGATGAGCAGGTCCCAGGCGATGATCTGGGCCCAGACGGCCCCCGCGCCGCCGGCCAGCGCGGTCAGTCGGTGCATGCCCTCCAGGGTGGGCGAACTGACGAGGGCCCAGAGCTCGGGCCAGGCCGCAAGGGCGAGCGCCGTGTAGACGGCGAGCACCGGCAGCGCGGTCCACGGCGAGGACGCGATCCGCACCGTCACGCTCCAACGGGGGGCGAGGACCATGAGGGCCCAGACGGGCGCGGCGCACCAGAACGCGAGGTCGAAGAGGAGTCCGGTCATGCGGAGGCCGCCTCGTGCCGTTGCGCGGCGGCGGGGTCCGGCGGGGAGCCGGCCCCTGCCCGCAGCGCGACCAGGCCGGCGAGCAGGGTGCCCGCGACCAGGGCGGCACCGAGGGCGAGGGTGACGGCGTCGGGGCGCAGCAGCGGTTGTCCGCGCAGGGCCTGCCAGGTCACCAGGGCCAGCAGCCCCGCGTAGCCGCCCGAAGCGGTGAGCACGAGGCGTACCCGAACCGTCTCCGTGCCGAGCCGGGGCAGGTGCGGGGCGAGTGCGGCGAGGACGAGCAGCAGCAGGGGCAGCAGCTGGAGGGCGTGCATGCCGACGAAGTGGGGGATGCGCAGGTCGCCGCCGGTGGTGGACCACCCGGTGAGCGGCATCGAGGGGCCGCCGTCGGGCACGCCCACGCTGTGCGCGCCGACCACGTCCAACGGGCCGTCGCCCATCGAGGCCCGCTGGGCGGCGGTGGGTTGGGCCATTAGGAATCCCACTCCCGCGCCGGCCAGTGCGATCACCGAGCCGAGGCGCAGCGCCCAGGCGGAGGCGCGGTCGGCGAGCCGGGAACGGAACAGCAGGACGGCGATGACCAGGGCGGCCGTCCACAGCACCGCGACGCTGAGGCCCATGACGTCGTAGAGGGCGGAGTCGAAGGCGGTCTCGTGGTTGAAGTGGCTGCGCCGGCCGCGGAGCACCTGGCCGATGATGAGGACCATTTCGACGGTGCCGGTGAGGGCGATGACCGTGCCGGCCCACCAAGCCGCCCTGCGGGCGCGGGTGACGAGCGAGAGCATCCAGGCCAACGACAGCGCGTACGCCAGCAACGAGACCGAGAACTTGAAGGGCTTGAACCAGATGGGCGAGCCCACCAGGGTGCGGTCGTCGAGGAGCAGGCCCACCGCGGAGAGCAGGCCCGTCGCGACCATCAGGGCGGCGAAGAGCATCAACGGTCGATGCCAGGAACGCCAGGAAGACATGGAGACCCCCGTTCCATTTATGGATAGCAGTACTATCTGCTTTCTGTTGTGCACTATCTAGGATGGGGACCGGTAGACGCAAGGGCGAGGAAGGGCGAGCGGGGTCGTGCGCATCGGCGAGTTGAGCCGCAGCACCGGGGTCCCGGTGCCGACGATCAAGTACTACCTGCGGGAGGGGCTGCTGCCGGCCGGTGAGCTGACCCACCGCAACCAGGCGACCTACGGCGAGTCCCACCAGCACCGACTACGGCTGATCCGGGCCCTGCTGGACGTCGGGGGCCTGCGGGTCGCCGTGATCCGGGAGGTGCTGGCCGCGGTCGACGACTCCGGCCGCTCGCTGCACAGCGTGCTGGGCGCCGCCTCCGACGTGCTGATCCGCCCGACGCCGGCGCAGGGGTCCGCGGAGACGGAGCCCGAGCGGGACGAGGTGCTGACGGCGGCTCGTGCCCGGGCGCTCGAACTGATCGCCCGTCGGGGCTGGCGGGTGCAGCAGACCTGTCCGGGCGTCGAGGCGCTGGCCGTGGCGCTCGCGGCGCTGGACGGGGTGGGACTCGACGGGTTCGCGGTGGTGCTCGACGACTACGCCGAGGCCGCGGAGGCGGTGGCGCGGGCGGACCTCGACTTCGTGTCGGGCCGGCGCACCCTCGACGAGGTGGTGGAGGGCGTCATCGTCGGGACGGTGGTGGGGGAGGCCATGTTCGCCGCACTGCGGCACCTCGCCCAGGTGGACCGTTCGGCCCGGATGCACGGGGCGGGAGCCGCCGGGCCGAGCACGGAGCCGGCGGTCGACGGGGGCTGAACCCGCCCGGGCCCTACCCGGGGTGGTGCCGCGCGGCGCCGGCCTCGCACCGCTCGGCCGCACCGAGCGCCTCGACCGGGAAGGCGTCCTCGTCCTTGACCAGGGACCGGTAGTGGTCGCGGGCGTCCCGCAGGATCTCCCGGGTGCGGTCCGTGGAGGCGGCCTGCGCCGACATGTGGTCGAGGACCTCCAGGTGGTTGGCCACCTCGATGGGGGAGTCCAGGTACAGCGCCCCGGTCAGGAACTCGCAGTAGACCATGTCCGGCAACTCCGGCTGGGTGAACCGGAACAGCGAGAACGGCCCGTACGTCCCCGGATGGGGTCCCTCCGCGAACTCCGCCACCTGGAGCGTGAGCCGGGGCGCGTGGGCGGCGGTGACCAGCCGGTCCATCTGCTCGGCCATCACCTCGGCGCTCGCGACCGGGCGGCGGAGCACCGTCTCGTCCATGATGATCCACAGGTGTGGGGCCTCGGGCTTGGCCAACAGCTGTTGCCGGTCGAGGCGCAGGGCGACGTGGCGCTCCACCTCTTCGGGGTGGGAGTGGCCGATGGTGCCCGCGGTCATCACCTCGCGGGCGTAGCGATCGGTCTGGAGGATGCCCGGCACGAAGTGCGGTTCGTACGACCGGATGAGCCGGGCCTCCGCCTCCAGGCTCACGTACAGGCTGAACCACTCGGGCAGCACGTCGTGGTACCGCTGCCACCACCCCGGCCGGTTGGCGTCCTCGACCAGGGAGAGGAAGGCGTCCGTCTCCTCGGTGGACGCTCCGTACAGCGGCAGCAGGATGTGGACGTACGGCACCTTCAGCGCCACCTCGGCGGTCTCCATCCGCCGGACGGTGGCCGCGGTGACCCGCAGTTCGCCCGCGGCCTGCTCGCGGCTCAGGCCCTTGGCCTCCCGCAGATCCTTCAGCCGCTTGCCGAGGACGACCTGTCCCACGGTCGGCGCGGCACGCCGTTCGCTCATGTCACGCCTCCCCACCTGCCGAACACGTGAGCAGTGTGTCATGTCGCCGCTACGGGGCGGGGCCGCTCCGCCGTTCGCAGAGGAAGTTACGTTCCGGTCACGGGTTCGGTGCGGGGTGGGAACCGGGCGTTAGGGGAAGAGAACCGGCGGCGCCGGAGGCTCCTTCGTGGTGGATGTCACACGGGGTTCCTCGGGCGGCGAGCAGGGGCCCGTGATGGTGACGCTCCGTCAGAATTCCAGTGACCGAAGGTAGTCGGCGGTGCTCCGATCTGCGGGGACGAAGGTCTCGATGGCGAGCTCCGCGACGGTCACGTCCATCGGGGTGTTGAAGGTGGCGATGGACGACACGAACGAGAGCAGGCGGCCCTCGTGCTCCAACTGCATCGGCAGCGCGAAGTACGGTGCCCCGGAGTTCTCCGTCGCCTTCCTACCCGGGTCGAGCACCGGATAGGCCGCGACCTCCTCGTACAGTTCCCGGGCCGCGGGCGAACGGTCGAGCGCGATCTGGCGGGCCATCTGCTCCAGCAGGTGCCCCCGCCACTCGGCCAGGTTCCGGATGCGCCGCGCGAGGCCCTCCGGGTGCAAGGTCAGCCGCATCGCGTTCATCGGCGGGGCCAACAGGTGTTCGGGGACCCCCGCCAGCAGCATCGTGATGCCCCGGTTCGCCGCGACCACCCGGTACGTCCCGTCGACCACCAGCGCCGGATACGGTTCGTAGCCGCGCAGCAACTGTTCCAGGGCCTCGCGCAGCTCGCCCAGCGCCGGGTCGTCCATCGACGTCTCCGGGAACCGGGGCGCATAACCGGCGGCCAACAACAGGGCGTTGCGCTCGCGCACGGGGACGTCCAGGTGATCGGCGAGCCGGAGGATCAACTCCTCGCTGGGACGGGACCGCCCCGTCTCCACGAAGCTGATGTGCCGCGCCGACGAGTCCGCACGCAAGGCCAGTTCGAGCTGGCTGAGCCGCCGTCGCTCGCGCCAGTCGCGCAGCAGCGGTCCGACGCTCCGCGCCCCCTCGGGGAGGGCGGCGCTCCTGCGGGCGGGTCGGTGGACGGCCGCGGCCGGGGTGCTCATGCCCCCGACCGTAATCGACCCGTGCGTCCGGTGTGGAACCCCCGGAGCGCCCGCCGGGCCCCGTCCCGCCGTCGCGCCCCGCACGCGGCGGGAACAACCGGGGTGAAAGGGGGCGAGTCGGTTGCGTCCGGTTCCGGTGCCCCGCCCCGCCTGGCGTGAATCCGCCAGGCGTGACCGTAGGGCGTCGACCGTCCGGTTTGCCGGACCGGCAACGCCACTGGCCCCCGACACCCGGGCCGCGCACCCTGACCGGAGCGGCGCCACCCGGCGCGCCGCCCCGCACACGGAAGGCGACCCATGGCGCACACCCCGCACCAGCACGGCCCGCAGGCCCCCCACGGACACCACCACGGGTCGGGTCAGCACGCCATGGACTGGACCGAGATGGGCCCCTACCTCGAACAGGAGGGCGAAGTGATGGCGCCGCTGTACCGGGACGTCGCCCACTGGCTCGCCGCCTCCCACCCGGCCCCCGGGCGGATCCTCGACGTGGGCAGCGGCCCCGGAGTCGTCTCCTGCCTGCTCGCCGAGGCGTTCCGGGAGGCCGAGGTCACCGCCGTGGACCCCGAGGAGTACCTCCTCGGCCGGGCCGGTGAACGGGCCGCCCGCGCCGGAGTGGCCGACCGGGTCCGCACCCAGCGGGCCGAACTCCCGGACGGACTCGACGCCCTGGACCCCGCCGACCTGGTGTGGCTCGGCAACTCCCTGCACCACGTGGGGGACCAACGGGCCGCGCTCACCGCCGTCGCCCGGCGGGTCGCCCCCGGCGGGGTCGTCGCCCTCCTGGAGGGCGGCCTGCCCACCCGCGTGCTGCCCCGTGACATCGGCTTCGGCCGCCCGGGCCTCCAGGCCCGGATCGACGCCGCCGAACAGGACCGCTTCACGGCGATGCGCACCGAATTGCCCGGCACCGTGCGCGAGACCGAGGACTGGCCCGCCCTGCTGGCCGCGGCCGGGCTGCGACCCACCGGGAGCAAGACCTTCCTGCTGGACCGCACCGCGCCGCTGACCGACCACGAACGCGACTACGTCATCGCCGCCGTCGGCCGCCGCTGGGGGGCGCTCGGCGAGGTCCTCGACCCGGCCGACCTCGCCGCTCTGGACCGGCTCCTCGACCCCGAGGCCGCCGACGGGCTCGCCCGACGCCCCGACGTCTTCCTGCTCACGGCGCGGACCGTGCACACGGCCGTCGCCGACCCGGCCTGAGCGGGGGCCGGAGCCACGGGCCCACCGCGGCTCCGGCCACCCGGGGCGGGTCCGCCGGTCAGGTCACGGTGAAGGTCAGGTCACGTTGAAGCCGGCCGGGTCCGGGCCCAGCCGGTGGTTCTCGTTCAGGGCACTGATCGCGGCGAGGTCCTCGGTGTCCAGTTCGAAGCCGTACACATCGATGTTCTCGACGATCCGGGACGGCGTCACCGACTTCGGGATCACCACGTTCCCCAGCTGGACGTGCCAGCGCAGCACCACCTGCGCCGGCGTGCGCCCGTGCTTCTGCGCGATGGCCACGATCGCCGGCACCTCCAGCAGGCCCTTGCCCTGGCCGAGCGGCGACCACGCCTCCGTCGCGATGCCCTGCTGGGCGTGGAACGCGCGCGCCTCCCGCTGCTGGAGCCGGGGATGCAACTCGATCTGGTTGACGGCCGGGATGATCGACGTGGCCTCGATCAACCGCTCCAGGTGCTCCGGGAGGAAGTTCGACACCCCGATGGACGTGGCGCGCCCCTCCGCGTGGATCTTCTCGAACGCCCGGTAGGTGTCGACCGCCTTGCCCAGCGCCGGCACGGGCCAGTGGATCAGGTACAGGTCCACGCGGTCCAGGCCCAACCGGGCGAGGGAGGCGTCGAAGGCGCGCATCGTGGCGTCGTACCCCTGGTCGCCGTTCCACAGCTTGGTGGTGACGAACAGCTCCTCGCGGGGCAGGCCCGAGGCCGCGAGCGCCCGCCCGGTGCCCGTCTCGTTCTCGTAGATGGCGGCGGTGTCCACGCTGCGGTAGCCGGCCTCCAGGGCCGTGGCCACGGCCCGCTCCGCCTCGGCGTCCGGGACCTGCCAGACGCCGAACCCCAGCTGGGGCATCTCGACGCCGTTGTTCAGGATGACCGGGGGGACCTTGCTGCTCACGGGAATACGATCCTTCGCGTCGTGGGGTCAAGCCGCTGGAGTGCACACGGAGCACACCTCCATCGTGAACGATCGGGTGCGCCCGCGCATTCCGTCCCGCGTGCGACGCGCCCCTCACACCCGGTACAGCGCTGCCACCTCCGTCGCATAGGTCCGCTCGATCTCCTCGCGCCTGAGCTTGCCGGAGGGCGTCAGCAGACCGTGCTCCTCCGTGAACCGGTGCGCGAGGATGCGGAAGGTGCGGATCGACTCGGCCCGGGACACCACGGTGTTCGCGGTGACCACCGCCCGCCGCACCTCCGCCTCCAACTCCGGGTCCCGCACCAACCGGGCCACACCGGGCGCCTCCTGGCCCCGCATGTGCAACCAGTGCGCCACGGCCTCGGCGTCCAGGGTGATCAGCGCCGCCACGTACGGGCGGTCGTTCCCCACCACCAGGCACTGCGCCACCAGCGGATGGCTGCGCACCCGCTCCTCCAACCGGGCCGGGGACACGCTCGTGCCGCCCGAGGTCACCAGGAGGTCCTTCTTCCGGCCCGTGATCGTCAGATGGCCCTCCACGTCGAGCACCCCGAGGTCCCCGGTGGCCAGCCAGCCCTCGTGCAGCACCGCATCGGTGGCCTTCGCGTCGTCCAGGTAGCCGGCGAAGACGTGCGGGCCGTGCAACCAGACCTCACCGTCCGCCGCGATGTGCACGCTCGTGCCGGGGATCGGCGGCCCCACCGTCCCGCAGCGCACCCGCCCGAACTGGTTGCCGGTGGCCGCCCCGGCCGTCTCCGTCAGCCCGTACCCCTCGTACACGGCGATGCCGGCGCCGGTGAAGAACAACCCGAGCGCACGACCCATCGGCGACCCCCCGGACATCGCGCACCGGGCCCGGTCACCCAGCGTCCGACGCAGCCGGGCGTACACCAGCCGGTCGTACATCCGGTGCCGTGCCCGCAGGGTCGCGGACGGGCCGGGGCCGGTACCGAATGCCCGGTCCTCCAGGGCCTCCGCGTACTGCACGGCCGTCTCCACCGCCTTCTCGAAGACGCTTCCCCTACCCTCCCGCTCGGCCTGCCGCCGTGCCGCGTCGAGCACCCGCTCCAACAGGTGCGGCACCACCAGCAACAGCGTCGGCCGGAAGGTGCCCAGCCCCGCTTCCAGGGCCGTGGCGGTCAACTCCGGCTGGTGCCCCAGCCGCAGCTTCCAACGGACCGCCGCGACCTGCGCCGTCCTGGCGAAGACATGGGCCAGGGGGAGGAACAGCAGGGTCGAAGCGGTCTCGCCGCGCCGCGGACGGAAGGCATCGCGCCACCGGTGGTAGAGCGTGTCCGCCTCGAACATCAGGTTCCCGTGGGTGAGCACGCAGCCCCGCGGTCGACCCGTGGCGCCCGAGGTGTACACGACCGTCGCCACCGACCCGGGGCCCACCCGCCCGCGCTCCCGGTGGACCAGTTCCTCCTCGACGTGCCGCCCCGCCTCGGTGAGCTCCCACTGTGCGCCCGCGTCGAGCTGCCACAACCGCCGCAATCCGGGCAAGCGGTCGATCACGGTGGCCACGGTCATCGCGTGGTCCTCGTGCTCCACCACCGCGGCGCTCACCTGCGCCTCGTGCAGCACCCACAGCACCTGCTCCGCCGAGGAGGTCGGATAGACCGGGACCACCTCCGCGCCGAGGGTCCACAGCGCGAAGTCGAACAGCGTCCACTCGTAGCGGGTCCGCGACATGATCGCGACCCGGCTCCCGGCGCGCACCCCCTGCGCGAACAACCCCTTGGCCAGCGCCCACACCTCGTCCCGGAACTCCGCCGCGGTGACGTCGCGCCAGACGCCCGGCGCCACCTCGCGGGCCAGGACGACCCGCCGGGGGTCGAGCCGGGCGTGCTCGTAGACGGTGCCCGCGAGCCCGCCCGCGAGCGACTGCGGGACGTGCGACAACGGTGGGCTGGTGAACTCGCGCAAATGTGCTCCTCGTGCCGGCTCTCCCACGGCGCCGCAGACCGTACCCCACCCGGTCGCGCGGCGGGAGGGGAACGACGAACCCCCGTGGTGGGGGCAACCGGACGACCGTCCGGTTGCCCCCACCACGGGGAACCTCCACCCGGCATCCTCGCCACCGCGCGGCCCGGACACCGCGATCTGCACCGAATCGCCACCGGCTCCGCCGGATCACCACGGCCTCCACGCGGGCCGCCCGTACCGGGCGCGCGGTACCGTCCGGATCCCGCGCCGACCCCCTCAGCGCCCCGCGGCCCCCGGGCCGTCCAGGACCAGCCGGTGGTCGTGGCTGTAGACGTTCATCGACGCCCCGCGCAGGAAGCCGACCAGGGTGACCCCCGTCTCGACCGCGAGGTCCACCGCCAGGGACGAGGGCGCGGAGACCGCGGCGAGCACCGGCACGCCCGCCATCACCGCCTTCTGCACCAACTCGAACGAGGCCCGCCCCGACACCAGCAGCACCCCCCGCGACAAGGGCAGGGCGCCGGACTGCAAGGCCCGCCCCACGACCTTGTCGACGGCGTTGTGCCGCCCCACGTCCTCCTGGACGTCCAGGAGGTCCCCGCCCTCGTCGAACAGGGCCGCCGCGTGCAGACCCCCCGTCCGGTCGAAGACCCGCTGGGCGTCGCGCAACCGCTCCGGCAACGCCGACAGCACCTCGGGCGCCAGTCGCACCGGCGGCTCGTCCGCCACCGGCCACCGCGTCCGCGTCCGCACCGCGTCCAGGCTCGCCTTGCCGCACAGCCCGCAGGACGACGTGGTGTAGACGTTCCGCTCCAGCCGGATGTCCGGCACCGGCACCCCGGGGGCGAGCCGGACGTCCACCACGTTGTACGCGTTGCCGTCGTCGGGGGCGGCGCCCGCGCAGTACGCGATGGTCCGCACCTCGTCCGCGGCGGCGAGCACCCCCTCGCTCACCAGGAACCCGGCGGCGAGCGCGAAGTCCGCGCCCGGGGTGCGCATGGTGATGGCCAGCGCCTTCCCGTTCAGTCGGATCTCCAGCGGCTCCTCGGCGACCAGGCTGTCCGGGCGGTGGTCCGCCCGCCCGTCCCGCACCCGGAGCACCCGTCGGCGCTCGGTGACGCGTCCCATGTGTGTCCGTCCCGATCCTGTCCGTAGCGGCCGGTGGGCGCCGGTGGGCGCACCGGCCGCCCATTCTCGCGCACCACACACTCGGCGGGCCTGGGCGCATGACCGGAGCCAACAACGCCCACGCTCGAATCCTGTCGCTTTAGTCGTCCGCCTACTGACGAGTCGGTCAGCAGACTGGCAAATCCGTGATCTCACCGGAACCCGAGGGGGACCCTTGCACGGCACGCGCATCGCGGCGCTCGGCCACTACCAACCGTCCGGTGTCCTCACCAACGAGGACCTGGCCGGGATGGTGGACACCAGCGACGAGTGGATCACGTCACGAGTCGGCATCCGCACCCGGCACATCGCCGGGCCCGAGGAGCCGGTGGACGAGTTGGCCGCGCACGCCGGAGCCAAGGCCCTGGCCACGGCCGGGATCACCCCTGCGGACATCGACCTGGTGGTGGTCGCCACCTCCACCGCGATCGACCGCTCCCCGAGCACGGCGGCCCGGGTCGCCGCCCGCCTGGGCATGCCCGGCCCGGCGGTCCTCGACCTCAACGTCGTCTGCGCCGGGTTCACCCACGCCCTGGCCACCGCCGACCACACCCTGCGGGCCGGCGCCGCGACCCGGGCACTGGTCATCGGCGCCGACAAGATGACCCAGATCGCCGACTGGACCGACCGCACCACCTGCGTCCTGGTCGGCGACGGGGCCGGCGCCGCCGTGGTGGAGACCTGCGCCCCCGGGGAGGAACCGGGCATCGGGCCGGTGCTGTGGGGCTCGGTCCCGGAGATGGGTCACGCGGTGCGGATCGAGGGCACCCCGCCGGTCTTCGCCCAGGAGGGGCAGAGCGTCTACCGCTGGGCCACCACCCGGCTCCCTCCGCTGGCCCGCCAGGCGTGCGAACGCGCGGGCGTTACCCCCGCGGACCTGGCCGCGGTCGTCCTCCACCAGGCGAACCTGCGGATCATCGAGCCGTTGGCCGAGCGGATCGGCGCGGTGAACGCGGTGGTCGCCCGCGACGTGGTCGACTCCGGCAACACCTCGGCGGCCAGCATCCCGCTGGCCTTCGCCAAGCTCGTCGAACGCGGCGAGATCCCCTCCGGGGCCCCCGTCCTCCTCTTCGGCTTCGGCGGCAACCTGTCCTACGGCGGCCAGGTCGTCCGCTGCCCCTGAGCCCCGCCACCCCCACCGGACGCGCCGCCGGAACCGGGCGGCCCCGCCCCCGCAGAGCTGCCCGTTTCCCGCGCGCGTCACCCTGTGCCAGCGGTTGTCGACGGACCGTCACCCACCCCGCCGGCCTGCGGATACGTGGGTGAAAGGCACTCGGAAACCTTGGTATTGTTGTCCATGTCGCCGCGGGGAAGCCCGCGAAACACCACACCGGTCCGGGTGGCGGAATGGCAGACGCGCTAGCTTGAGGTGCTAGTGCCCTTTATCGGGCGTGGGGGTTCAAGTCCCCCCTCGGACACCAGCAGAGACCTCAGTTGACCTGGGGTTTTTCTGTTTCTCCGGCTGTGGCGTGCCCAAGCACGCGACCAACGGTCGAGCGAATACGGGCACGTCGGAAGAGAGCGCCTGAGACGGGCGCACAGGGGCGTAGCGACGTTGGCCCGGGCCCCGTGGGACAGGCACGCCAGGGCCCGGGGAATATCAACTCGCGGTGACTTCCTCAGCAACCGCGTCCATCAGGAGTTCATCGCAGGGGCGACCGCGCCAGTAGCCGGATTGCCGGAGGCGGCCAGCGGGTTTGAACCCTGCCTTCTCGTACGCGGCGATCCCCGCCGTGTTCGGCTCCAGCACCTTCAGCCAGACCATCCGCAGGGCGGCGTACTCGAACGCCCACCGCAGAGTCAGGGCCGTTGCCTCTGTGGCCAGCCCTTGGCCCCGGGCTTCCGGCGCGAGCAGGATGACGTACTCGGCGGTCCGCACGGCTGAGTCGATCTGGAGCGTCGTGAGACCGACCGGAGTGCGCTCCTCGGCCGTGATCACCTCGAACTGGGGGAAGTCCCGGTTCCGTCCGGCTGCTTCCCATCCGCCGGCGCGGACCTCCCAGGACTGGGGGACCTGCGTCCCGAAGCCCAGGATCGTGCCGGGGTCGTTCTCCCAGCGGTGGTAGTCGGGCAGGTGGTCGCGGTCCGGCATGGCCAGGCTGATGCGCTTGCCCGGAAGCAGGATGTGCGGGTCGGTCATCGATACCTCTTCGACGTTGACTCTGTCCCGTTGATGGGCGAGTAGTCCCCAGTCTGGTCCGGTTCTTCGACAGGCTGGCCGTGAACGTCACAGATCCACGCGTGCATACGAATCGGATCGGTGGCGACGCCGTGCCGCCAGGCTCCTCCACGACCGCCAGCCGCCAGCAGGAGCGCGGCTGTCGTGGACTCCTCCAGGCACGCGACACGGGCGGGGAACAGGGGCGCGGCCCAGCGGACCGACCGGACTGCCAGGCTGACGTGCGCCCGGGTCGGGCGAGGGAGATTGCGGCCCGCTTCCGCCAGTCGTACCAGGCGACCGAAGCACATGCGCCCTCGTCCCAGATGACGCGTGGCGAGGGTGCCCGCGAGAAGCACGCTCGCCGCGATGCGCCACGCCCACGGGGGTGGTGCCGGAGCGTCCAGCCGGGCGGATGACTCACTCGTTCCCCATGAGGTTTCCGAGGGGCGGACCGTGACGGGGGCGGGTGCGTCGCTGTGTTCCAGGCAGTCGAGCCAGCGTGAGAGGGAATCGCCGGTAAGGACCACGGTTGTTCCGGTCTGGTAGTTGACGACTACGCCCGCCGCTTCGGTCAGTGCGGTACGGGTGTGACGGCTCGGAACGGGGACGTTCACGGTCTCTCCTCCCAGCGGACTCGTTCGACCGCGGTGTCGTTGACACGTAGCCATAGCTCGGTGCCGAGCAGTGGTTCGAGTAGTCCCCAGGGAACGTCTACTCCGAGCACGGCGCGTCGGAGAAGCGAGCGGAGGGCTGCCGGGCGTACAAGTCCGAGGTCCGCCAGGTGCCCGTCAGCCAGCTCCAGGACGTTCTCCTGGTTAGCGCGTAGGCCGTGGTGGTGATCCACCGCGAACAGCCCTTTGGCGCCGCGCTGCACGACCTCCCCGGGCAGGAGGCCCACGACCGCATCGGCAAGCAGCGGCTTGTATCGGCGGGCCGACCATCGATCCGAGGCGGGGGCCGACATCACTGCTTCCAGGACCCTGGCATCCGTGTACGGGTTGTGCATCTCGATGCTGTAGGCGGCGGCAAGCTGGTTCTCCGTCGCTGCGGTACGGCCGACGTACCGTGCTTCGGCGAGAAGGTGGCGGTCGGCGTAGCCCAAGCCGTCAACGCCGGTCTCCGGTGAGATGACCGACTCTGCCAGGGCGGTCGCCTGGCGGGTGAACCAGGGCTTCGGGAACGCTGCGCCTACCAGCCGATCGGGCGCGGTCCAGGCCGCTGTCACGGCGGGCCAGGGGCTCGAACGGTAGAGGCGGCCCCACGTCTGAGCATCACGTGCCAGGCGGATCAGACGGCCGGAGCGGGCAAGGTCTGCCAGGTGGACCGGAGGCGGCATGAACAGGGTGTCGCCGCCATCCCCGGTCAGGTGCACGGAGGCCCCCTCCTCCGACAGTAGGGCGAACTCGTGGCAGAGCTGCGCGATGGTCACGGCGGACGGTGCCGGCTCGTCGGTCAGAACCAAGGCGTCCAGGTCGGTGAACGGAAGGTGCTCGCGACCCAGGGCCATGAATCGATGGCGGATAGAAGGGAACGCACGGGCGACGGTGCGCGCGTGGTCCACGTCTCCGCCCGACTCACGGCCCTTGGGATGGAAGGTGACTCCCAGGACTGGCCCGCACTGCGCGGCATGGGCGGCGAGAGTGCTGGAGTCCAGACCACCGGACAGGTCGGAGGAGACTTCCCGCCCGCTCACCCGGAGCAGCACGCCGTTCGACAGGTCGAGCCGCAGCCTGTCCACTGCCTCCGACCAGGTGGAGGAGCTCGGGCGCCAGTACGGCACGGAGAACGGCGCCCCGTCATGTGGAGCCGTCCACCGGTGGCCCGGCGGTATCTGCGCCACCCCGGTCCACGCCGACCGCCCCGGGACGCAAGCGGTCGGGTGGATGAGGTGGGCTGCCAGCCAAGCCGTGTCCGGCCGACTCCCCAGTAGGGAGGCGAGAGCCAAGGAACTGGACGCCCAGACGGGTGCGCCATCGACTTCCGCCACGTACAGGGGGCAGGAGCCTGCCGGGTCGGCCCACAGGGTGAACGATCCCGCGCCGTCGTCCAGGGCAAGGGCGTAGGAGCCGGACCAGGCCGAGGCCGCCGCGTCGAATTCTCGCAAGTCCGTGGAACGGGCCAATAGTTCCAGTTCCGGGTTCGTGGCTCCGCACGGGCCGAACACCGCGAGCTTCCGCCCGCCCTCGCTCTCCGCCCGGCGCACCGCGGTGCCCACGGTCCAAGCGTCCGGCTCCTGCCATGGGGCATCAGCGCCCACGGGTCTCGGGGCCGTGCCATAGGGGGCGAGTGCCCCGCCGAACCAGCGCATGCCGTCACCATCCTTCTGGGAGCGGGAAGGGGCACGGCGGCACCCCCGCAGGAATGCCGCCGCCGGGCGTCAGGCCCCGTAGGGCGAGCGCTTGTTCTCTACGCTGGAGTTGGTGTTGCCTTTCGTCAGGCGAGTCGCGTCCTCCAGGGGCACGACCTCCTCCTCCGGCTCGGTGTCGAGCTGAGAGCGGTTCTCCATGACGTTCACCTCCGTCCGAAATTCGCTGTGTTGAGGCACGGTGACGCCGAGGAGGAACAGAGCCAGGACGTGGTCCAGCCTCCCGGTGGCGGTCAGCGTCGATCCGATGGGGTCGTGCCCTTCCCCTCGATGTCGGTCCCTGGCCCGGTCGGACCCGGGATCGTCGTCGTTCTCCGCTGCCATGTCCGCGCTCCTGCGCAGGTTCACCACCGTGCCCGTTCGCGACAACCCCAAGAAAAACGGAAGGAGTCCAAGCGCTCCACGGCATCAATGCGGCAGTCTTGATGCACCTCCGTGCACGGAGGCGCATCACGTTCAGCTCAAGGGAAGGGGCCGTCGTGGGACTGGCTGAACGGCGCAAGGCCCTGGGCTACAGTCAGGAGAAGTTGGCCGAGTTGCTCGGGGTGGACCGCACCACGGTCGGGCGCTGGGAGAGCGGCAGGACCAAACCCCAGCCACCGCAGCGACGGGGTTTGGCCATCGCCCTCGAAGTCACTCTCGCCGAGCTTGACGCCCTCCTGACGCAGCCACGAGCCAGCCAGGAGACCACGGGGCACCAGTCCAGTGACCATCGAGGTGCGGGAGACCCCGACGAAATGATCCGCCGTGAATTCCTCCGCATCCTCACCGTCAGCGGAGCCCTCACCGCCCTGCCGTTGGAGGAGGCGGAAGCACTCGCTGACGGAGTGCGCAGGGGCGCACCCGCCGACTTCGCGAGGATGAACAGCCACCTGTGGCAGGTTTACCAGCTAGCCCGTTCCAAAGGCTCCGTCCACCCCGTCGTTCGCGATCAGCTCTCGACACTGAACGAAGCCCTGGCCGACACCCGAGGCAACTCCCGCCCCCTCCTCAACGCGGCAGCCGACCTCTTCCAGCTCGCCGGAGAAGTCGCCTTCGATGCCAACCGATACTCCGACGCAGCGGCGTCCTACTCCCTGGCGGCTTCCGTCAGCAAGGACGCCCTGGCCTTCGACCCGTGGGCATGCGCCCTCGTCCGGCACGCCTACGTGGACGTGTACGAACACCGGTACGAGCAGGCGGCGCAGATCCTCGGAGCGGCGGCAAGACTGGCCCGGCGAGGAGACCGCAGCCTCGCCACCCGCCATTGGGTCGCCGCTGTGCAGGCCGAGGCGTACGCCGGCATGGGCGACCTGGCCTCGTGCGAGCGGGCGCTGGACGAGGCCGAGCGGGTGTTGGAGCTGGGCACGGAAAGCACCAACGGGGGCTGGTTGCGCTTCGACGGCACACGGTTGGCCGAGGAACGGGGAGCGCGCTACGTACAGCTCGGCCGCCTCGACCTGGCAGAGGAGACCTTGAAGCAGGCATTGGCCCAGACCGCCCTTGCTTCCGGGCAGTCGTACCGGCGCAGGGGCGCCGTGCTGGCCGACCTCGCCGCCGTCGGGGCGAAGCGGCGTGACCCTGAGCAGGTCGTCGCGTACGGACGGGAAGCCGTCCGATTGGCCCAAGCATCCTCGTCCGGCTACGTCGCCCGTAGACTCCAAGCCCTGTGCGATGAGTTCAGCGCCCTGAGTAGAGACCGCCGGGTAGCGGAGTTGGGGGCGGAGATCGCCGCGTTGAGCACGCCGTGACGAGAGGGGTTGGCATGTCGCAGGTCGAAGGCGCACGAGTGTTCCGGGAAGCCTGGATCGAAGGAGTGCACCGTCACTTCCCGGGGGAGCCGAAGCCCGGGTACGTCACCCCCTGGAAGGAAACGCCGCAGTGGGAGCGTGAGGCCGCAGGTGCCGTCTACGAACAGGTCCGCCAGTTCATCGAGGTCAGCGGTGGTCACACCGCCAAGCTGTCCCGGGAGCAGAAGGGCCGGTTCGTGGCGGTGTGCTGGACGGCGCAGATGTTCAAGCACTTCGAGAACCCCAAGCCGGGGTACGTGGCCGACTGGTCTGACCTTCCGGCATGGCAGCAGGAGACCGACGCCGATATCTTCGAGGTCATCGAGAAGTCCTGATTAGGGCCAGGGCCCGAGGATCGGTCACCTGACCAACGCATGACCAACAGGGACCCCAGAGGGCCCGAAACAGCAGGACCCGAAACAGCAGGAAAGGAACAGGAGAAAAGCCCGCCGAAACCAGCCTGTCGGCGGGCGCCTCCCCAGGTCAGATCAGTTGGTAGCTGATGCCCGAGAGGAGAGTTCGCGTCCCCTCTCGGATCTCGGCAGGGACCCCGGTCGGCCTGGGGGCCTTCGCGTTTCGGGCAGCGGTGCGACCGACCGCGCGATCGGTGTCGGAGCGGGATTCCCGCGCGGATCGGGACGGCGGGGCGGGCCGGTCGGCGCAGCACCGGTCGCCGCCGTCGACGCGACGGCCCCGTAGCGCGCTCCGGGCCGCCCCCGGCGGGCGGCGGCCAACGCGGCGGCGCCGGCCCGACGACCAGGGCGGACCGCTCCGAAGGCGTTGTCACAGGGTGCGCCTAGAGTCTCTTCCACTCGTCACGGCGCGTTGCCGTGGACGGGTCTCATCAACGTGCCGTCGGTCCGGCGGCGTCGAGAACCACAGGGGAACAGCGCATGGGGTGGGTATCGGCGGGTGACTACGAGGTCGCCCTGGAGGCGGGCACGGTGGTCTGCCGCAACGGGAAGGGCCGGCGGTTGAAGTCCGTTCCGGCCAAGCTCAAGGACGATCCGGCGGTCGTCGGGCTTCGGCAACTGACCGAGTGGTTGGAGCGGCACGAGCGCCGGTGCCTGACCGACGTCGAGCAGTGGATGGTGCGTTCGCTGCCCGTCCCCGCGGCCGTCTTGGCCCGGGTCTGGCCCGATCCGGCGTGGCAGGCGGCCCTGCGGGACGCGGTGGTCGTCGGTGCGGACGGCGGGGTCGCCGGGTTCCTGCGCGACGTCGACCCCGAGCGCGGCCTCGGCCTGGTCGACCTGGACGGCGACACGGTCCGCATTACCCCGGACGTCGTCCGCCTGCCCCACCCCGTCCTCCTCGACGACCTCGACGAACTGCGGGAGTTCGCGGTCGAACTGGAGGTGCGCCAGAACGTGGAGCAACTGTTCCGCGAGGTGTGGCGTCGCCCGCCGGGCTTCGCCCCGGACACCACTTCCGTGGAGACCTACGCCGGCGGAGCGTTCAAGGAACTGCGCTTCCTGCACGGCCGCGTCACCCAGCTCGGCTACCGGTCGCGCGGCGGGTACGCGGTCTGCCCGGTCGTCGAGGACGGGGTCACCGTCGAGGCGCGCATCTGGATCGGCGAGCACGACGGATACGACGCCCACGACACCGAGACCGGTCCCCTGGGCTGGACCGACCCCGCGGGGCGCACGCTGACGGCCGCCGAGGTCGGTCCCGTGGCGTGGTCCGAGGGCATGCGCATGGCGGCGGCGCTCTACGCCGGTCGCGACGTGGAGGACGAGGAGCGGGCGGCATGAGCACGACGACGAACACGCACACCCCCACGGACACGGAGTCCGGCTCCGGCCCGGCCGACGCGAGCCGCGTGGCGGCCCTGCTGGACGCGGGCGCGGTGCTCCCCGCCGGCACCAGCGACCGGGACGACGCCGACGCCCTGACCGCCCGCACCTACACCCACACCGCGCTCGGCGACCGCCCCGTGGTCCGACTGGTGCCCGGCACCCTCGGCGAGGCCGAGGACTTGGCGCTGGAGTTCCTGGGACTCGCCCGGTCCGCCGAGGCCCCCGTCGTGGGCCAGGTGCGCCGCGAGACGCTGGGCTTCCCCGCCTGGGCCCTGGTCAACGACCCGGCCAACGGGCACCACGCGCTGGCCCTGGTCAAGGACATCGAGCGGCTGGGCCGGCAGGCCAAGAGCCGCGCCGGCGCGGCCAAGGAGGGCTTCGACGCCCTCGGCACCCGGCTCGGTCGGGCCGTCCCGCACTTCCTCCCCACCTACTACGAGCAGGTGGCGCGCCTCTTCCTGGAGGTCGAGAACACCTCCTACGCCGCGTCCTTCTTCGGCAAGGCCCGCGAGGCCGAGCGGGTGCACGGGCTGGTCGTGGACGAGGACCGGCAGCGGGCCGTCTTCCTGGAGTTCGCCTTCGCCGGGGCCCTGACCGTCAAGGCGCTGCGGCAGTACGTCCGGGACCTGGTGGCCCGGCTCGCACCGGCGGACGCCTGGGCCCAGTTCCGCCGCCTGCTGGTCGAGCGCTGCGCCGCCGGCATGCCGCCGTACGCGGCGCTGCCCCAGGACGTGCGCGCGCTGGTCAAGGAAGCCGGGCTGGACCGCGAGAGGGCCGAACGCGAGCTGGTGGGCGATCTGATCGGCTCGCCGGGCGTGGTCCGCGCCCCCGCCTCGTTCTGGACGGCCTACGGTTCCGCGCTCGTCGCCCTCGCCCGGCAGGACGAGGCCGTGCGCACCCGGCTCCTCGGCTTCTTCCCGGAGAACTTCGGCCAGAGCGGCCAGGACCGGGACGGCGAACGCAGCTGGCTGGCCCTGCTGGCGGAGACCGGCGCCGAGGAGCTGTTGACCGCCCGTCCGGACGCCTCCGACACCGCCGGCGATCCCTCCGTCTCCGCGGCGGAGTGGCTCGGCCGTTGGGAGGCGCACCGCCGGCGCAACCGGGCCATCTGCGGCCGCAGCCCGGAGACCCTCGAACTCGTCGCGCGGATGGCCGACCGGCTGCGCGCCGAGGGACGGCCGGTGGAACTGTTCCAGGGCCGTTGGCGGCGCACCGCGGACCTGGACCTCCTCGACCTCTGCCTGGCCTCGGACGTCCCGGTCGTCGACCCGGGCGAAACGGATGCGGACACGCCCTCGGAGGTCCCGCTCGGCACCTGGCTCACCGACACCGCGCCCGGCGCGCGCGACCTCGCCGCCGTCGCCGGACGGCCGGTCTTCCGTGCCCTGCTGAGCCGGACCGTCGGCGGATTCGGCGGCGGGCGCGCCCAGCAGCTGGGCACCGCCGCGATGGCGGGGCTGGCGGTGCATCCGGTGCTCTCCGGGGTCCTCAGGGAGTGGCTGACCGCCCGGGCCGAGGAGTACGCGAACGCCCGCGGGCTGCCCCGGCTGCGCACCACCTTCAACCGGATCTCGGCGTTCCGTGCGGTGATCGCGGACGTCGCCCCCGAGGCGGTGCGGCTCCTCGCGGAACACGAGGTGGTGCCGCTGCTCGCCGCCACCCTGCGCACCGGCCTCCTCGACGAACTGGGCTGGTCCGCGCTCGACGAGACCTACGCCGAACTGGCCGCCGAGGTCGCCGCCACACGTCAGCGGTCAGGCAGGTCGGAGGGCGTCATCGTCACCGGCGCCTGGCCCGCGCTGATCCTGACCACCCGCGAACGGGCCGTCGTGGTCGGCCCCGAGGGCGTCCTGTTGGAGCACGCCCTGCGGCTGCCCGGCACGGTCGACCGGTGGCGTGCGGTCGCCTTCCGCTACGTCGACGGCGAGTTGCTCGTCATCTGGTGGGAGGACGGCAAGCAGCGCGGCTACTGGTCGCACCGTCCCGCCGAGGTGTTCGCCGTCGGCGGCGAGCAGGTACCCCGCTGGGGCAACTCCGGTGCCTCCGACCAGGTCTGCCTGCCGCTTCCCGGCGGCGGCCGGGCCACCGGCGGCAAGGCCCTGCACGCCGGCGACACCTCGCTGCCGCCGCAGCGCGCCATCATCTCCGACGGCACCGGGCACTGGCGGGCGGGCCGTCAGGGCACCCGACGGGTCTGGCTGGAGTACGACCCGGCCAGCGGCACCCACGGCCGTTCCTCCCTGCCCGCCTTCCTCCGCTCCGGGGTGCAGGACGGCACCCGGCTGCTCACCGAGCACTGCCAGGTGCTGCCCCTCCAACCCGGCCTGGAGACCACGCCGTTCGGCACGGACGGCACGGTCCTCGGCCGCTGGGTCCGCCGCACGGTCACCGAACCGGGCGCACCCGCCCCCGGGGGCGGGCACCGGATCGTCGCGGGCACGCCCGACGGCCACACGGCCGCGCTGCCCGACGGCGGTTCCTCGGTGCCGCTCGGCGCCCTCGCCCTGCCCGGCGGCTCGCGGCCCGTCATGGCCCTCGGCCGGCGCTCCGTCGAAGCGCACCCGGCGGACACCGACGGCGCCGGCGGCAGCCTGTGGTACGTGACCATCGACTCCTCCGGCCAGGGCGCCGCGGCGGGCACCCCCTACGTACCGCCGGTCGCCTACTGGCACGCCCTGCGCCCGAGGGACGAGCGCGGTTCGGCCGCGCTGCGGCAGCTGACGGACTCCCGGGCGGAGGAACTCGTCGAGGTGGTCGCCGCTGCCCTCGCCCGGCACCTGGAGGCGTTCCGGGCCGTCGAGGAGTACACCGGGCCCACCTCGCGGGAGCTGACCGAGGAGGCCGTCGCCAAGGTGCTCCCCGAGGTGTCGGACGCCCGGCTGCGCAGCGGCGTCACCGCGCTGGTGTGCGACGCGGTGCAGCAGGCCACCACGCTCGCCCGGTACCTGGCACCGCCGGAGCCGGTGCGGCCGGTCACCCCCCAGGCCACCGCGCGCACCCAGGGCATGTTCTTCGACCGCGCACCCGAGCACGCCGACGACCTGACCCTCTCGCAGGCCACCGCCTGGGGCTCGGACCGCCCGTACCGCGGCTGGTGGGGCTCCGGGCCGCAGTGGACGCTGGTCCGGCAACTGCTCGCCGTCAACCACGTCCTCGGCGGCGGTCCGGCGTTCGGCCCGCCCGTGCCGGCCAAGGAGCCGTTCACCCCGGTGGACGGCTGGCAGCGGGACGAGTACACCGTCCCCGCCCAGTGCCCGGACTGGACGCGGCTGCTCGACGTGCTGCCCGAACTCGCCTACCGGGCCGCCTCGGCGGCCACCGCCCCGGAGCACCGGGCCGGGCTCCTGGTCCTGCTGGACGTCCTCGCCGAAGGACCGTTGGCCGATCCGGCGGGTACCGTCCGCCGGGTGCGGCTCACCGAGGCGTCCCCCGCCGGTACGCCCGCCGGGAACCGCCGGAAGGCCCCGTCCCGTCTCGGCCAGGTGTTCCGCAACGGGGACCGCACCGTCGTGGTCATCGCCGACGGAGGCTGGAACTCCCGGCAGGAGACCTTGCGCTGGCTGGCCCTGGACCACGACCCCAGCGGCGCCTTCGGACCCGTTGCCGGCTTCGCCCTGGAGGGCGAGCACGTCCACCGGCAGGGCATCGCCGGGGACCGCCTGACCCGGCTCACCGCCCTGGTCCGGGAGCGGGGGCCCGCGCCCTGGCGCCCGGAGGCGGCCGAGGCGTTCCACACGGCCACCGGCATCGGCCCGCTCCAGTCCACCGCCCTGCTGTCGGCCGCCGTCCCCGAATCCGGTGCCGGAACGTTGGCGACGCTCGACGTGAAGGCGCGCGCCTTCGGGGGCGCCCAGGCGCAACTGGACGCCCTGCCCCGAGCCGACCACCAGGCGGTGCAGCGGGCGCTGCTGCCGGCGGACCCGGCCGAGCTGTGGTCCACGGGTCCGCAGGTCGACGCCGCCGTCGAGGTCTGGCGGGAGCGCCTGGGCTCGCTGGTCCGCGTCCCCGAGGAACTGGACCTCGACCTGTCCGGCACCACTGCGGGCGCCGTCGACCTGGTCCTCAACGCGGACTCCCGGACCTGGCTGGGCCGGGGCACCCGGATCGAGGGCGGCACCGGAGGACCGGGGCTGCGAAGGGTGAGCGCGTACGGCTCGCTCTCCTCCGCGCTGACCGCGCTGCGGACCCTCGCCTATGTGCTGCCGTACCGGCACCCCCTGCGGACGGGCCTGGTCACCGGCCTCGCGGCCGTGCGCCGCACCCTCGCCGACCCGGACCTGGTGCTGGACCTCCAACTGGACTGGACCGAGGAGGGCGGCCCGGTCGGTCCCGTGATCCGCGCCGCCCACCAGCTGCCGGAGACCGGGGGCGCGGGGGCCGACGGGCTGGTCCGGGCCGGCGCCGCGCTGCTCCTCGCGTCCGACGAGGGGGGCCGGGAGAAGCTGCTGATCCGCCCGGCCGGCCTGGAGGGCCCCGAGGACCCGGCCTTCGGCCTGGTCGAGGGCACCGTCCAGCGGTACCGGCTGGACGCGGTCCGCGCCCTGCGCGCGTTGCTGGCGAAGGACGCCGACGCCATGGTCTCGGCGGGCGCCCCCGACGGCGCCCCGCACCACCCGGCCCAGGACCCGACCCGTACGGTCCCGGACCTGGTGGCCGAGGCCGCCGCGACGCTCGGCCTGAGCGCCGACGCCGCCTCCCTGTACCTGATGCTGCTCGCCCTGCCCGACCCGACGGACCGCAACTGCGTCCGCTGGACCGGGTGGGGGCCGGCACGGGTCAAGCGGGCCCGGGCGGAACTCGCCGCCACCGACCTCGTGGTGGAGGCCAAGCGCTCCCGCGCCGGCCGCTCCCTGTTCCTGCCCTGCGGCTGGCTGGAACGCGGGGCCCCCGGCCTGCCGCTGGAGACCTGGAAGGAAGGGCTGTACCCGGTGGCGGGGTCCGTCCGGGTCCTGCCCCAGCTCCCGGTGCCCGAGCTGTTCGCCGCGGCGTGGACCCGGGTCCGCAGCGGCGACGCCCCCGCCTTCGAAGAACTGGACACCCGCGCACCCCGGAAGGGCCGCCGCCGATGACGAGCGACACGCACACCACCGTCACCCCCGCCACGGGCGGGGTCCCGGACCCGACGGAGCCCCCCCTCGCCCCCGGCGGCGGGGAGAACCGCCAGGTCGTCCCGCCCGAGGACCGGCACGCCACCGAACTGGCCTTCCTCGCCGCCCACGACCCGGGGCCGCGCCCGCCCGGTTGGCTGCTCACCCCGCGCGCCGTCGTCACCTTCGTGATGGGCAGCGCGGACGAGGCGCTGGGCCTGCCGAAGGGCGCGCGGCCCGGCGCCGGGGTGCCGCGCCGTCTGGTGATCGAGCAGAAGTTCGTCGGCGAACGCGCCCTGGTCGAGCGGTGCGTGGTCACCCTCGCCGGGGAGCGCGGGCTGCTGCTGGTGGGCGAACCCGGCACCGCCAAGTCCCTGCTCTCCGAGCTGCTGTCGGCGGCCGTCTGCGGGACCAGCGCGCTCACCGTGCAGGGCACCGCGGGCACCACCGAGGACCAGCTCAAGTACGGCTGGAACTACGCGCTGCTGCTCGCCCAGGGCCCCACCCCCCAGGCACTGGTGCCCTCCCCGGTGCTCACCGCCATGACCCGGGGCGCCGTCGCCCGCGTCGAAGAGGTCACCCGCTGTCTGCCCGAGGTGCAGGACGCGCTGGTGTCGCTGCTCTCCGAACGGCGGATCGCGGTGCCCGAACTCGCGGGCGGCGAGGGCTCCGCACTGCACGCGGCCCCCGGGTTCACCCTCATCGCCACCGCCAACCTGCGGGACCGGGGCGTCTCGGAGATGTCGGCCGCGCTGAAGCGGCGCTTCAACTTCGAGACCGTGGGCCCGATCGGGGACCTGGACGCCGAGACCGCGCTCGTCCGGCGCCAGTCGCGGGCCGCCGTCGAACGCGCCGGCACCGCCTACCAGGTGGACGATACGGTCCTGGAGGCCCTCGTCACCGCCTTCCGGGACCTGCGCGAGGGCCGCTCCGCGGAGGGCTGGGAGGTCGAGCGCCCCTCCACGGTGATGAGCACCGCGGAGGCCGTCTCCGTCGCCGGTGCGCTCGGCCTGGCCGCCTCCTACTTCCCCGGCGACCGGGACGTGCTCGCGCTGCTCCCCGGCCATCTGCTCGGAGTCGTGCGCAAGGACGACCCCGCCGACGCCGCACGGCTGCTGGGCTACTGGGACGGTCCGGTGCGCAGGCGCGCCGAGCAGGGTTCGGCCACCTGGCGCGCCCTGTGGGAGCTGCGCGCGGTGCTGGAGGGCTGACGGATGAGCCATTCGACCACCCCCGGTCCGGGGCCGGCCACCACTCCGGAGGGCGCGGTGGCCGCCCTCGCGGCCACCGGCCCGGGGCTGCCGTACCTGATCGGGGTGCGCCACCACGCACCCTCGCTCGCCGCCGCCCTCCCGGCCCTGTTGGACGCGGCGGCCCCCGAGGTCCTGCTCGTCGAACTGCCCGCCGACTTCCAACCCTGGTTGGGTTGGCTCGCCCACGAGGAGACCGAGGCCCCGGTCGCGCTGGCCGCGGTCGCCGGGGACGGGACGGGGGCGGCCGGCGAACGGGGGCCCGCCTTCTACCCGTTCGCCGACTTCTCGCCCGAACTGGTCGCCCTGCGGTGGGCGGCCCGCAACGGGGTCCCGGCCGTGGCCTGCGACCTGCCGCTGGCCGACCGGGCCTGGGCGCGGGGCGGGCCGGACGCCGCCCCCGTCCCCGCGCCCCCGCCCACGGCGGGGGAGGCGCACGGGCTCTCCGCGGCCCTCGGGTCCCGGCTCACCGGCCGGGACGGCGACGACCTGTGGGACCGGCTGGTGGAGGCCCCCGCACCCGGTTCGACACCCGAGGCGCTCCGTCGGGCCGCCCTGCTCACCGGCTGGGCGCTCCGGTACGAGGCCGAGGCGCGGGGCGGGGTGGACGGCACGGACCTGGCGCGCGAGGCGTGCATGCGCGGACACCTCTCCGAGGCCCTGGCGAGGGGGCGGCGGCCCGCCGTGGTGGTGGGCGCCTTCCACACCCCGGCACTGCTGCCGCCGGCCTGCGTGCCGGTCCCGCCGGGGCCGGTCGAGGAGGGCCGGGCGGAGCCCGCCGCCGACGGGACGACGTGCACGGTCTCGCTGATCCCGTACACCTACCCGCTCCTCGACTCACGGTCCGGGTACCCGTCCGGCATCCGGGACCCGGAGTGGCAGCACACCGTCCTGGAGGCGGCCGGTGACCCGGCGGCGCTCCACGAGGCGCTGGTCCGCACCGCGGTACGGATCTGCGCGGACCTGCGCGAACACGGCCACCCCTACGGCCCGGCGGACGGCCGGGAGCTCGTCCGGGTCGCCGCGGACCTGGCCCGGCTGCGTGACCTGTCCGCCCCCGGCCGCGGCGAACTCCTGGAGGCCGTGCAGACGGTCCTCGGCCGCGGCGAGACCCACGGCACGGGCCGGGCCGTCGCCCGGACCCTCGAACGCGTACTGGTCGGAGCCCGCACCGGACGGCCCGCCCCCGCCGCTCCGCGCGGCGGACTGGGGCCCGTGGTGGAGGCCGAGACCGCAGCGCTCTCGCTCCCCGGCCCCGGGGATGCGCACGAGAAGGCACCGCGCGATCTCCGGCTCGACCCGGCCCGGTCCGGCCTCGACGGACGGCGTGAACTGCTGCTGCGCAGACTGACGGTGTGCGGCATCCCCTACGCGCAGGAACAGCAGGTGACGGGTGCTGCGGGTGCGGAGGGGCTGACGACCCGTTGGCAGGTGCGGTGGACTCCGGCGACGGCCGCGATGCTCACCGCGGCCGGCGTCCGCGGTGTCACCCCGGCCCAGGCGGCCGAGGGGGTGCTCCGACAACGGCACGCGGCCGAGCGCGCGGCGGGCGGCCCCACGGCCGCCCAGGTCGTGCGGGGCCTGACGGAGGCAGCCGAGTGCGGGCTGCCCGCCCTGTCCGGCGAACGGCTCACGGAACTCGCGGTCGTGCTCCCGGCCGCCGGGACCCTTCCCGAACTCCTCGCCGGGCTCGACCTCCTGGACCGCATCGCGGCAGGCCACCTGCCGGGCTGCCCCGCGAACCCCGGTGCCCCGCCGGTCGATGACGCGCCCCGGGCCCCGGAGGCCACCGCTCCCGCCGGTGCCGTCGAGGTGGCGCACGCGGTGGAGCTCCTGACGGCGGCGGCGGTCCGGCAGGTCGACGGCCTGGCCGGCTCCGACGAGCCGGAGGACGCCCGCGCCCTGCTGGAACTGGCCCAGCGCGCCGACCGGGTGGGCGGCATCCGCCTCGCGGACGCCCTGGTGCGGCTGGTCGCGAACGGCACCCCGCTGATCGCCGCCGCGGCCGGAGCCGTCCGGGTGCTCACCGGCCACGAGGAGGCCGGGGCGTTCGGCGTCCGCATCGCCTCCTGGGTGGACGGAGCCGTGGACGCTGCTTCCCGGGCCGCGCTCACCGCCCGCCTCACCGGAGTGCTGACGGCGGCGGGTCCGCTGCTGACCGTCGGCGTCGGTGCCCTGGACCCGTTGCTGCACCGCGTCGTCGAGGTGGACGACGCCGCGTTCCTGACCCGGCTGCCCGCCCTGCGCGGCGGCTTCGAGACGCTGAGCCCCGCCGCCCGGGAGCGGCTGTTGGACACCGTCGAGGAGCGGCTGGGCGAGCGGGTGGACGGCCCCGACGCCGAGGACCCGGCCGAACTGGCCCGCCGCACGGCGGCCGACCTCGCGGCCCGTGCCCTCCTGGCCGACCTCGGTCTGCCCGTACCGCGCTCGGCACACGAGGACCGGCCGTCGGCGGAGCACCCCGAGGCGCACCCGGCGACGTCCACCGCCGCCCTCGGGCGCACCCTCGCACCCGCCGAACGGTGGCGGCTGGTGCTCGGCCGGCGTCCCGACCGGCTGCCGTCCGGTGCCGCCCGCCTGGCGACCGCCCTGGACGAGCTGTACGGGGCGGGACACGGCGAGGGCTCCCGCGGCGGCACCACCGGCCCGGGCCGTGGTGGTCGCGAGACGTCCTTCCCCGGCGTGCGCGAGTGGTCCGAGGAACTGGCCGCGCTGTTCGGCCCCGGCATCCGCGAGGAGGTCCTCGCCGCCGCTGCCGCGACCGGCCGACCGGACGTCCTCGCCGAGCTCGACCCGGCCGCCGCCACCCCTTCCGTGGAACTGCTCCGGACGGTCCTGCGGTACGCCGGCGGCCTCCCCGAGGCGCGCCTGGCCGAGCTGCGCCCGCTGGTCCGCCGCCTGGTCGACGAACTGACCCGGCAGCTCACCACCCGGCTGCGGCCCGCCCTGACCGGCACCATGCTGGCCCGGCCCACCCGCCGCCCCGGCGGTCGGCTGGACCTGCCGCGCACCGTGCGCGCCAATCTGGCCGCCGCCCGCCGGACGGCCGACGGAACGGTCCGGGTGATACCGGAGAAGCCGGTGTTCCGCAGCCGCGCCCGCCGGTCCGCCGACTGGCGTCTGATCCTGGTCACCGACGTCTCCGGCTCCATGGAGGCGTCCACGATCTGGTCCGCGCTGACCGCGTCCGTGCTGGCCGGGGTGCCGACCCTGAGCACCCACTTCCTGGCCTTCTCCACCGAGGTCATCGACCTCACCGGTCATGTGCACGATCCTCTCGCCCTCCTGCTGGAGGTGAGCGTGGGCGGGGGCACGCACATCGCCGCCGGGCTGCGACACGCGCGCAGCCTCGTCACGGTGCCCGCCCGCACCCTCGTCGTCGTCATCAGCGACTTCGAGGAGGGCGCTCCGCTCGGCGGACTGCTGGCCGAGGTACGGACCCTGGTGGCCACCGGCTGCCACCTCCTCGGGTGCGCCAGCCTCGACGACGAGGGCCGGCCCCGCTACTCGACGGGAACCGCCGGGCAACTCGTCGCCGCCGGCATGCCCGTGGCCGCGCTCAGCCCGCTCGAACTGGCCCGCTGGATAGGGGAGAAGACCGCATGACCACCGCCCCACTGCCCCCGGTCGCGCCGGAGGTCACGGCCACCCTGGTGGAGGCCCTCTCCCCCCGGCTGCGCAAGCGGCTGGACGCGGCGGTCGCCAAGCTCGGCGCCCGGCCGACCCACCGTGACGGGGAGACGGTGACGATCGCGGTCGACGACGAGACCGAACTGCGCCTGCACGCACCGGGCGGTGCGGTGGTGTCGGCGGACGCCATCCGCTGCGGCTGCCTCCTCGCCCCGGCCTGCGTCCACCGTGCCGCCGCCGCCTGTGCCGCTCCCGCGGCGGAGCCCGCCCCCGCTGCGGAACCCGAGCCGGCCCCGCACCCCGGCCGGGACGACCCCGACGCCCTCTCCGTCCTCCCGCCCGAGACCGCGAGCCCGGCCGAGCGCGCCGCGGCCGAGGCCCTGTGGTCGGCGGGTGCCGCGGTGCTGGAGGCCGGGGTCGACGGGGCCGGCGCCGTCGCCCAGGCAGCGCTCCTGCGCGCCGCGCACACCGCACGGCTGCGGTCCCTGCCGCGCCCCGCGGGCGCCGCGCTCTCCGTCGTCACCCTGCTGCGCGCGGCCCGGGCCGGGGACCCGTCCTACCGCACCGCCGACCTCGTCGCTGCTCTGGCCGAACTCCTGGGCACCGCGCACCGGGTGGGGAGGACGTCCGGGCCGGAGCTGGCCGCCGTCCGGGGCCGGGCGCGCCGCCCGTACCGCCCGGACGGCTCGCTGCGCCTGTACGGGCTGTTCACCGAACCCGTGGTCACCGACTCGGGGCACGGAGGCGTCCGCACCTGGGTCGCGGGACCGGACGGTCGGCTCTGGTCGGTCGGTGACGTGGCACCCGGCGGCGCGGGGCGGGCCCTGGGCGTGGCCGACCGTGCCGTGCGCCTCGGGGACAGCGCGCTCACCCACCGGGAGTTGGGCCGGGCCGGCCTGGCCGTTTCGGGGGCGACGGTCTCCCCGGACGGCCGGTTGGGCGCCGGGAAGGGCGTCAAGGCCGTCACCGCCCGGGGCGCGGCGTGGACGGAGCCGCCGCTCGCCGCCCTGTGGGAGACGCCGCCGTCCCGTCAGGTCGTCAGGGCCCTGCGGTCCGCCTCCCGCGATGCGGACCCGGACGGCGCCGGCGACCTGCTCTTCCTGGACGTCGAACTGCTCGGCGCGGTGGGGGAGTCGGGCGGCACCTGTCTGCTCGCGCGGTGTGACGGGGGCGTTCGCGTCCGCCTCGCGGTCGCCGACGACGACCCCGCGTTGGCCCACCGGGACAATCTGATGCTGCTGGCCTCGGCACCGGGGACCCGGCTGCGGATCATCGGGCGCCTGGTGCCCGCCCTCCACCCCAGGCTCACCCTCCTCGCCTGCGCGCACCCCACCGGTCAGGGCACCGTCGACCTCGGGTTCGACCGTCTGCGCCGCGCCGACCTCCCCGTCCCGGGAGCCCGGGTACACCCGGCTCCGCACGAGCCCGAGGGCTCCGGCGGGCAGGCGCCCCTGCACCTTCTGGAGCGCCGCGTCGAGCAGGCGGTTTTGGCGGGCCGCGCCGCCCTCGGCATGCTCGGCGACGTTTCCGCCGAGAGCCACCGCCTCCGCCGGGCGGGCCTTCCCACGGCTGCCGGCCTCCTCACCGCCCTGTGCGCCTCGGCCGCCCGTAGGGCACGCGACCCCTTCGGCCGGCTGTTGCCCGCCGACGCCGACGGCTTCGCGCTCCACTGGCTCTCGGCCGCCCGTTACGCGTCCGCCGTGTCGGAGTCCCTGTGCGTGGCGGCCTGGGAGACGGGATGACCCCGGGCACCGGCGGGGCCTCGGAGGCCCGGGTCCTTCCCCGAACGGGCCCGCACGCACGAACCCCGCCCGGACGCCGTGGAACCGGCGGGGCGGGGGGCGACGGTGAGCCGTTGCGGCTCGTGAGGGGGGTGGCACCGTCCGGACCGGAAGTCAGGTCGGCTCAGGGGCGGTACTCGCGGGTGCTAGGAGCTGCGCCGGTCGCGCAGTCTGGCCCGGAGCGGCATGCAGAACCAGAAGCCGGTCATCCAGAGGAGGATCGCAGCGGAGAGGTAGGCGGCGAAGGTGATGTGCATGACCACGCTGAGCACCAGCAGCACGGAGCAGGTCAGCGCGAGCATCATCAGCACCAGCCCCCACAGGGCGAGCTTGCTGGAGACGTTCACCAGCCGGCGCTTGCGCCGGGGGTCGGTGACCATCCGGTGGAACGGCGCGGGTGCGGTGAGCAGGCCGAAGGAGGCCAGTGCGAGCACCAGCGCGGAGACGTAGATCGCCCGGTCCGAGGTGCCGAACTCGGCGAACCGCGGAGTGACGGAGATGGCCATCAGGAAGCCGAGGAGGAACTGGAGGGCGGTCTGGGCGACCCGGACCTCCTGGAGGATCTCGGCGTACGCCTGGGTGCTGGTCTCGGTGACGGGCGCGGGCTCCGGAGCGGCGGGCGCCGGGACGTTCGCGGCCCCGGGGTGCACCAGCTGGCCGTTGCCCGGTGCCGTGGCGTGCGTCGGGCTGCCGTAGCCGTTCCCGTTCCAGGAGCGCGACCAGTGGTCGGGCTGCGGCGGCACCTCGTCCAACTGCCAGCGCGGTTCGTCCCGGGTGCTGTTGGTAGCGTTCGCCCAGTGGGTCTTCACCGGTTTTCGGAAGGCGAGCGCGCCGCCCGCCGCCGCGCCGCGGATCGTCCCGGGTGAGACGGCGACTCCGCTGCGGCCGCTGCCGATTCTCGGCGCGCTGTCGTCGTTGCCGCCCTCTCGTCTCCTGCTGCGTTTCTTGCTGCTGCTCTTGTCGGACATCTAGCCGAACCTCCCGTTGTCGTGGGGGCCCGAGGCGGTTAACGCCCCTCGCCATGTCTAGTAGTACGTCGATTTGTTCACCTACAGTTCACCTAGAATCTGCTTTGACTTAAAGTAGCCAAAATTTGACTGAACTTTGAACATGGTGAGCGGAACATTCCGTTCCGGAATGAGGCAGGTGTGACAACCGATGCGTTCCGGCCAATACCCGGACGCATGAGGCGGACGTCGCCCGACCCGGGGCCGCGCCCCGGTGCGCGCCGGGTACCGGGGGCCCGGTGCATCGGACGGCCGGCGTTCCCCCCGATGCATCCCGGCCACGCCCGGGCCGCCCGCCCGCCTCGTTGCGGCGGGGACATCACGCCCGCTGAACAAATCCGTGACGGGCCGCGTACCCAAGGTGGAGCCCCGGCAGATGGACCGACATGCCGTAAAAGGGAGGGTCCTTGTTCCGCTTCACCGTCCATGGCCATCCGATGGCCGCCCACCACTCCCGAGGGGCGGGTCCCGATCGTGCCGCGCCCCACGGGTCGTACCGTGCGCCGGCGCGGAAGGGGTGCGGCCCGTGAACGCGCCCCCCGCGCCCGCTTCCGCGCACCGTCCGCCCTCCGCCCGGGGTGCCGCAGGCCGCTGCGGGAGCGCCCCGCAGCCCTCGGCCGAACCGCCCCCCGCCCCCGGCCCGCCACCGGCACCGGCACCGGGCCGGGGGGCTCCGGCCGTGCTCCAGGGGTCCCTCACCCCGGTGGACCTGCGCCCCGCCGATGTGCGCCCGGTGCACTTCGTGATGCCCGGCACGGTGGACGACCCGGACGCGTACAGCGGCGGCGCCACCTACGACCGCCGGGTGGGGCTGGACCTGTCGGGCTTCGGCTGGGTCGTCCGGGCCCACACCCTGCCCGGCGACTGGCCGAAGCCCGATCCCCTGGCCGCCGCCCAGTTGGCGCACCTGCTCGCCGGCCTGCCCGACGACAGCGTCGTCCTCATCGACGGACTGGTGGCCGGCGGGGTCCCCGAGGTCGTCGTCCCGGAGGCCAAGCGGTTGCGGCTCGCGGTGCTGGTGCACCTCCCGTTGGCGGACGGGGCGGGACTCGATCCCGATGCGGTCACCGAACTCGACGCCCTGGAGCGCACCGTGCTGCGCGCCGTCTCCGCGGTCGTCGCCACCAGCGACTGGGCCGCCCAACGGCTGGTCAACCACCACGGCCTGGCCCGGCGTCGGGTGCACGTCGCCGCCCCCGGTGCGGACATCGGGCCCCTGGCCACCGGGACCGACGGCGTCTCGCGCTTACTGTGCGTCGCCGCCGTCACGCCCCGCAAGGGGCAGCACCGGCTGGTCCGGGCCCTGGCGAGCGTGGCGGACCTGCCCTGGAGTTGCGTCTGCGTCGGCAGCCTGGACCGGGACCCCGAGTACGTGGCCAAACTCGCCGCCCTCATCGACCGGCACGGCCTGGGCGACCGGATACGGCTCGCCGGACCGCAGTCGGGTGCGGAACTCCACGCCAGCTACGCCAGCACGGACCTGATGGTGCTGGCCTCGCGCGCCGAGACCTACGGCATGGCGGTGACGGAGGCCCTGGCCCGCGGCATCCCCGTGCTCGTCAACGACGTGGGCGGCCTGCCCGAGGCGGTCGGCAGGGCGCCGGACGGTTCGCTGCCCGGGGTGCTGCTGCCGCCCGACGACCCCGGGGCGCTCGGCGCGGCGGTGCGCCGGTGGTTCGACGAGCACGACGAACGGCAACGGCTGAAGACCGCCGCCCGGTGGCGGCGGACGTCCCTCGACGGCTGGGCCACCACGGCGCGTAGTGTTTCCGGAGTCCTCGAACAACTCCGTCGCGACAGTTGGAGCGCTCTGTGACCCAGTCGGCCGCCGACGCGACCGCATTCACCCCCGAGTGGCTCGCCCTGCGCGAACCCGCCGACGCAGTGGCCCGTTCGGCCGCCCTGCTCGGTTCGCTCGGGGCCTGGCTCGCCCGGCGCCCCGCGCCCGGCGGGCGGCTGGTGGTGCACGACCCGGCCTGCGCGACCGGGGCGATGGCCCGGTGGCTGGCGCCCCGGCTGTCCGGCGCCCAGCACTGGGTGGTGCACGACGCCGACGCCTCCTTCGCCCGGCTGGCCCTGGACCGGATGCCCCCGGCCGCGGCGGACGGCTCCCCGGTGACCGCGGCGTGCCGGGAGGGCGGACTGGCGGAGCTGACGGCGTCCGCCCTCGCCGGGGCGTCGCTGGTGACCTCGTCCACGTCCCTGGACCTCCTCACCGGCGAGGAGGTGGCGGCGCTCGCCGCGGCCTGCGCCGGGGCGGAATGCCCTGCGCTGCTCCCGTTGTCGGCGGTCGGACGGGTGGACCTGCGTCCCGCCCGCCCCGCCGATGCGGAGGTCACCGAGGCGTTCAACGCCGGTCAGCGCAGCCGCGGGTTGCTCGGCCCGGACGCGGTGGCCGTGGCCACCGAGGAGTTCGGTAGCCGTGGCATGGCGGTCTGCACCCATGCCAGCCCCTGGCGGCTCAGGCCCGCCGCCGAACTCACCGGTGCCTGGCTGCGGGGGTGGGTGGGGGGCGCTCAGGCCCAACGGCCCGACCGCGCCTCCGCGTGGGACGACTACCTGACCCACCGCCTGGACGACAGCGTGACCGGCGCGTTGTGGGTCACCGTGCACCACGTGGACATCCTGGCGCTGCCCGCCGGGCGGGCGGCCGGCTGACCGGGTGCGGGTGCCCCCGTTCCCCGGGGGCACCGGGGCGTTCCCTCCGCCGGGTGCCCGCTCGTGGAGAGGTTTCCCCCGCGGCGCCGTAGGCTGATCCCGGCCATTCGGTGCAAACCGGATGTATCGGGCGAGGTCGTGTGTCGACGGTCCGGGCCACCCGGCGGGAACGAGACACGAGGACCCGATGGCAGCCACCACTCCGGCCACCGCCCCCCAGGACGACGGGCGCCTCACGCCCCCCGGCCCCCCGGCCCCGTCACCGTGCACGGTCCGCCCGGTCGGTCCCCTCGCCGTCCTCACCTCCGGTCCGGCCGCCCCGCCCCGCACCCTGATCGACGTGTTCGCCGCCTCGGTACGGCGTCACCCGGACGCACCCGCCCTCGACGACGGCACCACCCGACTGAGCTACCGGGCCCTGGCCGTCGAGGTCGACCGCGTCCGCCACCGCCTCGCCCGGCACGGAGTGCACCCCGGCGACCGGGTGGGCCTGCGCGTCCCCTCCGGCACCAACGACCTGTACGCGGCGGTCCTCGGCGTCCTCGCCGCCGGGGCCGCCTACGTACCGGTCGACGCGGAGGACCCCGAGGGGCACGCCGCCCGGGTCTTCCGTGAGGCCGGAGTCCGCACCGTGATCGGCCCGGGGCACCACCTCCCCGACGTCGCCGTCGACCGCCCGGGACCAGACGACCGCCGCCCCGGCCGGCCGGAACCCGACCACGACGCCTGGGTCATCTTCACCTCCGGCTCGACCGGCACCCCCAAGGGCGTGGCCGTCACCCACCGGGCCGCCGCCGCCTTCGTGGACGCCGAGGCGGCCCTGTTCCTCCGGGAACGCCCCCTCGGCCCCGGCGACCGGGTCATGGCCGGGCTCTCCGTCGCCTTCGACGCCTCCTGCGAGGAGATGTGGCTGGCCTGGCGGCACGGCGCCTGCCTGGTCCCGGCCTCCCGCGACCGGGTGCGCAGCGGCGCCGACCTGGGACCCTGGCTCCTCGCCCGGGGCATCACCGCCGTCTCGACCGTCCCCACCCTCGCCGCCCTGTGGCCACCGGCCGCCCTGGCCCGGGTACGGCTGTTGATCCTCGGCGGGGAGGCGTGCCCCCGGGAACTGGCCCGCCGACTGGCGGCCGAGGGCCGCGAGGTGTGGAACACCTACGGCCCCACCGAAACCACCGTCGTCGCCTGCGCGGCACCGCTCACCGGCACCGGGCCCGTCCGGATCGGCCTGCCGCTGAAGGGGTGGGAACTCGCCGTCGTCGACGAAGCCGAACACCCCGTGCCCCTGGGCGGCACCGGACGACTCGTCATCGGCGGCACCGGCCTCGCCCGCTACCTCGACCCCGTGCAGGACGCCGAACGCTACGCCCCGCTCGACGCCCTCGGCTGGCCCCGCGCCTACCGCAGCGGCGACCTCGTCCGGGCCGACCCGGCCGGCCTGGTCTTCCTCGGCCGCGCCGACGACCAGGTCAAACTCGGGGGCCGTCGGATCGAACTCGGCGAAGTGGACACCGCGCTCACCGCCCTGCCGGGGGTCGCCGCCGCCGCGACGGCGGTGCGCACCACCCCCGACGGCACCCGTCTGCTCGTCGGCTACCTCGTCACCGGCCCCGACTGGGACCGCGCCGCGGCGCTCGAACGACTGCGCGCCGCGCTGCCCGCCGCCCTGGTGCCGCTGCTCGTGGTCCTGCCCGAACTGCCCGTCCGCACCTCCGGCAAGGTCGACCGGGACGCCCTGCCGTGGCCGCCCCCGCCCGTCCCGGCCCCCGGCGCCACCCCCCTCACCGGCACCGAGGCGTGGCTCGCCGACCAGTGGCGCGACACCCTCGGGGTGCCCGTCACCGACCCGCGGGACGACTTCTTCACCCTCGGCGGCACCAGCCTCGCCGCCGCCCGGTTGCTCACCCGGCTCCGGGTGCGGCACCCGGACGCCGCCGTCCTCGACGTCTACCAACGGCCCGTCCTGCAGGACCTCGCCCGCCACCTGGAGCGCACCCGCCCCGGCCCCACCGCGGCCCGGACCGTCACCCCGGTGCCCCGCCGCGCCGGCGCCCTCCAACTCCTGCTGCTGGTACTCCTGTTCACCCTGACCGGGCTGCGTTGGGCGGTGGCCCTGCTCGCCCTGGGAAACGTCCTCACCCGCCTGGGCCCCTACCCCTGGGCACCCACCGCCCCCTGGTGGCCGGTGATCGCCGGAGCCGTGCTGTTCTTCACCCCGCCCGGCCGGATCGCCCTCGCCGCGGGCGGCGCCCGGCTGCTGCTGCACGGGGTACGACCCGGCACCCACCCCCGCGGAGGCGCCGTCCACCTGCGCCTGTGGACCGCCGAACGCCTCGCCGAGCACAGCGGTGCCACCGCCCTCACCGGTGCCTGGCTCCAGCGGTACGCCCGCGCCCTCGGCGCCCGCATCGGAGCCGACGCCGACCTGCACTCCCTGCCCCCGGTCACCGGACTGCTCCGGCTCGGCCGCGGCTGCGCGGTGGAGTCCGAGGTCGACCTGAGCGGCCACTGGCTCGACGGCGACCGCCTGCACCTCGGGCCCGTGCGGATCGACGCCGGCGCCGTGGTCGGCACCCGCAGCCTGCTGTTCCCCGGCGCCCGGATCGGCAAGCGCGCCGAGGTCGCCCCCGGCTCCGTCGTCACCGGCCGGGTCCCGGCCGGACAACGCTGGGCCGGCGCCCCCGCCGTCAAACGCGGTCGGGCCAAACGCGACTGGCCCCGGCGCAGACCGCCCCGCTCACCGCTGTGGCGCGCCGCCCACGGCGCCACCGGTAGCGCACTGCTCCTGTTCCCGCTGCTGCCCGCGCTGCCCGCCCTCTGGGTGGCGGGCGTCTTCGTGGACCCCGCCGCCCCGCTCCCGGACGCCCTGCGCGCCGTGCTCCTCGCCCTGGTCCCGGCCACCCTCGCCTACGGTCTCGGCCAGATGCTGCTCCTGGTCACCGCCGTCCGGCTGCTCGGGCTCGGCCTGCGCACCGGCGTCCACCCGGCGCACAGCCGCATCGGCTGGCAGGCGTGGACGGTCACCCAACTGATGGACCTCGCCCGCACCGCCCTGTTCCCGCTCTACGCCGGGCTCGTCACCCCGGTGTGGCTGCGGCTGCTGGGCATGCGGGTCGGCCGGGGCGCCGAGGTGTCCACCGTCCTCGCCCTGCCCAGCCTCACCACCGTCGGCGACGGCGCGTTCCTCGCCGACGACACCCTCGCCGCCCCCTTCCGGCTGGGCGGCGGCTGGGTCCGCATCGGCCGGGCCCGGATCGGTCGCCGCGCCTTCCTCGGCAACTCGGGGATGACCGCACCCGGCCGCCGGGTCCCGGACGGCGGCCTCGTGGGCGTGCTCTCCGCGACCCCCAAGAAGGCCAAGAAGGGCAGTTCCTACCTCGGCTCGCCCCCGGTCCGACTGCCGCGCGCCACCACCCCGGCCGACCGCGGCCGCACCTACGAGCCGACCCCGGCCCTGCGGTGCGCCCGCGCCCTGGTCGAACTGTGCCGCCTGGTGCCCGTCCTGTGCTCCGCCGCGTGCGTGGTGCTCACCCTCGCCGGACTGAGCGCCCTCGCCGCCGCCCTGGGCCCCTGGGCCGCCGCACTCGGCGGCCTGCTGCTGCTCGCCGCCGGAGCCCTCGCCTGCGCGATCGCGATCCTCGCCAAATGGCTGCTGGTCAAGCGGCACCGCAGCGCACGGCACCCGCTGTGGAGCGGCTACGTCTGGCGCAACGAACTCGCCGACACCTTCGTGGAGGTGCTCGCCGTGCCCTGGCTCGTCGGCTCGGTGCCCGGCACGCCCCTGCTCGCCTGGTGGCTGCGCGCTCTGGGCGCCCGGATCGGCCGGGGCACCTGGTGCGAGAGCTACTGGCTGCCCGAACCGGACCTGGTGACCCTCGGCCCCGCGGTCACGGTGGGCCGCGGCTGCGTCCTCCAGACCCACCTCTTCCACGACCGGGTGCTGCGCACGGACCGGGTCGAACTGCGCACCGGGGCCACCCTGGGGCCGAACGGGATCGTCCTGCCCGGCGCCACCGTCGGGGCCGGCACCACCCTGGGGCCCGGCTCCCTGGTCATGGCGGGCGAGTCGGTGCCCGCCGGGACCCGCTGGCTGGGGAACCCGATCGAAGCGTGGCGGCCCTGAACGGCCCCCCGCCCCGGCACCGACCCCCCGTCGAGGACCCCCCGGCGGGGTCCCCGCCCACCGGCCCGGACCCCTACTTCCCGGAGCACGGCGACCCCCGCTACCGGGTGCACCGCTACGAGATCGCCCTCGACTACCGCCCCGGCCCCAACCGGCTGGGCGGCTCCGCCCGGATCAGCGCCACCGCGGGAGCCGTGCCCCTCGCCGAACTCCAGCTGAACCTGGGCGACTTCCGCATCGGACGGGTCCGCGTCGACGACCGGCAGCCGCGCTGGAGCCACCGGGGCGGTCGGCTCCGACTACGGCCCGCCAAGCCCCTGCGGGCCGGGGCCGCGTTCACCGTCGAGGTCCAGTGGTCGGGCAACCCGAAGCCGGTGCGCAGCCCGTGGGGCGGGCTCGGCTGGGAGGAGTCCACGGACGGCGCACTCGTCGCCAGCCAACCCGTCGGCGCCCCCTCCTGGTTCCCGTGCAACGACCGCCCCGCCGACAAGGCGTCCTACCAGGTGTCCGTGACCACCCCGTCCCCCTACACGGTGGTCATGGGCGGGCGGCTGCTCACCCGCACCGTCCGGGCCAGCACCACCACCTGGGTCCACGAACAGTCCGCGCCGACCTCCAGCTACCTGGTCGGTCTCGCCATCGGACGGTTCCGCACCGTCCGACTGACCGGAGCGACGGACGACGACGTGCCCCAGAGCGCCCATCTGCCGCCCCGCCTGCTGCCCGCCTTCCGCCACGACTTCGCCCGACAGCCCCGCATCATGCGCCTGTTCGAGGAACTCTTCGGCCCCTACCCGTTCGACGGGTACACCGTGGTCGTCGCCGACGAGGAACTGGACGTGCCCGTCGAGGCCCAGGGCATGTCGCTGTTCGGAATGAACCACCTGGACGGCGCCCGGGGCGCGGAGCGGTTGGTCGCCCACGAACTCGCCCACCAGTGGTTCGGCAACAGCGTCGGCATCGCCGACTGGCGTCACATCTGGCTCAACGAGGGGCTCGCCAAGTACGCCGAGTGGCTCTGGTCGGAGCGCTCCGGAGGCCGCTCCACCGTCCAACTCGCCCGCACCGCCCACCGGATGCTCGCGGCTCGCCCCCAGGACCTGCTGCTCGCCGACCCCGGACGCCGCAACATGTTCGACGACCGGCTGTACGAGCGCGGTGGACTCGCGGTGCACGCCCTGCGCCGGGACCTGGGGGACGAGGACTTCTTCCGGATGCTGCGGAGCTGGGCCACCCGGCACCGGGGCGGCTCGGTGGGCACCGCGACCTTCGCCGCGCACGCGGCCCGGCACGCGGGCCGCCCGCTGGACGAACTCTTCGCCGCCTGGGTGCACGGCAGGGCCCTGCCCCCACTGCCGGACGGTTGACCGTCGTCGCCCCGGCCGCCGGAGCGCCGCTCCGGCGGCCTCAGCAGGTCTGCTTGCCGAAGGAGTAGCCCCGCGCCTTCAGGGTCTTGAGGATCTTCGGCAGCGCCGCCACCGTCTGGCTGCGGTCTCCGCCGGCGTCGTGCATCAGCACCACGGAACCGTCGCGCACGCCGTTCAGCACCCGCGACTCGATGGCGGCCCGACCGGGCCGGGCCCAGTCGCGGGTGTCCACCGTCCACAGCCGCAGTCCCTTGCGCAGGGCCGCCGCCCGCTCGCGCACCTTCTGGTCGACCGCTCCGTAGGGCGGGCGCAGACAGGTCGGCGTCGTTCCGGTCCCGTTGCGTATCGCGGTGTCGGTGCGCGTCACCTCGGACTTGAAGGTCGGCCAGTCCACCCGACGCAGGTCCACGTGCGACCAGGTGTGGTTCTGGACGCTGTGGCCCTCCCGGTGTGCTCGACGGGTGTCCCAGGGGCGGGCCGCGGCGTTCCCCCCGGTCTGGTAGAACGTGGCCTTGGCCCCGTGCTGCTTCAGCAGGTCCAGCACCTTGGGGGTGTGGGCGCCCGGTCCGTCGTCGAAGGTCAGGTACACCACCTTGCGCGGCGCCGCCACGGCGGTGGCGTCCACGGCGACCAGGACGGATCCGGTCAGGGCTCCGATCACGACGGCCGTGACCAGTCGGGTGCGGGCCCGCCGAAGGGCCCCGGCCGATGCGTGGCCGTCCCGCTCCGTCCCCGTGAACCGTTCGATCGTGCGCGTTCCCATCGAAGTGCCTCCCCGCGATGACGAGTTACGGAAGCCGCCCACGGATCGATCCAAAAGGAAGAGGAGTTGATCAGCTTCCGATTCGAAGTCACCACTGCCCGGCATGAGTTCAGACACCCGCACCGGGCGGGCGGTTGCACACCACGGCGAACCCGTCCGACCGCGACCGCGAGACGCCACCGCCGGGCACCGCGGGCCCGCGGCACCGACCGAAAATGCGGTGGCCCCGGGCCGGGCGCACACCTAGCTTGGGTACTCGTGACCCATGATCCGCAGCGCCCGCCGAGCGGCCCGGCCGCGGGCCCCTCCGACACCCCTCCCGCCCCCGGGACGCCCCCCGCGACCGGCGAGGGGCTCTTCTCGAAGAGGTACGCGGCGGCCACCACCTCCTTCGCCGCGGTGATGTTCCTGACCGGCTTGGCCGCGCTGGCCGTGCTGCCCACCCTGCCCACCGCGGCCGAAGCCCTCGACGGGGTCCACCTCTTCCCCCTGGTGGCGGGGTGCTTCGTGGCCGCGAGCCTGTTCGGCGGGGTCCTCGGCGGCCATTGGGCGGACTGCTCGGGCGCCCACCGCCCGCTGGCCGTGGGGATGCTGCTCGCCGTGGCCACCCTGGTGGTCTCGGGGGCCAGCCAGTCGATCTGGCACCTGGCCGCGGGCCGGTTCCTGGACGGGCTGGCCGCCGGCATGGTGGCCGTGTCGATCAACACCGCGATCGGCCAGTCCTATCCGTCGGCCCTGCGCTCCCGCGCCCTGGCCCTGATGAGCACCTGCTGGATCGTCCCCTCGCTGCTGGGCCCGCCGCTCGCCGGCGTGGTCGCCGAGGTGTGGTCCTGGCGAACGGTGTTCCTCGGGCTCGCGGTGCTCACCCTGATCCCCGCCCTGGCCGTGGTCGCGGTGTTGCGCGGCGACTCCTGGGCGCTCGCCGTGCCCGAGCCGAAGGACGCCCCGCGCCCCGCGCTGCTGACCGCCGCCGCGGTCAGCCTGGGCGCCGCGGTCGCCCAGTACGGCGTATCCGGCGGGGGAGCGGGACACCTGGCGTTCGCGGTGGCCGGTCTGGCCCTGCTCGCCGCCTTCGCGCCCCGGCTGCTGCCGCCCGGTACCCTGCGGGCCGCACGGCGCCTTCCGGTCACGGTGCTGTCGCGGGGCCTGTCCTCCGGGGTGTTCTTCACGCTGGAGGCCCTCGTCCCGCTGCTGCTCGTCACCGAACGGGACGTGTCACCCCTGCTGGTCGGCCTGGTCTTCACCGGTGCCGCGATCGCCTGGGCCGCCTCCTCCTGGGTCCAGGGCCATCTGCTGGAGAGCCGTCCGCGTCACCAACTGGTCCGGGCAGGCGCCGCGCTCATGGCGGGGGCGATCCTGGTCGCGGCGGTCGGCACCTCTCCCGCGCTGCCCCCGTTCGTGGCGGCGTCGGCCATGGTCCTGGCGGCCCTCGGGATGGGGATGCTGGTCCCCTCGCTGACCGTGCTCTCCCTCGAACACAGCCCCGAGGGGCGGCAGGGCTACGCCAGCGGTGCCATGCAGACCGCACAGAACCTCGGTCAGGTGACGGTGCTGGGCGCGGGCTCCGGCGTCCTCCACCTCTGCCTCGCCCGGGGCACCGGGGAGACCGTCGGCTACGTCACGGCCTTCCTGCTGCTCCTCGTCCCGTGCACCCTCACGGTGCTGCTGGCCACGCGGACCCGACGCCCCTGAAGGAGCGGTCACCGGTCGAAGGCGCAGGCTCCGCGCAGCAGCGCGAAGAACTCCTCCTCGTTCCCCGCGAGTCCGGCGCCGGCGAGCGCCCGCTCGGCCTCGTCGAGCACGCCCTCCGGAACGAGCGCCGGGTGGGCCGGGGCGGGCGGGGAGGTGTCGAGGGCGGCCCGCACGGTGTGCAGCAGCCGCAGGTACGCCTGGACCGCGTCACGTTCACGGTCGGTCGGCACGCTGGTGGGCATCGGTCGTCCCCCTGCTCGGGATCGGGTGCGATCGCTGGTGGTGCGCCTCCAGCTTGCCCGCCGCCACTGACGATCCGTCCGCTCCGGGCGCCCCGCGTCCCGGTGAATCAGCCTTCCGGGCGGGAGCCGACCGTGCGGGCCGCCGCGACCACGGGGGAGTGGCGCAGGGCATGCGACATGCGCACCAGGTTCCGCGGGACGTCGTGGGCCGGCAGCGGGGGGTGCGGCCGGACGGGGCCGTCCAGGGCCGTGCCCTCGGGGTCGGCGGCCCGGGCGCGCACCGCCGCGGTCACCATCACCGCGTCGGCGACGGCGTGCGCCTGGTCGGGGCCGCTGCCTCCGCTGACGGCTGCGGCGTAGGCGCGGGAGCGCACCCGGTCGTCGAAGTACGGGTAGAGGCACAGCATGCCGTCGTGGATGTCGGACTCGCGTTGGATGACGAGGAGCTCGGCGGAGGGCCACCACGACAGGCGTTGCGGTTGGTCCCCGCGGGGCGAGAGCCCACGCAGCTCGTGCCAGAGCGGCCCCAGCTGTCGGTACGTCGACCAGATCGTGAGGCGGTGCCGCAGCCCCTGGAAGGCCAGCGGCAGGCAGAAACCGAAGGCCGTGAACACGGCCGCCACCGAGGCCAGCAGCGGGGCGGTGTGGGTGCTGAGCCAGTCGAGGTCGTCCCGTCCGGCCCAGCGGGCGAACACCGCGGTGAACTTGGCCGCGGCGTAGGACAGGTTGAACAAGTAGCCGACCGCGATGGAGACGAGACCGATCCGCAGCAGCCCGCCGACCTGGACCGACCAGCGCAGGCACAGCCAGGCCATCGCGACGCCGGCGATGGTCAATCCGGTCAGGTACAGCACGATCATCTCGCGCATGTACGGGGTGGTGGCGTAATGGGTGTCCAGGTCGCGCAGCCGCTCCACGGGGGCGTCGCCGAGGGCGAACAGCACGATCAACGCGAGGCTCACCGCTCCGTATCCGGCCACCCACCGCCGCGAGGTGCGGCGGGTGACCTCGGCCGGGCCGCCCCGCCAGTTGACCATCAGCACCACGCAGGAGGCGCTGAACGCGGAGAGCAGGACGTACACCAGCGGCCCCGAGACGTTCGGCACCCCCGTGAGCCGGTTGACCCGGGCGATCGTCGGCGGGGCGGAGAAGAAGAACACCGCCGTGCCGAGGGCGAGCAGCGCGCAGACCGACCGCAACAGCGGATCGGGCCAGTTGCGGACCAGGGCGGGGAGCTTGAGGGCGAGGGCGAAACCGGTCGCCAGTGCGGGAATGTAGTAGTCGGACCCGTTCACGCCCGCCCTAGCCCTGCGGGCGGCGGTAGCCGAGGGACGCCTCGATCCGGGCGGCGAGCCCGTCCCGGGGGGCGTGCCCCGGGACCGACGTGCCGCCGAGCCAGGGCCGGCACTTGCTGGCGAGCAGCAGGCCGAAGCTCTCGGCCTCCTCCTCTTCGGCGGCGTGCGAGCGGCTGCGGGCGGCGATCTTGCGGACGGTGTCGCCCAGGTTCACCCCGTCGGCCAGGAGCCGTGCGGCCACGCCCGTTCCCGCGGGGTCGACGTGGCGACTGCTGTGGCCGGCCGTCATGTGCCACAGTTCGTGGCCGAGGATCACCAACTGGTGGTCCGGGGCGGTCCGTTCCTCGATGACGATGAGGTCCTGGTCGGCCATGTCCAGCCACAGGCCGCTGGCGGTGCCCGGCGGGAAGGCCGCCATGCGGTGGTTGACGGGGCGCCCGCGCCGTCTGGCCATGGCCTCGCACAGGGCGGTGAGCAGGTCGCCGGGTCCGCCGGGGACCTCGGGCGGCAGACCGGCGATCAGCTCGCCGCACAGCCTGCGCATGTCCTTGCTGACCCGGGTGCGCATCAGGGCTCCGTGGGGCCGTGGGGCGGCTTCACGCTCTCCAGCAGCATGTCCAGCCACTCCGTGACCTTGTCGCGGTGCTTGTCGGTGGGGAGTTGGGCGGCCCGCCAGGCGATGCCGCGCACGCCGTGGTTCTGGAGGAGGCGCTCCAACGCGTCGTCCATGCTGGTGGATCCGGTGGGTTCGTCGGAAGGGCCGCGCGCGGCGCCGCCGTGGCCGGTGGCCGTTACCGCCTGTCGGTCGCGGGTGCTCCGCTCCTGGGCGGCCGCCCGCTGGAGCAACTCCTGCTCGGTGAGCTGGAGGGCGAAGACGAGGGCGTCCGAGTCCTCCGCGGACAGGAACCCCGCATGGACGCCGAAGAACCGTTGGATGGCCGCACAGTGCTCCAGGGTGGGCCGTCGGTCACCGTTGATCAGGGCTCCGGCCTGTTGCCGGGACATGCCGGCACCGTCGGCGATCTCCTGCTGGGTGTAGCGGCGCCCGTTCGGCTTGAGGCGGGTGCGGCGCAGCAGGTCGAACCGCTGGAGGAAGCGGACCTGGAGGTCCGGCTCTCCTCCCGACCGCCCGGACAACAGGTCCTTGACGACGGTGTCGGGCACCCCCGAGGCGACCGAGAGTCTGGTCACGTCGAACACCTCGGCGGGAGGCACGCCGAGCCGGTTGGCGAGACCGCGGACCCGGGTGAGCACACCCGGCAGTGAGCCCGAGGCGGTGACGCCACCCGGTACCGAGAAGCCATCCGTCACCGAAGGTCTCCTAGCACCGACAGGTCGAACAGGGTCGACATCCCTCTACAGCACGTCCGTGCCCCTGCCGAACCCGAGTGCGGCTTCCGCGCCCCGTCGATCGGACGCTCCGGTCTCCCGGGGCCTCCGGTGACGCCGGACGGGGCGTCATCCGCAACGTACGGGCCCGTGGTGACGGGTCCGGGAACGCCGATGTCCGGCTTGTGCAATGGACATCACCAGAGGTTAACCGCCCGAAGGGCGGGGGTGCCAGGCCGCGCCACATCTGTGGCGAGAATCAGCCGTCAACCGACCGTAAATGCCACGATAGTTGACACGACTCCGGGCGGGGTAGCACGATCATCACGCGGTGTTGAGGGGCCCACGCCCCCGGAACGGTCCTCGACGGTCCTTCCGGCGAACGCCGTGCCGCACGACCAGCGCTCGCCGTCAGAGCCGTAAGAGGGGTGACCACCCGGTGGCATTCGAGGCAGAGGGGCGCCGGCGAACGGCTCGGGGGAACACGCGGACCGAGCCGGAGAGCCGGGCCTACCTCCAGGACTACGCCGTACTGCTGGACGCCGTCTCCTTCCCGTCCCTCGTCGTCGACCACCGCTGGAACGTGGTCCACGCCAACGACGCGTTCGACGCGCTCTTCGGGGCGGTGTCGCCCCACCCGACGGCCGACCCCCGGGACAACCTCCTCCGGTTCGTCCTCTTCCACCCCGAGGCGGGCTCCGTCCTCGCGGACCGCGAGGCCAGCTGGTGCCTGCCCATGCTCGCGCACTTCGCGGAGGCGTTGGAGCGGCACCCGGACGACGAGGAGCTCCGGGCCGTCCGCCGCTCCATCGCCGAGGACCCGATCATGGACGCCGCCTACCGCGAGGGGCTGCCCCGCTGGATCAGCGCGGTCGGCGCGGAGGCGGTCGCCCACGACGGCGCGCTCCGTCCGCTGACCCACCCCGACCCCCGCTGGGGCCGCACCCACTGCCGGGTGGTCGGCGAGACCCCCCGAACGCTCCAGTCCATGGGCCTGTCCCGGTTGACGCTGGTCCTGCGCGAGCCGCGCCGGGCAGAACCCCGTCCGGTGCGCCGCGGCGCGGCCCGCCGAGGGCCCCGACACCTGAGGGCCGTCCCCGCGGACGGCTGAACCGACCCGGGAGGGCGGCCGTCGCGACCGGTCAGGGGGCCGCGCCGGGCCGCCCTCCCCTTCCCCGCCGCCGGCCGGGACCCGATGCGGGTCCCGGCCCGCGGGCGGGGCCCGGCGGCCGCGCGGCGCCGCCGGG
>NZ_JBEOWM010000032.1:0-84907 GCF_040296045.1 Streptomyces sp. NPDC002490 | reverse complement strand
CCTCGCTCGACTCCGCCGCCGGGCTGGCCGCCGACGACCTGGGGCCCGGGCAGGCCCCGGTGCACCGGGGGTCGGTGCCCGCGGCGGCCCGGGAGGCCGCCGCGGCCGCGGGTTGAGCCCTCAGGCCAGGAAGGGGAGCCGGGCGCGCAGGACGGGGTGGGCGAAGCCCTTCCCCGCGGCCCAACGGGTCACCTCGGCGACGGCCAGTTCGGTCAGCCGTCGCCACTCGTTGCCCTGGGAGCCCGCCAGGTGCGGGGTGAGGAGGACGTTGTCGCACTCCCACAGCGGATGGTCGACGGGCAGGACCTCGGGGTCCGTGACGTCCAGGACCGCACGGATCCGATCGGTGAGGAGCAGTTCGGTCAGGGCGCTCTGGTCGACCACCCCGCCACGGGCGGTGTTCACCAGGACCGCGTCCTGCCGCATGGAGGTGAGCAGCGCCCGGTTGACGAGCCCCTCCGTCGCGGGCAGGAGCGGGGTGTGGACGCTCACCACGTCACTGTCGGCGAAGAGTTCCCGGATGCCGACCGGCCGGGCACCGAGCGCACGGGCCTGCGCATCGGTGACGTACGGATCGTGCAGCAGCAGTTCGAGGTCGTGGGGGCGCAGCAGTTCGAGGACCCGCCGCCCGACCGCGGAGGCGGACAGGACGCCCGCGGTGCGCCGGTAGTTGCCGTCGGTGCGCGCGGTCCCGAACCCCTCGTCGCGGGCCCGACGGCCCCGGTAGGCACGGGCCCGTTCCAGGACCCGCTTGCCGGACAGCAGGACCATCGCGACGGTGTACTCGGCGACGGGCAGCGCATGGGCGGCGGCGGCCGAGGAGACCTCGATGCCGCGCTCCCAGCAGGCGTCGGTGATGTGGTGGCGCACGGAGCCGGCGGTGTGCACCACCGCCCGCAGTGCGGGCGCCGCGTCGAGGGCAGCCCGGTCGAGGGGCGGGCAGCCCCAGCCGGTCACCAGGAGGTCGACGTCGGCGAGGGCGGCCAGCGCGTGACGGGGGGCGAAGTCGTCCAGGACCGGCAGGGCCTGGAGGTCGCAGACGGCGGCGAGGGCGGTCAGGGCCTCCGGTTCGAGGAGGGCGTTCGCGGCCCGCCGGGACATGGCGAGGGCGGCGCGGGGACGGGTGGTCGGGGTCACGGTCTCTTCGCCTCTCGTGGGGACCGGAGTGCGCTCTGTCCGGCGAACGGCCGGCCCGTACCCGCCGATCCGGGCACGGGTAGGGGCATCCTGGACGTCCTGCGGGAAGCGGTCAAGCGGTTGCCCCTCCGAACTCACGGACACCACAAGCCCGTTCGCGGCGCTCCGGGCATCCGGCCGCGTCGTGCCCCCGTCGCCACGGCGGGGGCGGGTGCGGTTCCATGGGGGCATGACCGACGACGCGATCGAGAAGAACGGCGGACCGGCGCGGGAACCGGGCGACGGGGGGACGGGCGGGTTCGGCGAGGAAGCGCGGCGCATGATGAGCGCCAACCGGGCGAACTGGGACGCGCGCACCCCCGTCCACCTGGCCAGCCGGTTCTACGGGCTGGACGAGGAACTCGACCCGGCCCGGTGGTTCGCCCCCTTCGAGTGGGCGGACCTCGGACCGGTCCGGGACCGGGACCTGGTCCACCTCCAGTGCCACCTCGGCACCGAGACCCTGGCGTTCGCCGAACGCGGGGCCCGGGCGGTCGGGCTCGACCTCTCGGGGGCCTCGGTGGCCGCCGCACGCGACATCGCCGCGCTGGCCGGCGCCGACGTCCACTACGTGCAGGCGAACGTGTACGACGCCGTGCGGGCCCTCGACGGCCGGCGGTTCGACATCGTGTACACGGGCAAGGGCTCGCTGTGCTACCTGCCGGACCTGGACCGGTGGGCCCGCACGGTGGCCGACCTCCTCCGGCCGGGCGGGGCGTTCTACCTGGTGGAGTTCCATCCCCTGCTCAACGCCCTCGGCCCCGTACCGGGCCAGGACGAGGGCCCCGACCTGCTGCTGAGGCACGACTACCTGGCGGGGCGGGGGGCGATCCACCGGGACGCCCGGTACACGTACACGGACGGGCCCGCGGTGGCGGGCGCCACGGACAGCTTCGAGTGGCGGCACGGGGTGGGCGAGGTGGTGACGGCGGTGCTCGACGCGGGGCTGCGGGTCGAGGTGCTGCGCGAGCACGACGAGTTGCCCTGGCCGCGCTGGCCCGGCATGGTCCGCACCCCGTCCGGCTGGTGGCGCCTCCCGGAGGGGGCGCCGCGCGTTCCGCACCTGTTCGCGCTGCGGGCCTCCGCGCCCGTCTGACCGGCGCCCGCCCGGCGCCCGCCCGGTGCGGGGTCGGCGCGGGGTCGGCGCGGGGTCGGCGCGGGGTCGGCGCGGGGTCGGTGCGGGGTCGGTGCGGGGTCGGTGCGGGGTCGGTGCGGGGTCGGTGCGGGGTCGTCGGAAGATGACCCCGCGGCGCCCTACACATAAAGAAAAAATGAGAGCACTATGGACATATCGACATGAGCGGCACGCGTGGTCGCGACGGCGTGGTCGGGCGTGCGGCAGCGAAGGAGTCGAGTCTCATGGCCGACGTCTCACATCACAGGGCGGACATCACCTCCCACCCTGACGCTTCCGAAATGCGGGCACGGTACGAGCGCGTGCTGGGCGACCGCGACGTGGCGTTCGTGGACGGACCGGTGTTCCTGCTCGGTCTGTACTGCGCCATCTCCCCGTGGACCGTCCACTTCGCGAGCGGCCAGCCCACCCTGGCCACCCACAACCTGATCGTGGGCATCGCGATCGCGGCCCTGGCCCTCGGGTTCACCGCGATGCCGACCAGGATGTACGGCCTGAGCTGGGCCATGTGCGCCATGGGCGCCTGGCTGGTCATCGCCCCCTGGGTGGTGGGCACCAGCCCCGACACCGGCGTCATCCTCAACAACGTCATCGTCGGCGCCCTGACCTTCCTGCTGGGCTTGGCCTGCGTGGGCACGGCCATGCGCAGCGGACGCCAAGGGTGACCGACGAGACCCGCGGCAGGAGGTGACCACCGGTCGCCGCGGGTGAACGAAACGCCCACCCACCGGCCCGGCCACCGCGCCGACCGGTCGGTGGCGCACCCACCCGCACGAGGATCCGAGCCGGCCCCGGGACGCCCGGGGCCGGCTCAGGGGTCGATGAGGCCGGCCCTGATGGCGTACCGGGTGAGTTCCAAGCGGTCCTTGAGACCCAGCTTCTGGAGCAGGTTGGCCCGGTGGCGCTCCACCGTCTTCACGCTGATGACCAGCAGGTCCGCGATCTCCTTGGAGGTGTGGCCCTCCGCGACCAGCTTGAGGATCTCCTCCTCGCGCTCGGTGATGGTGCGGGCGGGCAGGCGCTCCCCCCGCTCGACCCGCTCCAGGTAGCCGCGCACCAGCGCGGGCACCGCCCCCGGATGCACGAAGGGCTCGTCCCGCATGGCGGCGCGACAGGCTTCCACCAGGTCCCGGTCGGCGACCGACTTGAGGACGTACCCGCTGGCCCCGACCTTCAGCGCCTCGAAGAAGTACTGCTCGTTGTCGTACATCGTCAGGAAGAGGATGCGCAGGTGCGGCAGGCGCCGGGTGAGCTCGCGGGCCGCCTGGAGTCCGGTCATCCGGGGCATGCCGATGTCGAGGATGGCCAGGTCCACCGGGGTCGAGCGGGCCGCGACGACCGCCTCGGCCCCGTCCCCTGCCTCGGCGACCACCAGGAGGTCGGGTTCGCCGTCGAGGATGAGCCGCACCCCCCGGCGGACCAGGGCGTGGTCGTCGGCCAGCAGGATGCGGACCGGGCCGGCGCGCCCGGCGGCCGGGCGCCCGGGGCGCGGCGGCTGGACGGGGCCCCGGCCCGGGCTCCGTGGAGCGCGCCCCGGGGGCTTGCCCGCACCGGACGGCGGTTCGGATGGGGTCATGGGTCGGTTTCCTCCACCGGTTCGCGGACGTGCAGCCGTACTTCCGTGCCCGGCGCCCCCGTGCGGGGCCCCACGGTCAGCTCCGCCCCGATCAACAGGGCGCGTTCCCGCATGCCGCGGATGCCCGCCCCCTCGGCGGCGTCGCCGATGCCGCGGCCGTCGTCGGTGACCACCAGTTCGGTGCGGCCCCCGGCGCGGCGCAGTTCCAGGGTGACCTCGCGGGCCCGGGCGTGGCGGGCGGCGTTGGTGAGCGCCTCCTGCGCCACCCGGTAGACCACGAGTTCGGTGTCGTGGTCGAGGGCGGGTGCGGTGCGGGGGGCGCCCGCGACCCGGGTGCGCACGGCCACTCCGTGGTCGGGGAACTCGGCGCCGAGGGCGCGCAGGGCACTGGCGAGGCCGAGTTCGTCCAGCACTCCGGGGCGCAGCCGGCGGGCGATCCGACGGATCTCGTCCAGGGTGCCGCGGGTGGCCTCCTGGGCGAGGGCGACCTCCTCGCGCAGGTCCGCGGGGGCCCGGTCGGCGACGCGCTTGAGTTGCAGGAGCACGACGGTGAGGGTCTGGCCGACCTCGTCGTGGAGTTCCTGCGCGATGCGGTGCCGCTCGTCCTCCTGGGCGGAGAGCACCCGGGCGGTGCTGCTGGCCCGGTCGTGTTCGAGTCGGTCCAGCATGGTGTGGTAGGTGCCGATCAGGGCGGCCATCTCGGCGGGGCCGGTCACCGGCGGCCTGTTCCCGGGGCGCAGCAGGTCGGCGGTGGCCATGGCCCGGCTGAGACGGCCCAGCGGGGCGAGGCCGATCCTCAGGACCGCCGCACTGACGACGAGCATCACCACGAGGCCGATCACCACGGCGAGCGCCTCCCCCGGGCGGACCGGGGTGGAGACCGTCACGGGGCCCAGCAGCAGCACGGCGGCCACCATCAGCACGGCGGCGTTGAGCAGGAAGATCCGCCAGAACAGCGACACGCTCCCCCTATCCTTCCTCGTGCGTGCGCGTGACGGTCCACCCGCCACGGCCCCGGACCCGCGGCGCGGACCTCTCCCCGACCAGTGTCACCCGCTGATCGGGGGGCCGTCCATCCGTGGTGACACCCATGTCGGTGGTGGGGCGCTGATGGCAGCATGGGGCGGCTTCGCCGGGGCCGGTGGAGGGGGGACGGCCGGACGCGTGATCGACTGTCCCCCGCCGATCGGCGATCGGCGGCACCCACGCGGTACACGAGAACAGAGCGACACGACAAGAGGGGGGACCAGGCTGTGCCTGCTCCACGGATGCGGACGACGCCCTTGCCGGGGATCGGCGTCCAGTACGACCTGACCACACGGGAACACCAACACCTGTCGGTGGTGGCCCATCGGGACGGCACCCGCACGGTGAACATGTACCGGTCGGACGATCCGGACGCCTGCGCGCACTCCATGCACCTCACCACCGGTGAGACGGCGTCCCTGATCGACGCGCTCACCCCCGAGCACCACAGCTCCAGCCTGCTGCACACCACCGACCTGGGTCTGGTGGCCGAGCGGATCGAGGTCACCAGCATCTCCCTGTGGAACGGCAAGGTGCTGGGCGACACCCGGATCAGGACCGAGACCGGGGCGTCGGTCGTCGCGGTGCTCCGGCGGTCGGGGGCGATCCCGTCCCCCGCCCCGGACTTCCGTTTGGCGGGCGGCGACACGCTCATCGTCATCGGCACCCGCGAGGGCGTCGAGGCGGCGGCCACGATCATCGGGCAGGAGTGAGCGCGTGCATTCTGCGGTCCTGTTGATCGAATTCGGTGCGATCATCCTCGCTCTGGGGCTGCTCGGACGCATCGCGGGCAGACTCCGGTTCTCGCCGATCCCCCTGTACCTCCTGGCCGGCCTGGCCTTCGGGGAAGGCGGACTGCTACCGCTCGGAGCGAGCGAGGAGTTCGTGGCGATCGGGGCCGAGATCGGTGTGATTCTGCTCCTGTTGATGCTCGGCCTGGAGTACACGGCGAGCGATCTGGTCTCCAACCTCAAGACGCAGTACCCGGCGGGCGCCGTGGACTTCGCGCTCAACGCGTTGCCCGGCGCCGCCGCCGCACTGCTGATGGGCTGGGGCCCGGTGGCGGCCGTGGTGCTCGGCGGCGTGACCTGGATCTCATCGTCCGGGGTGATCGCCAAGGTCCTCGGCGACCTGGGCCGGGTCGGCAACCGCGAGACGCCGGTGGTCCTCAGCGTGCTGGTCCTGGAGGACCTGGCGATGGCGGTCTACCTGCCGATCATCACCGCGCTGCTGGCCGGGGTCTCGCTCGCGGCGGGCAGCGCCACGCTGGCGATCGCGCTGGGCGTGGCGGGTCTGGTGCTGTTCGTGGCGGTGCGCTACGGCCGGGTGATCTCCCGGTTCGTCTCCAGCGACGACCCGGAGAAGCTGCTGCTGGTGGTGCTGGGCCTGACGATCCTGGTCGCCGGCATCGCGCAGGAACTCCAGGTGTCGGCCGCGGTCGGCGCGTTCCTGGTGGGCATCGCGCTCTCCGGTGAGGTGGCCGAGGGTGCCCACACGCTGCTGAGCCCGCTGCGGGACCTGTTCGCGGCCGTGTTCTTCGTGTTCTTCGGGCTGCACACGGACCCGGCCAGCATCGTGCCGGTCCTGGTGCCCGCACTCGCGCTCGCCGTGGTCACGGCCGGCACGAAGATCGCCACCGGCTACTGGGCGGCGAAACGCGCCGGGGTCGGCGTCAAGGGCCGCTGGCGGGCCGGCGGCACGCTGGTGGCGCGCGGCGAGTTCTCCATCGTCATCGCCGGCCTGGCGGTGACCGCCGGGGTGGAACCCTCGCTCGGCCCGCTGGCCACCGCCTACGTGCTGATCCTCGTGGTGATCGGGCCGCTGACCGCCCGCTTCACCGAACCGATCGCGGCACGTGTCACCGCCCACCTGCGGGAACGGCGCGGCCAGCCTCCCCTCGTCGAGGGCGGGATCGTGCTGCCCGAGCAGTCGACCTCCTCGCCCGGGGCGGCGGAGTCCGCGGAGGCGAAGCACTCCTCGACCCGCGAGTGACCGGGTGCCCCGCCCGGGTGCCCGACCCCGGGCGGGGCCGACGTCCTCACGGTGCGGGCGGCGGTATCCGTCGGTAGGCGGTCCGCGCACTGGCCACCCGGGCCACCAGGGTGCCGGTGAGCGCCGCGCCCAGCAGCAGGAACATCCGCTGGAGGTCCACCGGGGCGCTCCAGGTCAGCACCCCGGCGGGCGGGATGCCGAAGGCGTTGAAGAACAGCCAGCACAGACAGGCGATGCCGGGGACGGCGCCCAGTCGGGCTCGGGCGCCGAGCGCCGCGGCCAGGACGGAGAGCGCGGCCAGGTGCACCAGGGGCTCGCCGGGGCCCAGCGCCTGGTTCACCCCGCCGACCAGCAGTCCCGAGCCGAGGAAGGCGCCCGCCCACACCCGCGGGGTGGCCACGGGTTCGGGCACCGCTCTCGCTCCGGCACTCAGCAAACGCCACTGCACGTGTCCGCCCTCCTCGCCGTTCCCGTGGTCCGGTGCGCCGGTCGCACCCACCGGGTGGGGAGCCGCCGCTGCGGCGGGCCGTCGCCGGGCCCGTGACGGCGCGACCGGCCCGCCGTGGTGGGACCCCGGCCGGGTAGCTTACGGTCCATGGTTCTCCAGATCAGCGCCACCAACCCCGAGCACCCGGCCCTCCTGCTCGACCTGCCCTGGGACACTCCCCTGGAACACTGGCCCGAACACCATCTGGTGGCCCTCCCGCGCGGTATCTCCCGCCATGTGGTGCGCTACGCGCGCGCCGGGGACGAGGTGGTCGCCGTCAAGGAGTTGGCCGCCCGGCCGGCGCTGCGCGAGTACGAGCTGCTGCGCGTCCTGGACCGGATGGGAATACCGGGCGTCGACCCGCTCGCCGTGGTCACCGGGCGCACCGACACCGAGGGCGAGCCCCTGGAGCCGGTGTTGATCACCCGCCACCTGAAGGGCTCGCTCCCCTACCGGTCGATGTTCGAGACCACGATGCGGCCCTCCACCATGGGCCGGTTGATGGACGCCCTGGCCGTCCTGCTGGTGCGGCTGCACCTGGCCGGTTTCGCCTGGGGCGACTGCTCCTTGTCGAACACGCTGTTCCGGCGGGACGCGGGGGCCTTCGCCGCCTACCTGGTGGACGCGGAGACCGGGGAACTGCACGAGCGGCTGAGTCACGGGCAGCGCGACTACGACGTGGACCTGGCACGGGTCAACATCGCCGGTGAGCTGATGGACCTGGAGGCGGCGGGGGCGCTGCACCCCTCGGTGGACCCGGTGGAGTTCGGCACCACGATCTGCGGGCGCTACCGGGAGCTGTGGACGGAGCTGACCCGGGAGTCGGTGTATCCGGTGGGCAAGCGCCACTACATCGACCGACGGATACGACGGCTCAACGACCTCGGGTTCGACGTGGCGGAGATGCAGATCAGCCAAGGGGACGAGGGGGACCGGGGGGACACGGTGACCTTCGTGCCGAAGGTGGTGGACGCCGGGCACCACCAGCGTCAACTGCTGCGACTGACCGGGATGGACACCGAGGAGAACCAGGCCCGCCGGCTACTCAACGACCTGGAGGGCTGGATGGCGACCCAGGACGACTACGCGCCGGGCGACCCGCTCGGGGCCCGCCCCGAGGTGTTGGCCCACCGCTGGGTGCGCGAGGTGTTCCGTCCCACGGTGCGCTTGGTTCCGCTGGAGATCCGCAAGCAGGTGGACCCGGCGCAGATCTTCCACGAACTCCTGGAACGGCGACTGGAGTTGTCGGAACGGGCGGAGCACGACGTGACGCTGGAGGCGGCGGCCGAGCAGTACGCGGCCGGATGGCGCCCCCCGCTGTTGGTCCAGGGGGACGCCGTGGAGTGAGCCGGGCGGCGCGGAACGCTCAGGCGGCCGCGCGGACCAACCGGGCCCGACCGATCTCGGCGACGTTCTTCATCAGCTCGGCGTTCGCCCAGGCCAGCAACTGGGCCCGGGGGCACGGGGGGCTGTCGGGGCCCAGGCCCGGTACCTCGGCGTCCAGGTCGGCGTCGGTGAGCGCGTCCAGTGCGGCGTTCCACTCGGTGTGCAGCCCGCGCAGCCATGCCACCGTCGAGGCGCCGTCGCCGGGCCAGGTGATCTCGGTCCGCTCGCGCGGAACCCGGCCCCGGAGCTGGTCGAGCGCGGTCGACCACCACCAGCCGAGGTGCCAGCTGAGCCAGCCGATGGTGGGCACCGGCACCGGGTCCGGTTCGACGTCGGCCCAGTCCGGCACCCAGGTGCCGTCCGGGGCGGGGCGCACCGTCCAGACGTGGGAGGCGGCCGGCTCGGCGAGGAAGTCGGCTTCCTCCAGCCGGTCGAGGTGGTACTCGAAGAGCGACCAGGTGAGGTCGGACTGCCAGCGCAGCAAGGCGATTCGGGTCGAGGTCACCGCCCGACCCAAGCACGGGACGATCGGGGACGCCAATCGTTTTCCGGGCGCCCCCGGGCCGTCACCAGACGTCGCGCGCGGTGCGCTCGTCCTCCGGGTCGACCAGGTGGACGGCCGCCTCCTCCGCCGAGGCCGCCGCACCGTCGATACCGACGTCGGAGGCGATCAGGTCGCCGACCGGGTTCTCGTGGGCGCCCTCGTCGGGGGCCACCAAGCGGCCCGCCCGGACCCGGCCCACCTCCGCGTCCCGCGGTTCCCCGTCCGTGTCGGTCGTGTCGCCGACCCCGTCGCCCTCGGGCACCCGGACGTCCGGCAGTTCCTCGGCCAACCGCTGCTCCAGCGTCTCGCCGCGCAGTTGGTCGGTGAAGGTCAGGTCGTCCCGGTCCACGGCGTGCGGACGGTCCGGCGGGGAGTACCCGCGGTCGAGCGGATCGTCGACCCCGTCCCTGACGAGGGTGTCGGCCGCGTCGAGCAGCCCCTCGTCGTCCTGCACCTCGGAGCCGTCGGGCTGATAGACGTCATCGCCCCGGCCGGTGTCGTGCTGGCGCTCCATGCATTCCATCGTCCACCCGCGTCACCGTTCCGCAAACCCGCGGCGATCGGGGCGGGCATACCCTGGTACGAGGGGACGACGCGGACTCCTTGGGGGTCGTGATGGTCCAGGAACTGGTGGGAGCGGCCGTGGGGCTGGTCGGGGTCGCCGGGGTCTACGCGGCGACCGCGGCCAGGGTCGTCAAGCAGTACGAGCGGGGCGTGGTCCTGCGGCTGGGGCGGCTGTCCGGCGGGGTGCGCGGCCCCGGCTTCACCATGGTCGTCCCGGTGGTGGACCGGCTGCACAAGGTGAACATGCAGATCGTGACCATGCCGGTGCCCGCCCAGGAGGGCATCACCCGGGACAACGTCACCGTGCGGGTGGACGCGGTGGTGTACTTCCGCGTCGTGGACGCCGCCAACGCGATCATCCGGGTGGAGGACTACCGCTTCGCGGTCTCGCAGATGGCGCAGACCTCGCTGCGCTCGATCATCGGCAAGAGCGACCTCGACGACCTGCTGTCGAACCGGGAGAAGCTCAACCAGGGCCTGGAGCTGATGATCGACAGCCCGGCCGTGGGCTGGGGCGTGCAGATCGACCGGGTCGAGATCAAGGACGTGTCGCTGCCCGAGACCATGAAGCGTTCCATGGCGCGCCAGGCGGAGGCCGACCGGGAACGGCGGGCCCGGGTGATCAACGCGGATGCGGAACTCCAGGCGTCCCGCAAGCTCGCCGAGGCGGCGGGGGTCATGTCGCAGCAACCCGCGGCCTTGCAGTTGCGGCTGTTGCAGACGGTGGTCGCGGTCGCCGCCGAGAAGAACTCGACCCTGGTCCTGCCCTTCCCGGTGGAGCTGCTCCGCTTCCTGGAACGGGCCCAGCGCCCCGCCGTCCCGCCGTCGGGTGACGGCGGGACGGACGGGGAGGCTTCCGCTACCAGCTGACGGTCAGGGTGCGCGGCCCCCGGAGGAAGCCCTTGCTCTGGAACGGAACGTCCTCGGGGGCCACCGCCAGCCGCAGGTCCGGATAGCGGGTCAGCAGGGTGGAGAGCATCACCTCGGACTCCATCCGGGCCAGCATCGCGCCCATGCAGTGGTGCGGGCCGTGGCCGAAGGAGAGGTGCGCGGTGCCCAGGCGGTCGAAGTCGATGTCGTCGGGGGCGTCGAAGACCTCGGGGTCGCGGTTGGCGGCGAGGTAGGAGGCGTAGACGGCTTCGCCGGCCCGGATCTGGGCCCCGCCGACCCGGACGTCCTCGGTGGCGATCCGGGGCAGGCCCACTCCGTTGCGGTGCGGGATGTGCCGGATCAGCTCGTCGACGGCCTGCGGCAGGAGCTCCGGACGGGCGCGCAGTCGGGCGGCGAGGGCGGGCTGGGTCAGCAGGACGTAGACCATGTTGGAGGTGTTGTAGCGGACCGCGTGGGCGCCGCTGACCAGGATGGCGGTGGCCATGGAGACCGCTTCGGCCTCGGTGATGTCCCCGGCTTCCATGCCTTCGGCGAGCGCTCCGGCGAGGTCCTCCGCCGGCTGTTCCAGGCGGGAGTGCAGCAGGTCCACGATGAACGCCGTGACCTGTGCCTTGGCCTCGTTGCCGGCCTTCGGGGAGGTCATCGAGAGGATGACGTCCCCCCAGCCGATCAGCCCCTCGCGACCGTCGCGCTCGACGCCCAGCAGGTCGCAGACGACGGTGAGGGGCATCGGCGCGTGCAGATGGGCCACCAGGTCGGCCGGGGAGCCGCCGTCCTCCATCCGGTCGAGCAGGGTGTCGCAGGTCTGCTGGGCGAGGGGGCGCAAGCGTTTGACGGCCCGCCCGGTGAACGCCTTCTGCACGCTCTTGCGCAGCCGGCTGTGGTACGGCGGGTCCGCGTAGTTGAGGCCGGCGGTGGAGGCCACCCGGTGGCCCGACATGCCGGTGACGGTGGTCTCGGCGAGGGCGGCCCGGCTGAACCGGGGGTCGGAGGTGACGAACTTGACGTCCTCGTAGCGGGTGACGAGCCACGCCTCGTGGCGGTCGCCCGCGAAGGGCAGGGTGATCCGGGCGACCCGTTCCCCGTGCAGCACCTCGGTGAGCAGCGGGTCGAAGGTGAGCGCGGGCAGGTCGTCGACGGCCCAGTCGTGCACCGGGTGGTCCGCCGCGTCGATCGGAGGGGCCGGAGGGGCGGCGCTCGCCGACCCGGCGGAGGAGGCGGTCCCTGCGGTGCTGGGCCGGTAGGTCATCGTGCTCGTCTCCCGGTGGGTGGGGGCATCGGACGGGTGCCGGGCGGCCGGTGCGGCCCGGTCGTGTCGATGCCTTCCCGCACGGGAAGGCGGCCGACCACACCGGGGCGGATGCGACGCCTGAACGGAGGACGGCGGGCATTCACACCCGCACATTCCGTGAATGTGATCCTCGCCACACAAGAGGGGAGGATTCATCGCACCCCGCCCAGCCGGGGACAAGGGCCGCGTTCCCCTCGACAGCAGGCGCTCACACGTTCGAACACCGCCTGTCACCAGGGGCGCACGGGGGGTGGGAGGCGGGGGCGACTCCTCGTCCGCCGCGGGAGCGGAGCCCTCCGGATCGCCATCGGCATATGCCAAACGCACCCCCCGCCCGGGTGTCGCCAAAGTCCTTACGGCACCTGCCGCGCTGTGCGACAGTCGTACCCGGTCTTCCGCCCCGCCCCGGCCGTCCCGTTCCCTCACGGAGTACGTCATGCCCCACGTCTTCGCGGATCGCCCCGGTCACGCAACGGACCCGGCGCCGCGCGACCCGGTCGCCTCGCTGATCACCCAGGCCCGCCGACTGCGGGGGGAGGTCGACGCGGCGCGCCGCGGAACCCCCCGCACGGACGGCGACGCACGGGGCCGTTGGCAGCACGCCCTGTACGACCTGGCCCTGCACCACCTGAGCGACCTCGACGAACACCTCGCCCAGCTCAACGAGGAGCCACCGGACCCCGCGGACTTCCCCGAAGCCGCCCCCTTCGCCCCGCCCCCCGCACCGGGCCCGCGGCACGGCAGGACCGGCAGCGCCGAATGGAACCTGCTCACCGACGAGGCGCACTGGTCCGCCGCCTGGTACGAGATCGTGGGGCTCGACCCCTCGACCCCTGCGCTGACCCTGGACGAGCTCCCCTCCCTGGTCCGCCCCGAGGACCATCCGCTGCTCACCACCATGGTCACCGGCTGTCTGATCGACGGCCGCCCCCTCGACGGCGAGTTCCGGATCCGTCGCCCGGACGGAACCGAGCGCACCGTCCACATGACCGGCGAGCCCGTCCTCGACGCCGACGGCAGCACCGCCGCCATGTGGGCGGTGCTGCACGACGTGACCGAACGCCGGCACAGCGAACGGGCGCTCCACGAGAGCCACGCGTCCTTCCGGCACGCCCACCACGTCGAGCGGGCCGCCCACCAGGCGGCCGTCGACCTCCAGGAGGCCGTGCTCCCCCCCTGGGGCGGGCCCCTGCGCCTGCCGCACCGGGGCCCGGGCGCCCTCGACCTGGCCGCGCACTACCTCCCCTCCGCCACCGGCACCCTGGTCGGCGGCGACTGGTACGACGCCCTGGAACTGCCGGACTCCGACGTCCTCCTGAGCATCGGCGACCTCACCGGTCACGGAGTCCCCGTCACCTCGGGCATGGCGCTGCTGCTCGGCGCGCTGCGGGCCACGGCCGTCTCCGGCACCGCGCCCGGGCCCCTGCTGGGCGTGCTCAACCACCTCCTCGACGCCTCGGTCCAACCCGCGCTGGGCAGCACCGCGGTCTGTCGCTACCGTCCCGCGTCCCGGACCCTGACCTGGGCCCAGGCCGGGCATCCCGCGCCCCTGCTGTTCCGGGACGGAACGGGGCGCGTGCTGCCCCCGCCGGACGGCGTGCTCCTCGGGGCCAGCAGCGGAGCCCGCTACGGCCAGAGCGAGGTGCCCCTGCACGCCGGCGACCTGCTGCTGCTGCACACCGACGGGCTGGTGCCCCGGCGCACCGGCCCCGCCGCCCACCGACGCCTGCTCGCCCTCGCCCCGCGGCTCGCGGCGGCCCGCAGCGCCCAGGAGTGCGTCCGCGCGGTGATCGAGGAGTTCGGGGACCGGGAACGCGAGGACGACGCCTGCGTACTGGTCGCACGGGTCGTCGACTGAGCACACCCACCGAACGGACGGGCGGATCCGGGGCCTCAGCGCGCGGCGGACCCGGTCCGCTTCTCCTTCGGGAGCGCCTGCTCGATGTCCTCGCGCAGTTCCCCGATCTGCGTGGAGCCCGTGTACCGGCTGGTCAGCCGGTACATCTCGCGGAGCCGGTCCCAGGTCCGGTGGGAGGAGTTGTCCCCCATGGAGGACAGCGCCAGCCGGGCGTACACGTCGGCCTGCTCCGGGTCCTCCGCGATGAAGCACGCCGAGGCCAGGGAGATGTGGTCGAAGATCTTCGACCGGTCGTGGCCCTCCTTGCGCAGGTGGAGCGCCCGCTGGGCGTGCCGCCGGGCGGTGTGCGCGGCAGCCGGCTCGTGCTCGGCCAGGGTGCGGTAGGCGAGGGCCTGCATCCCGTGCAGGTCCGCCTCGTCGAACATCTGCATCCAGTTCGGCGGGGGGACGTCGCCCCGGTCGGAGACGAACAGGTCCTCCGCGTGCCCCAGGGTGCGGCGCATCGCCTGCCCGCGCCCCATCGACGCCTCCGCCCACGCCTCGATGGTGTAGAGCATGGCCCGGGTGCGGGGCAGGGTCTCGTCGCCGCAGCCCGACTGGGCGAGCTTCATCAGGTCCAGGGCGTCGTCGGGACGGCCCAGGTGGACCATCTGCCGCGCGGCCCGGGACAGGGCCTCGCTCGCCCGGGGGCGGTCGCCGCCCTCGCGGGCCGCGTGCGCGGCGATGACGAAGTACTTCTGGGCCGTGGGCTCCAGGCCCACGTCGTGGGACATCCACCCCGCGAGGACCGCGAGGTTGGCCGCCACGCCCCACAACCGGCTCTGGATGGGCTCGGGGTGACGGTACGACAGCATCCCGCCCACCTCGTTGAGTTGGCCCACCACGGCCTTGCGCTGGAGTCCGCCGCCCCGGGCGGCGTCCCACTTGCGGAACACGTCGACCGAGGTCTCCAGCCCCTCGACCTCCTGGATCCCGATGGGGGTGGCCTCGTAGCGGTCGGCCGCCACCGGGTCGGCGTGCAGCGGATCGAGCAGAACGGGGGCGTCGGCCGCGAGGGCCGTATCGGCGTGCAGCCAGTCGTGCAGGGCACTGCTGAGTGCGGAGCCGGCGGCGAGCGCAGCGCTCGCACCCATCAAGCCGCGTCGGTTGAGCATGAGGTCCATTCCCGTGAATTCGGTGAGGACCGCGGCCGTTCGACCGGGCGCCCACGTCACGCCGTGGAGGTGCGGGGCACCTCCGGAGGCGCGGCGTTTGCCGGAACGCCCGTGCCGCACCAGTCCGAGGTCCTCGATGGTCACGACACGACCGAGTCGCTCGGTGAACAGCGCCGCCAGCACCCTGGGCACCGGATCGCGCGGAATCTCCCCCGTGTCGATCCAACGCCGCACCCGCGAGGTGTCGGTGGCCAGCTGGGGATGCCCCATGGCTGCCGCCTGCCGGTTCACCGACCTCGCGAGCTCCCCCTTGGACCAGCCGGCCAGGCCGAACAGGTCCGCAAGGCGGGTGTTGGGTTGTCCGCTCACGTCAAGCCCCCAGGTTCTCGGCTGGGTTGACAGTATCGTCGGCAATCCGCGCGGCAGTTGCTGAGCGACTATTCGCCAGGGTTCGCCAGGGTCCGCCACATGGTGTGCCACCACGCCCGGGGTGTCAGGTAGGAAGGCGCCACTTCGGCCCGGCGACCGACGAGCACTCCCCAGGGTGCCCGTCCGTCCGTCGCCGGGTCGAGGGCGCAGGCCAACCGTCGGCACACGAAGGGATCTGTTTCGCCCATGTACGCAGCGTCGTCCTCCGTGTCCGCCCTGCCCCGGGTACAGCACACCCCCGTTCCCCGCGCCGTACCCGCCGCGGGCCGGACGCGCGAGGCACCCCCGCAGCCGGGCGGCGGACCCTATCTGGACCCCTCGCGCTCCGCGCTGGGGGGCCGGACACGGCGCGTACCGGGACTCGCGGGGCCGCTGGGCGGGCGGCTCGACCTGTCCGGCCCCCAGGGCACCCAGTTGCGCGCGGCCATCGCGTCGGTGCGCCGGGTCTGCCCCGAGTTCAGCCCGGTGCAGGTGTTGCGCCGCAGTGCGCGCTCCGTCCTCCTCATCGGTACGACCGGCCGGAGCACCGCGGTCGCCAAGTGCCGCCTCGACCGGACGATGGGCGGTGCGGAGCGGAGCAGGCACGAAATAGCTGCGTACCGCTCGTTCGTCCGGCACCGGCCGCCCGTGCGGGTGCCCAGGCTGATCGCAGCGGACCCGGACAACTGCACCCTGGTCATCGAGCGCCTGCCGGGACGGGCCGCCGCCCTGCAACGGCACCCGGTGGAATCACCACCCCGCCCCGACCTCCAGGCGGCCCTGGCCGCCGTGGGCCGACTGAACCGCTGGCAGCCCCCGGAGGGGGTCTTCGGTCGCCCCCTCGACTACGTCCAGCGCATCAACCGGTACCACGAGCTGGGCCTGCTGACGGACCGTGACCTGGGTGACCTCCAGAAGCTGTTGCACGGCATCGCCCAGGCCGCTCCCTCGACGCCGTCGGGCGGACGGTCCGGGATGCTCCAGTTCTGCCACGGGGACGCCCTGCTGTCGAACATGCTGCTCTCGCCGGTCGGCCCGGTCCTGGTGGACTGGGAGCACGCGGGGTGGTACCTGCCCGGCTACGACCTGGCGACCTTGTGGGCGGTGCTCGGTGACGCGCCGGCGGCCCGCCGGCAGATCATCACCCTGGCCCATGCCGAGGGCACCGCGGCCAGGGACGCGTTCCTGGTGAACCTGATGCTCGTGCTGACGCGCGAGATCCGCCGGTACGAGACGGCGGTGCAGCGATCGATGCAGGACGGCCCCCCGCAAGCCCCGGTGCAGCAGGGCGCGTTGGCGCCGGGCGAGGAGCAGCGGCTCTTGCTGCGGCGGCTGCACGACGACTGCCAGTCGGCCCGCCGCGCGGTGCGGGCGGCCGTGGGTACCCGCTGAATCCACGGCCCCGACCACCGGACCGGCCCGAGGTCCGTGGAGCCACCCCGTTCACCGGGAGTGGCTCCACGGGCCCCGGGTCCTCGTGCACTCGGCCGAGTGCCCCGCGGGGCACTCGGCCGCGCGGGGTCGGGGACGGTCGTTCAGCCCTGCTGGAAGAGTTCGGCGGGCAAGGGCTTGAGCAGGGCGTAGAGATCGTCGGTGATGGGGCGGTCCCAGGCCGCGATGGTGACCAGCACGCCGTCGTTCCGGTCGAACTGGACGCAGGAGATGCGGCTCTCGGAGAGCTTGAGACGACGCACGATCAGGAGGTTGTCACCCTGCATCACGGGGACGTCCTCGGTGCCCGTGACGGTGACCTCCTCCTCGTTCTCCAGCGCGATCAGCAGCTGTGCGACCTCGAAGGGCACCTGCCCCGGCGGCACCTCCCGGGCGGCGGAGCCTTCGGGAAGGTTGCCGATGATCATCGCGGGTCCGCGTCCGCCGAACAGGTCGTACCGCAGGAACACGCCCTGACAGCTGCCGTCGGGGGCCGGGAGCAGTCCGGCACCGAGGTTCCCGGGCCAGTCGCCCGGTTCCATGGCCAGAACGTCGAAGTCGGGGCCCGCAGGGGTCGCGGCACTGCGGCGGCGGAGGAAGGACATGAGGACATGGTACGTGTCGCGGGCCGGATTCCGCCGTGGGGTTGGAGAGGTCCACGGACCCGTTCTCACGGCGTCGCACGCTGCCGTTCGTGGTGTCGGGCGACCCTGGCGCGATTGCCGCAGGAGGGTGTGCACCAGCCCTGACGGGGATGCTCCTTGAGGAAGTAGCGCACGCACCGGGGGCCGGGGCAGACGCGCAGGCGCTCCGCGTCCGGGCCCGTCAGGAAGGCGCCGGCGGCACCGGCGAGGGAAGTGATCAGCAGGTCACCCGCGACGGCCCGGGCGGCGGGGGTGGCGTCCAGCGCGGGTGCGGCCCCTTCGGGCCAGGCCAGCACGGGCACCACGGGCACCCGGCGGGCCGCGGCGTTCAGCACCGCGAGGGCCTGGGGAACGGTCGGGAGGCGGTGGGCGTCGGCGCGGCTCGGCGGGGCCGGACGCACCGCCCGGGCGAACAGCGCGCGAACGGCGGACCGCAGCGACCGGACCTCCTGGAGATTGGCTGGATCTGCTGTGTAGCGGACGGCGTCGAGACCGGTCGCGAAGACGGTGGAGCGCTGCCGGACCCATGCGGTGAGGTCCGCGGGAACGGTCAGGTCGTCGGCGACCCCGCCGCGCCCGTCGTGACGCAGGGTGAGCGCCAGGTCCAGGGTGAGCACGGTGTGCCCGCGGGAGGGGGCGGATGCTGCGGCGACCATGGCCCCAGCGTAGCTGCCTAATGGTAGGTTCAGCACCAACCATTAGCAACGGTGAGTGACCGATCAGGGGGCCTGCGGTGGACCGACCAGCACCGGGAACGACCGACCTCCCACCCGTCGGAGGCGGGGCGGAGGGAATGCGCCCGTTCCTGCGGGGACTGGAGGTGTTCGCCGGGGAACTGCCCGACTTCGATCCTTCGACGGCACCGGACACGCCCGCCGAACTGTTCGTGCAGTGGCTGCGGCACGCCGTGCGGGCGGGGGTCCGCGAACCCCACGCCATGACCGTGTCGACGGTGGACGCCCAGGGCGATCCGGCGGCCCGGGTGCTGATCCTCAAGGACGTGGACCAGAACGGGTGGCGGTTCGCCTCGGACGCGCACGGCGAGAAGGGCCGTCACCTCGCGGAGCACCCCTACGCCGCCCTGACCTTCTACTGGTCGGCCCTCGCCCGGCAGGTGCGGGTACGGGGCCCGGTGGTCCGGGAGGACCCGGAGCGGGCCGCCGCCGACTTCCTGGCCCGCAGCCCCGGAGCACGGGCCGAGACGCTCCTGGGCAAGCAGTCCCGGCCCCTGGCCGACCTCGCCGAACGGGACCGCGCCGTGGCGCGGGCCCTGGCCCTGCTCGCACGGGACCCGGAGCGCGTCGCACCCGGCTGGACCCTGCACGCCGTGCGGCCCGAGACCGTGGAGTTCTGGCAGGGCGATGCGACCCGACGGCACACCCGGCTGCGGTACGTGCGCACCCCCGAGGGCTGGCGCACGGAGTTGCTGTGGCCGTGACCGTCGGCGACGGGCCGCGCGAAGACCCCGAGGCCCTCGACTACTGGCGGCAGCAGCGCGGCGGGGTGCCCGAGGAGGTCTGGGCGCACCCGCGGCTGCGGATGCTGGTCCTCGCAGAGAACGCCCTGACCTCCGTGCCCGAGCGGATCGGCACCCTGCGCCACCTCCACACCCTGGACCTGGGGCACAACCGGCTCACCGCGCTCCCCGCCGCCCTCGGCGCCCTGACGGGCCTGGACCGGTGCCTCTACCTGCACGACAACCGGTTGGCCTCGCTCCCCGACGCGCTGGGCCGGCTCCACCGGCTCCGCTACCTGAACGTGGGCGAGAACCGGCTGACCGCGCTGCCCGCCGCCCTCGGGGGCTTGGCCGCGCTGACGGAGTTGCGGGCCCAGCACAACGGGCTCACCGCGCTCCCCGACGCCTTGGGCGCGCTGCGTTCCCTGCGGGAACTGTGGCTCCGGGGGAACCGGCTGGGGGGACTGCCGTCCTCGTTCACCGGTCTGACCCGACTGCGGGAGGTGGAGCTCCGGGAGAACGCCCTGGTCTCCGTGCCGACGGCCCTGCGGGGGCTGCCCGCGCTGCGCCGCCTGGACCTGCGCGGCAACGCGCTGCGGTCGCTGCCCGACTGGTTGGCCGAGCTCCCGGCGCTGGAGAAGCTGGACCTGCGGTGGAACCCGGTCGAGGTGCCGGCGGCCCTGCTGCGCGCCCTGACCGAGCGGGGCTGCGTGGTGCTGCACTGACGGGAGGCGGCCGGTCGGTCCGGGCACTCGGACCGACCGGCCGCCCCGGCTCGGGGCGTCAGCCCTCGGTGCCCTCCTCCGGCGGGACGACCGCGACCGGGCTCGCCGCGTGGAGCAGCACCGCCTGGGTGACCGAGCCGAGCAGCCGGGCCGGCTTCAGCAGCCGTCGCCGGTGGCGGCCCACCACGATCAGCTCCGCGTCCTTGGAGGCACCGACGATGTGGCCGGCCGCGTCACCCGGCGCGGCGATCACGGCCACCCGCACGTCCGGGAACTCCTCCCGATGGGGGGCGACGATGTCGCGGACCAGGGCGACGGTCTCGTCCTGCGCGGCCTGCTGGTCGGACTGCGAGGGGACGAAGCCGCCGGCCGCCGTCCACACGTACTCGGGCCAGGGGAAGGCGGACACCACGTCCAGCCGGGCGCCCATCCGGTCGGCGGCGGCGAAGGCGAAGGCGAGGGTGTGCGCGTCGGGCACCTCGGCGGACGCACCGACGACCACCCGCGGGCCGGGCTCGACCTCGGCGGCGTTCTGTACCTCGCGGCCCTCCACCGGGACGACCACCACCGGGCAGGAGGCGTCACGGGCCGCGGCCATGCCGTTGGAACCCAGCAGCAGACTGGCGAAGCCGCCCCGGCCCCGCGAACCGAGCACGATCAGCTGGGCGGAGTCACCGAGCCCGGGGATGACGGAAGCCGGGGCGCCCTCGTAGTCCACGTACTCGACGGCCGGCGTCCCCGACCGGTCGGCCAGCCGGTTGCGGACCTGGGTGAGAACGGGGTCGACCGCGGGCTCGGGCTCCCCGGAGAGCAGGACCTCGGGCTGGTTGGTGGGTGCGTACTGGCGGACGTGGACGACGCGCAGACTGGTGTCGCGCCGCTCGGCCTCCGCCAACGCCCAGTCAAGGGCGCGCAGGCTGCTGTCCGATCCGTCCACCGCGGCGATGACGGGCAGGGTGCTCATGTGTTCCTCGTCTCCGGCGTCTGCGTCGACACGCGGTCACGGGCCGGGGCCGCGTCACCGTCGTGATCGACTGTTCTGCTGCCACCCTGTCGCACCGGGCGAGTGCAGGACAGGGCCGAAGGTCACGTGTCATGAAGAATCACCGGAACCCCCCGGGGGCCGTCGGGCCCGGTGCGAGGACGACCCGTCAGGTCCCTTCGGATCGACGCGGCAGGCGGTCGGCCCGGTGCCGCTCCCCGGGTGACGGATCCGGTCGCCGCACCGCGGGCGGTGTTGACACCGCGCGGGCCCGAGCACACCCTCGGGCTCGTCCGCCGACGTCCGGACGCACCGCGCCCCGCCCTGGAGGTCCGCCCATGCCCCCCACCGCCCCGGCCGACCCGCCCGAGCCCGTGGCCGCACCCGTCACCGCCCCCGGGGTGAGCCGACGTGCCCTCGGCGCGCGCACCCTGGCCCTGGGCGGGGCCCTGACGCTGGTGCCCCTGGCGGCGGGCGTCTGCGGGGCGGCGCCGGGGCGCGGCAGCCGCGACGGCGCCCCGAGGCTGCGCCGGGGCAGCGCCCGGCGGGCCGGACTGCTCGCCCCGCACCTGGAGCGTCTGGTCACCGACGCGGAGCGGTTCCTGCACCCCTCCCCCACCCGTCCCTGGTACGCGGGCGCCGTCCTCCTGGCCGGGCGCGGCGACACCGTGGCGCTGCACCGGCCGATCGGGACGGCGGTGCGCTACGCGGGGTACGACGAGCGCACCGACCGCGGGGTGGAGTTCCCGCCGGCGCAGCAGATCCCGATGGCCGAGGACACCGTCTTCGACCTGGCGTCGGTGTCCAAGCTGTTCACCTCGCTGCTGGCGGTGCAGCAGTGCGAGCGCGGGGCGTTGGCGTTGGAGGAGACGGTCGCCACCCGGCTGCCGGAGTTCGCGGCGGCCGGGAAGCAGGACATCACGGTGCGCCAGTTGCTCACCCACACCTCCGGGCTGCGGTCCTGGCTGCCGCTGTACGCCGAGCCCACCCGGCAGGCGCGGCTCGACCGGCTGTGGCAGGAGGCGCCGCAGCACCCGCCGGGCACCGGGTACCTCTACTCGGACCTCAATCTGATCGCCCTCCAACTCCTGTTGGAACGGCTCACCGGACGGTCCCTGGACGCACTGCTGCACGAGGAGGTCACCGGGCCGCTGGGGATGCGGGGGACCCGCTTCAACCCGCCCACCTCGTGGCGGCCCCGGATCGCCGCCACCGAGGACGCCCGTCCCCCCTGGTCCGGGCTGGAGCGGGGGCTGGTGTGGGGGGAGGTCCACGACGAGAACGCCCACGCCTTCGGCGGGGTCGCCGGCCACGCGGGGGTGTTCTCGCGCGCCTGGGACCTCGCGGTGCTGGCGCGGACGCTGCTGAACGGCGGCGCCTACGGGCGGACCCGCATCCTGCGGCCGGAGTCCGTGGACCTGATGTTCACCGACGCCAACTCCGCCTTCCCGGGGGACGAGCACGGCCTCGGGTTCGAGCTGTACCAGCACTGGTACATGGGGGCGATGGCCACTCCGCGCACCGCGGGCCACACCGGGTTCACCGGTACCTCCCTGGTCCTCGACCCGAGCACCGACACCTTCCTGGTGCTCCTCGCCAACTCCGTGCACCCGGTGCGCAGCTGGCGATCCGGTTCGGCGCCGCGGGTGGCCGCCGCCGACCACCTGGCCCGGGCCGTTGCGGTGCGCCCGCCGCGGGGGCGGCGCACCGCGTGGTTCGGCGGGACGGCGCACGCGACGACGGCGACCCTGGCGCTGCCCGTCCTGGCCCTCACCGGCGAGCGCCCGAGGCTGCGGTGCGCCCTGTGGTGGGACACCGAGCCCGGCGCCGACGGCCTGTGCCTGGAGGCGTCCACCGAGGGGGACGGCGCGTGGCGGCCGGTGCCGCTGCGCACCGCGCGGCCGGACGCGCCCCCCGTGGAGCACCCGGACGGGACGGTGAGCGGCTGGTCCGGTCGGGTCTGGCACCGGGCGGAGGCCGACCTCTCCCCGTGGCGGGGCGAGGCGGTGCGGCTGCGCTGGCGCTACGGCACGGACCGGAGGTACCTGGGGCGGGGGGTGTACGTGGCGGGGCTGCGGGTGGATGACGGGCGGCGGGTCTTCGACGACCGCCGTCCGGCCGACGGGGCGGCCCTCGTCGCGGTGGGGTGGGTCCGTTCGGCCGACTGAGGCCCGCCGGTCAGCGGCCGGCAGCCGACTCCAGCACGGCCATGGCCGCGTTGTGGCCCGGGACCCCGCTGACCCCGCCGCCGCGCACCGCTCCGGCCCCGCACAGCAGGACGTTCGGGTGGGCGGTGGCCACGCCCCACCGGGCGGCGGCGCTCCCCGGGGGCGTTCCGTCGTCGAGGTGGGGGAAGGCGAGGTCCCCGTGGAAGATGTGGCCGCCGGGCAGGCGCAGTTCCCGGTCCAGGTCGAGGGGGGTGCGGGCCTCGATGCAGGGCCGTCCCTCGGCGTCCTCGGCCAGGCAGTCGGCGAGCGGTTCGGCGAGGTGCTCGTCCACGGCGGCCAGGGTGGCGGCGAGGAGCCGCTCGCGGACCGCGGTCGTGCCGTCGAAGAGCCGGGCGGGCGCGTGCAGGCCGAACAGGGTCAGCGTCTGGTAGCCGCGGCGCACCAGTTCGGGCGCGAGGACGGTGGGATCGGTGAGGGAGTGGCAGTACATCTCGGACGGCGGCGTCGTGGGCGGGGTGCCGGCCGCCGCCTCGGTGTACGCGGTGGCCAGCGCGCGGTAGCCCTCGGCGACGTGGAAGGTGCCGGCGAACGCCTCGCGCGGGTCGACCGACCGGTCGCGCAGCGCCGGCAGCCGCCGCAGCAGCATGTTGACCTTGAGCTGGGAGCCTTCGGCGGCGGGCGGGGCGCCCTCGTCGAGGAGGGCGGCCAGTTCCCGGGGGGCGGCGTTGACCAGGACGTGCCGGGCGTCGACCCGGCCCTCGGCCGCGTCGGTGCGGAACGCGACCTCGGCGGTGCGTCCGTCCGTCGCGATCCGGGTGACCTCGTGACCGGTGGCGATCTCGGCGCCGGCCGCGCGGGCGGTGTGCGCCAGCGCGTCGGTGAGGGTGCCCATGCCGCCCACGGGCACGTTCCAGTCGCCGGTGCCGCCGCCGATGACGTGGTAGAGGAAGCAGCGGTTCTGGCGCAGCGAGGGGTCGTGGGCGTCGGTGAAGGTGCCGATCAGGGCGTCCGTGAGCAGCACTCCGCGCACCAGGTCGTCCCGGAACCGTTCTTCGAGGGCGATGCCGAGGGGTTCCTCGAACAGCGACCGCCAGGCGGTGTCGTCGGCGATCCGTGCCCGCAGTCCGTCCCGGGTGGGCAGCGGCTCGGTGAGGGTGGGGAAGACCCGCCGGGCGACGCGTCCGGTCAGGGCGGCGAACTCCTGCCAGGCGGTGTGCTCGCGGTCGTCGCCGGTCAGCCGGGCGAAGGAGGCCCGGGTGCGGGCCGGGTCCCCGCCGACGAGGAGGCCGGTGGGCCGGCCGCCGCGCACGGTCGGGGTGTACGAGGACACCGGCCTCTTCCGCACCGCGAACCGCAGGCCGAGGTCGGCGGCGATCCGCGGCGGGAACAGGCTCACCAGGTAGGCGTAGCGGGACAGCCGCGCGTCCACGCCGGGGAAGGGACGGGTCGACACGGCCGCTCCCCCGGTGCGGGGCAGCCGTTCCAGCACCAGGACGCGCCGGCCCGCCCGGGCCAGGTAGGCGGCGGCGGTGAGGCCGTTGTGCCCACCGCCGACGATCACGGCGTCGTAGTCGGGTTCCGCGGGCATGGGCCCTTGGTAGCACGGCCGCACCGGCGGGGCCAGTGCGCACCGGGTGGAGCCGCGCGTCGCCGTCAGGGCCCGGCGGCGCCCTGGCGCAGGGCGGCGACCTGCCGGTACAGCTCCACCGCCTCGGTGCCCCGCCCCAGTTGCTCCAGGCAGTGCGCCTCGTCGTTGCGGCTGGCGAGGGTGTCGGGGTGGTCGGCGCCCAGCACCCGGGCCCGGGCTTCGGCCACCGTGTGGTACGCGGCCATGGCCTCCTCCCAGTGCCCCAACCAGCCCAGCCCCACGGCCACCTCCCGGCGGCTGGCCAGGGTGTCGGGGTGGTCGCCGCCGAGGGCGTGCTCCCGGATGGTGCACACCTCGCGGGCCTCGCCGAGGGCCTCCTCCCAACGGCCGAGCCGGCCGAGGTTGACTCCGAGCCCGTGCCGGGCCCGCAAGGTCTCGGGGTGGGTGGCGCCCTGCACCCGGGTCCGGTCGGCGATCAGTTCCTTGTACAGCTCCAGGGCCTCGGCGCTGTGGCCGAGACGGCCCAGGCTGATGCCGACCTCGTAGCGGGCGGCGAGGGTGTCGGGGTGGTCGGCGCCCAGGGAACGGGCCCGGGCCCGGGCCACCTCGCGGTAGGTGTCGAGGGCCTCCGTCCACCGACCCAACTGGCCCAGCGCGTAGGCGACTTCGTAGCGGGTGACCAGGGTGTCCGGGTGGTCGGCCCCCAGCACCCGGGTGCGGGCCTCGGCCACCTGGCCGGCCATCCGGTGGGAGTCCTCCAGGCGTCCGAGTCGGCTGAGGTTGAAGGCGAGGTTGTGTCGGCAGCGCAGGGTGTCGGGATGGTCGGCGCCCATGGTGCGCTCGCGCGCGTCGAGGACGGCCGTGTACACCTGGTGGGCGTCGAAGTGGCGGCCGAGTTGCCCGAGGACGTAGGCCGTCTCCTGGCGGGCGGCGAGGGTGTCGGGGTGGTCGGCGCCCAGGACCCGTTCCCGTCCCCGGGTGACCCGCTCGTACTCGCGCAGGGCGTCCGGGGCGCGGCCGGTGCGGCTGAGGGTGAACGCGACCTCGTACCGGCTGGCCAGGGTGTCCGGGTGGTCGGGGCCCAGGGCGTGTTCCCGTTCGGCGGCCACCGAGCGGTGCACCTCCCCCGCCTCGGCCCAGCGTCCGAGCCGGCCGAGGCTCAGCCCCGCGTTGTGCCGGGACACCAGGACGGCCACGGTCTCCGGGGCGGGCGCGGGACGTTCCGGAACGGGGACGGCCCGGGTGCGGCCGGTCGGCGGGCGGGCGATCCACTCGGCGGTCAGTCCGGCGGGCGGGGTCGGGGGGGGGGGGGGGGCAACGCCGGCGGCGGCCATCCGGCCGAAGGTCATGCCGCTGGTCCACGAGGGCAGCGGGCCGGAGCGGTCGGGCTGCGGAGGGTGCCCCTCGGAAGCCGGGGCGGGGCACGAGGTCACCGGGTGGCGGACGGGGCCGCGGCCGTCGCTGAGCCGGTGCGCCAGTTCCCGGGCGTCGCGGGGGCGGGCACCGGGCTCCTTGGCCAGCAGGTCGAGGACGATCGACTCGAAGTGGGCGGGCAGTTCGGCGCGGTGACTGCGGGGCGGCTCGGGCTGGGTGTCGCGGTGCCCGATGAGCACCGCCCAGGCGTCGTCGTGGTCGAACGGCGGGGCGCCGGTGGCGATCTCGTAGAGGACGCAGCCGAGGGAGTACAGGTCGCTGCGCCGGTCGACCTCGGAGCCGACGATCTGCTCCGGCGACATGTAGTGGGGCGTGCCCATGGCGATGCCGGTGTGGGTCAGGCGCGAGGTGCGTCCGGTCCCGTGGCCCTGGCCGAACCGGGCGATGCCGAAGTCGCAGATCTTCACCGTGCCGTCGGCCGTGCGCATGATGTTCGCGGGCTTCAGGTCCCGGTGCACGATGCCCTGTTCGTGGGTGTAGGCGAGGGCCGAGGCCACCTGTTCGGCGATGTCGAGGACCTCGTCGACGGGCAGCGGGTGCGGTCCGTGGTCCGCCAGGAGTTGACTGAGGTTGCGGCCCTCCAGGAGTTCCATCACCAGGAACAGCGAACCGTCCCACTCGCCGAAGTCGTGGACGACGGTCACGCCCCGGTGCTGGAGTCCCGCCGCCACCCGGGCCTCGCGCCGGAACCTCTCCCTGAGCACCCGTGCGTGGGCCGGGTCGTGGTGCGGGCCGAGCGTCTTGAGGCACTTCACGGCCACGGCCCGGCCCAGGGACTCGTCCCTGGCCCGCCACACCTCGCCCATGCCGCCCCGTCCGATCACGTCGACCAGTCGGTAGCGGCCCTGGATCACCCTGGTGTCGGTCATCTCCCGTCGTCGCCCCCGTCGTCTCACCGTCAGCGCCTGTTGGCCCGTCCAGTATGGCGACCCCGACTGGTGCCTGGGTACGGGGCGGGCCGTCGGGCGGCGACGGAACGGGAGGTGAGGAGCGGTCGCGGGGTCAGAGCGCGGCGGGGACGGCGGCCACCAGACCGCCGTCGACGAGCAGGTCCTGACCGTTGACGTAGGCGGCGCGGTCGGAGGCGAGGAAGGCGACGACCTCGGCCACGTCCTCGGCGGTGCCGATGCGGCGGGCGGCGATCTGCGCGGTCACGGCGGCCTCCGTGGCGGGGTCGACCTCCTGACGGTACATCGGCGTGTCGATGTAGCCGGGGCTCACCGTGTTCACCCGGATGCCGCGCGGGCCCAGTTCGGCGGCGAGGGTGCGGGCCAGGCTCTGCACCGCGGCCTTGGTCGCCGAGTACAGCGAGCCGTTGGGCAGCCCGCGGTGGGCGGTCCAGGAGGCGTTGATCACCACCGAGGATCCCGCGCCGAGCAGGGGGAGGGCCCGTTGGACGGTGAAGAAGACGCCCTTCAGGTTGGTTCCGACGACCCGGTCGAACTCGTCCTCGGTGACCTCGGCGGCGGGCTGGAAGGAGGCGACCCCGGCATTGGCGAACAGGACGTCGAGGCTGCCGTGGTGGTCGCGTATCCGGTCGGCGAGGGTCTGGGTGCCGGGGATGTCGGAGGCGTCCTGGCGAACGGTCAGGACCCGGTCGCCGGCGGCCAACCGGTCGGCGGCGGCGTCCAGTCGGGCCTGGTCGCGTCCGGTCAGGACGACCCGGGCCCCCTCGTCCAGCAGGCGGCGGGCGACGGCGAAGCCCATGCCGCTGGCGCCTCCGGTGATGAGCGCGGTCTTGTTCGCGAAACGAGCGGTGTCGGTGGTCATGCGCCCAGCCTCGGGCCGGCCGGGCGGGGCCGGCAGTGCGGGACGAACCTGGTACCGGCACCACCACCCTGGGGCGGAGTCGTCAGTGCGCCCGCGCGGACCGGGCGGCGGCCAGGGCGTCGAGCTTGGCGGCGGTGCCGCTGCCGGGCTGCGGGTTCTGCAGCTCCAGGCGGTGGCCGGGCCACTCGGCGAGGGCGAGGACGGTGGTGTCGAAGACCATGCGGCCCAGTTCCGGGTGGTGTATCGCCTTGACCGCCTGGGTCACCTCGGCCACGTCGTGCCGCGCCCACAGGGCAGCGAACTCGGCGCTCGACGCGCTGAGTTCGTCGACGATCCGACCGAACTCCGGGTCGCCGGGGTGACGTGCGTAGTCGGCGCGGAAGGCCGCGACGACCTCAGGGGCGATCCGTTCCCAGTCGGTGTGCGCGGACCGGTAGCGGCGATTGGTGAAGAAGGTGAACAGACAGTTGTGGTCGGTCGTTTCGTACCCGAAGACCTCCCGGGCCGAGTCGTTGACCACCACCAGGTTCCAGTGCCGGTCCCGCAGGATCGCCGGGCGGGGCGCCCAGGCGTCGATCAGCCCCTGCAACTGGGGGGTGACCTCGGTGCGCACCGGCCCGGCGGCCGGCGGGTTGAGCCCGGCCAGCAGGTACAGGTGGACGCGTTCCGGTCCGCTGAGCCGCAGGGTGCGGGCGACGGCGTCCAGCACCTCGGCGGAGGCGTTGATGTCGCGGCCCTGTTCCAACCAGGTGTACCAGGACACCCCGACGCCGGCCAGGATCGCCACCTCCTCCCGGCGCAGGCCCGGGGTGCGCCGGCGCTCCCCGGGCGGCAGGCCCACGTCCTCGGGGGTCAGCCGCGCCCGACGGGTGCGGAGGAAGTCCCGGAGTTGGGCCCGGCGGCCGTGGGGGGATCGCGTCTCGCTCACCATGCGCCCACGGTAGCAACGCCGGGCGGCCGTCCCCGCTGGTCGGAGGGGGTGCGCCGGGCGGTCGGCGGGGGCCGGCAGCTCAGGCGCGCCCCTGGGCCGCAGGGTGCACGGTGAGGGTGTCCGCTCCCCAGCGCACCTGGCGGTGGCACACCAGTCCGTGGCGGGCCAGGTGGGGGGCGAGGCGTGCCACCCGGGCACGCAGGGCGCGCAGGCTCATCGGGCGGGCCGCGTCCCCGAGCAGCCAGCGCATGTCGTGGCAGCAGAGCGGGGAGCGCACGGCCAGCAGGATGCCCAGCAACAGGGACTGGCTGCGGTAGGGCCGGAGGGGTTCGCGTCGCCCGGGGCCGGGGGCGGGCCCGCGCCGCAGCCAGCGCAGATCGGCTTCGATCCGGGCGGCGAGCGCGCTCTCGGCGCTGTTGCGCCGAAGGACGTTCACGGCACCGGCCGAGAGCAGTGCGGCGTGGTCGACCCGGTGTGCGGTGGCCACGGCGACCGGGGCGAGCAGCCGCAAGGACCTGATCCGTTGGACGAGTTCGGCGCCGGACTCGGGGTGCGGCACGTCCAGCAGGGCGAGCACCCCGGGGGCGCGTCGCAGGTGCTCGTAGCCGCGGTGGTCGCCCCAGCGGCGGACGAGGTACCGGGGCGGGCCCGCCCGGTGCAGCCGGCCGGCCCAGGCGAGGCTGGCGTCGACGTCCGGGGAGACGATGACCACGCCGGGGCCGGCGGTGGGGCGGCGGGGCCGGGGCGGCGGACCGAGCCGGGGCGGCGGGGTGGCGGGGCGACGGGGCGGGTCGATGGTCAGCAAGGCGTCCTCCGTGGGGCTCCGCGCGGGACCGGGTGCCCGGGCCGCCGGGGACGCCCGCCGCCCGGGAGCGCCTCCCTCGTGTCAGCTACCCACCCCCGGGCCCGTCATGCCCGGCGGGCACCGGTCGACGCGCGTCCGGGAGGGCGAACGCACCGGGACCGGGGACCGCGGGGCGCCACCGCGCCCCCGGGCCGGCGCCGGGGATCCGGCGGGCCCGGGGGCGCGTGCGGCGGGAGGGCGGGCGCTACTCGACCGGCGCGCCGGGGGCGCGCAGTGCGTCGCGCGCGGTGTTCAGGTCGCAGGCGCGGGCGCGGTTGTGCGGCAGTCGGGAGAGCACCTGCGCCATTCCGCAGGTGTTGGTGACCGCCGAGAACACCAGTCCGCCGGCTATGCCCGCGGAGACCCAGCGGGCGCCGCCCCAACGGCGGCCGGCGAGCAGCCCGGCGAGGACCATCGAGCCCGCGGCGAGGCGGACCTGGCGCTCCATCGCCCAGACCGCCCGGCCGCCCTCGGGGCGGTCGAGCGCGTATCCGAGGCGCGCCCACTCGGTGGTGCCCCCGGTGAGGGTCGCGGCGCCGAGGCCCTCGGCGGCCAGGGTGGCGCACGCCTGCGCGGAGCGGTTGCCGGAGGCGCACACGATCAGCAGGTCGCCGCGGTCGGCGGCGGCCTGGAGGTCCGGCAGCGCAGCGCGGAGGTCGTCCAGCGGGATGTTCAGGGCCTGCGGGAGGTGGCCGGAAGCGTACTCCCCCGGGGTCCGGACGTCGATCACGGTGAGCGTGTCGATCCGTCGGGCGGCCTGGTCGGGGGTGAGTGCGGAGGTGATGGGGGTTGCCGTCACGGTGTCGTGCCTTCTTCCTGTGCTGGGTGGTGCGGTGAACGGGTGTTTCCGGTGCGCCGCGCCCCTCCGATAGAATACCCGTAGGGGTATAGAGAACGGAGAGTGCCGTGGAGCTGGCTTTGGCGGCCGAGGAACTGAAGACCGTGGTCAACCGACTGCGCAGGGCGCAGGGTCAGATCACGGGAGTGATCAAGATGATCGAGGAGGGCCGGGACTGCGCCGATGTGGTCACCCAGCTCGCCGCGGCCTCCCGGGCCCTGGACCGGGCCGGTTTCGCGATCATCGCGACGGGCCTGGAGCGCTGTCTGACCGACGAGGACATGTCCGAGCCGGAGGACCGGGACCGGATGCGGGCCCGTCTGGAGAAGCTCTTCCTCTCCCTGGCCTGACCGCCGGACCGCCCGGCCCCGCCGCGGGCCGGGCGCGGTGCTCCGTCCGCGCCCTCATCGGAGTGCGTCCACGAGCATCACCAGGGCCACCGTCAGCAGGACGCCGGCGAACACCCGGCGGACCACCGCGTCCGGGAGCTTCGCCCCCAGGCGCTTGCCGTCCCAGGCACCCAGGATCGCCGCGGCGGCGAAGGGCCCGACCACCGCCCAGTCGACCGCGCCCGCGGCGCCCCCGCGGGCGCTCAGGGCGACCAGCGAGTTCGTCGAGACGACCAACAGGCTGGTGGCCACCGCCGCCCGGAGCTCGAAGGCCAGCACTGCCACCAGCGCCGGTACGGCGAGGAACCCGCCGCCCACACCGAGCAGCCCGGTCAGCGCCCCCAGTCCGGCGCCCGCCGCCGCGGCCCGGCCCGGCCGCACGGCGTCCGTCCCGGTCGGGGTTGCGGGGCGCAGCATCCGTACCGCGGCCACGGCCGCGACCAGCGCGAAGGCAGCGGTCAGCAGGGCCGCGGGCAGCCGCGTCGCCAGGATGCCGGCGACCGCTGCGGGGAGCAGTCCGGCCGCGGCGAAGAGGAGTCCCGCGCGCCAGCGGACGGCTCCGGTCCGGGCGTGGGCGTACAGGGCCGTCAGCGAGGTGAGGGAGACCACCAGCAGGCTCGCGGTGGTCGCCTCGGCGGGGGTGAACCCGAGGAGGTAGATCAGTGCGGGGACGGCGATGATCGCGCCCCCGGCGCCCAGGGCGCCGAGCGTGAGCCCCACGGCGCCGCCGGCGGCCAGGGCGAGGAGCAGTTCGTTCATGACGGCCCGCCCCCGTGGACGGCGGCGGCCGCCGCGGCGCGGGGCCCTTGGGGTCGACAGGGGGGACACATGGTGCGCTCCGGATGGTGCTGGTGGTACGGGCAGTGCGGTGGTGCCGGGTCCGTCAGGTGAGTCCGGCCCGGACCGCGGCGTCGAAGCCGTCGTCGACGGCCACCACGGTGCGGCCGGCCGCGTCCAGCAGCGAGGCCGCGATGGCGGCGCGCATGCCGCCCGCGCAGTGCACCCACACCACGCCCGGAGGTATCTCGGCCAGTCGGCCCCGCAACTGGTGCAGGGGGACGTGGACCGCTCCGGTGACGGCGCCCGCGGCGTGCTCGGAGTCCCGGCGGACGTCCAGGACGACCACCGGTTCCGCCGGCGCGGCGGGGTCGGTGGCGGCGCGCAACGCGGCCAGCTCGGCGAAGGTGGCGCGGGGGAAGGTCGCGAGGTCCTCCCCCTGGCGCACCCAGCTGAGGGGGTCGCCGCTGGCCGCGGCGGCGGGCCGGTCGATGCCCACCCGGGCGAGCTCGCGCTGGGCGGCACCGATCTGTTCGGGCGTCTCGGCGAGCAGGGTGACCGGCTTGCCCCAGGGGATCAGCCAGGCGAGGTAGGTGGCGAGCTTGCCGTCGCCCTCGAAGTTCAGCGCCCCGGTGACGTGCCCGCGGGCGAAGGCGACCCGGCTGCGCAGGTCGACCACCCATTCCCCGGCGGCGAGCCGGGCGGCGATCTCGTCCGCGTCGGCGGTGCGCGGCGGGGTGAGGTCGATCGGTGCGGGCCCCGCGGCGTTGGCGGGTCCCATGTGGGCGTAGTACGCGGGGACGTCCTCCAGGTCGGCCAGCAGGGCGGCGACGAAGGTGGCGGCGTCGTGGGTCAGTGCGGCGTTGCCCCGGCGTTCGGCGCCGATGGTGGAGGCGTTGCCGCCGCCCGCGCCCGAGGAGCAGAAGCTGCCGAACCCGTGGGTGGGCAGGACCGGGACGTCGTCGGCGAGGGCGTCGGCCAGTCGGTGCGCGGAGGCGTGCTGGGCACGGGCCAGTTCCTCGGTGAGCCGGGGCTCGACCAGGTCGGGGCGGCCGACTCCGCCGATGAGCAGGGAGCCGCCGGTGAAGGCGGCGACGTCACGGCCGTCCTCGGTCAGCACGTACGAGGTGTGGTGCGGGGTGTGTCCCGGGGTGGCCAGCGCCCGCAGGGTCAGCCCGGTGTCGATCTGCACCGTGTCGCCGTCGTGGACGGGGGTGCGGGCGAAGGAGACCGAGGCGGCGGCGGGCACCAGGTAGTGGGCGCCGCTGACCCGGGCCAGTTCGAGGCCGCCGGTCACGTAGTCGTTGTGCAGGTGGGTCTCGACGACGTGGGTGATCCGCACGTTGCGGCGGGCCGCCACGGCGAGGAGCCGGTCGATGTCGCGCGGCGGGTCGACGGCCACCGCGGTCCGCGGGCCGCCGGCCAGGTAGCTGCGGTTGCCCAGGCCCTCGAAGTCCAGGGTGTCGACGAAGAACACGACTGCACACTCCTCTGCTGTACCCCCCGGGGTATCCATCCCCCTCACCATAACAAATACCCAGGGGGGTATTGAGAGGGGTGAGCGGGCCCGGCCCCGCACCGCTCGGGAACCTGCCGGACGGCGCCCTCCGGACATGCGAAAACCGCTGGTGAGCGCGGTGGAGGAGAGATCCGCGGCCTCGGCGGGGCCGGGCCCGGCCGAAGGGGATCACCCTCCGTCGTCCGCGTTCACCAGCGGTCGGTCGACCGTCGTGAGGGCGGTTCAGTCGTGGTCGGTGTGGCTGGAGGTGGTGTCGGCGGGCGGCCGGACGCGTCCCCCGTCCCGCCCGGTGGCCAGCACGGCCACCAGGGCGACGAGCACCGCGACGACGGTCAGCCGGCCGGTGAACCGCGCCGCCCAGGCCAGCCGCGTCGGCGCCCCCGCACCGGGCCGGCCGAGTCGCTGGGAGCGACGCGCGGGACGCAGCAGTCGCGCCAGGAACAGTGCGGCGACGGGGAGTTGGAGCAGCCAGACGGCGGTGCGGAACCAGCCGTCGTACCAGACGTTCGTTCCGTAGAGCAGGGTGTGCCAGACGCTGAGGACGTAGACCACGAGGACGAAGCGGTGCAGGACCCGCCAGGTCTTGGGTCCGATGCGGTGGCGGACGTAGAAGAGCAGGCCGAGCGGGATGGCGAGGTAGAGGGCCGCCTGCCCGATGGGGATGGCGATCCGGCCGGTGCCCGAGTCGTAGCCGCCGGGGACGAAGGTCTCGACGAAGGCGGTGGCGGTGGCGGCGTACCAGGCGTCGGAGTCGTACCGGATCAGCTCCGCGGCGAACAGCAGGGCGTGCGCCGCGATCAGGGCGATGGTGTTGAGGCTGGTGGTGCGGTGGAGGCGCTCCAGCCGGGCGACGGACCACGGCAGCCGTGCGGGGCGGGGCCCGGACAGCAGCAGCCCGAGGATCACCGTGCCCCAGGCCCAGAGCAGCGCGGACCAGCCGAACGCCTGGCTGAGGAAGTAGAGCCAGAAGGCTCCGGCGTCGGCCATGAACGGCATCACGGTGAGGGTGGAGGAGGTCCCGGCCTTGATGCGGACGTAGATCAGGACGAACACGGCGGCGGTGACCAGCAGGGCCACCGATCCGTCGAGGAAACCGGCCCGCAGGTCGGAACGGAGCGTGACGCGGGGGGCCGATCGGGGCGATCGGGGCGGGACGACTCCGGGAGGGGGGCCGGGCACGTCGGTCGCGGGCGTGGACTCGGCGCCGGGGGCGGCGCGGTCGTGGGGGAGGTTCACGGCAGGAGCTCCGCATCTGTCACGTGCGAGGGGGGAACGTACGGGCGAGCGCACGGCGGTCGCCCAGTGGTCGGACCTGCGGTACGGAAAGTTCCCCACCCGCTCCGGTGACATGGGTCACAGCGCCCGGGTGTCCGGAAACGGACCCGATCGCGCCAACTGTTCCGTCAACTCCCTTGCCCCGGTAGGGCATCCCACTGGCACCATGACCACCATGGGAGCCGGAACCCCACTCCGCTTCGTCCACACGGCGATCCTCGTCGCCGTGTGCGTCGCGGTGTCCGGATTCGGTCACGACCTCGCGTCGGGGGCCTCGCCCGCCCCGGGCGGGTACCTGCTCGCCGTGCCCCCCGTGGCCCTGGTCGGCTGGTGGTTGAGCCGCCGGCCGCGCTCCGCGGGCACGGTGATCGTGGTGAGCTCGGCCGTCCAGCTCGCCCTGCACGCCCTGTTCGGACTGGCCCACGACCCCCCGGACCCGACGCCCGGGCACGGGCCGCACGCGGGCCACGTCATGCCGCCGGGCACCCACGGGATGCCGGCCGGGGAGGGCGCCGCCGCCCTGCACGCGCTGGGGGGCCTGCTCGACGCCCTCGCACCGACCTCCGCCATGACTGGCGCCCACGCACTGGCGGGCGCGGTGTGCGGCTGGTGGCTGTGGCGCGGCGAGCGCTCCCTCGCCCAACTGGGGCAGGCCCTGGACCTGTTCCTCAGCGGGCTGCTGCGGTTCGCGGTGGCGGTCCTGGGCGGCGCCCGCCCGCTCCCGGCGCCTCCGTCGGGCACCACGGAGCGCGCCACCCGCGACCGGCTCCCGTCCCCGCTGGACCTGCTGCGCGCGGTGCCGCGCCGCGGCCCGCCGTCCTTCGCGCGCTGACGCTTCCGTCAGCTTTTGCCTTTCCGACTTTTCGCTTTTCTCACCTTTGCCGGAAATATTCCGGATGCGAAGGATGATTTGTCATGCCCTATTCACAACAGAACGGCTCGGGGCGCACCGCGCGCCGCGGCACCGCGGCCGACCGCTACGCCCACCGGGACGCGGAGATCACCACCTGGGCCCTGGCCGCCGGGCTCGGCGACCAGCGCGCCGCCGAACTCTTCGTGCACGCCACCTACGACGACGTGCGGCGGTTCGTCGCCCACCTCACCACGGACGTGCCCGGGGCCGAGGACCTGGCACAGGAGACCTTCCTGCGCGCGCTCACCAGCCTCGGCGGCTTCGCCGGCCGGTCCTGCGCCCGCACCTGGCTGCTCTCGATCGCCCGCCGGGTCGTGGTGGACCGGCTGCGCCGGGCCTCCGCCCGACCCCGGATCGCCGACACCGCCGACTGGCTGGCGGCGGCGGAACGCGCCCAACCCCGTCAACTGCCCGGCTTCGAGGAGTCGGTGGCCTTCATGGACGCCCTCGAAGCGCTGGAGCCCGGACGGCGGCAGGCGTTCGTCCTGACCCGGTTGCTGGGCTGGTCGTACGCGGACGCCGCCGAGGCCCTCGGCTGCCCGATCGGAACCATCCGGTCCAGGGTGGCCCGGGCCCGCCGGGACCTCGCCGACAGTTGGTCGGAGCGGCCCGCCGCAGAGGCGGCGCTCGTCGCGGCCTGACCCCCGCTCGTCGGTGCGGACGGTGGCCCCGTCCGCACCGACGGACCCGACTCCCCGTCGGACGCCCGTGTGACCTGCACGGCAACCGCGCCCTGGGCATACGCACCACGGCCCGGGTCTGTCATGATGGCGCGGAAAGGCGACGGCGGAACGAGGAAACCGGTGCGAATCCGGTGCGGTCCCGCCACTGTGATCGGCGAGCGGACCCCGAACGGCCCACTGCCCCTGTGCGGGTGGGAAGGGCGGGGCGAGCGGTGACCCGAGAGCCAGGAGACTCACGCGGTCGCCTCCTCGACAGAACTGGGGCGGATCTCCCCAGAGGGGAGGATGAGTCGGGATGCCCGAAGGGCAACGGTCCGACGATCCGGTGCCGTGCCGGGTCGTGGTGTGCCGGGACTGCTGCTGCGGCAGCGCCAAGGTGCCCGCAGACCACGCCGCGCAACTCGCGCGGTTCCAGGCGCGGACATCGGTGACGGTCTCCGCCTGCCTGGACGTGTGCGACCAGGCCAATGTGGTCGTGGTCCGCCCGTCCGCCGCCGGCCGCGCGGCCGGCGGACGTCCCGTCTGGCTGGGTCTGGTCAACGACCCCGCGGCCACCGAGGACATCGTCTCCTGGGTGCGGGCCGGCGGGCCGGGGATCGTTCCCCTGCCGGAGATCCTCGACCTGTACGTCTTCGCTCCGCCGCGTCGAGTGAGCACCACGCCCTCCGTCGACGTGCGCTGAACCAACGAACCGATCGCGGGCACGGCGCATCCTGCCGTGACGCGGTGAGAGGACCGACTCCACCATGGCCAAACGCTCCCTGTCCCTGCTGGCCGCAGCCGTCTTCCTGATATCCGGCTGCGGCAGCGGCGGCGGTGACGACGGGAAGGACCGCGCGGCGGGCGACGCCCCCGAGGGCTTCCCCGTCACCCTCACCAACTGCGGGGTGAAGACGACCTACGAGCGTCCGCCGAAGCGCGCGGTCACCCTCAACCAGCACGTCACCGAGATCCTGCTGGCGCTCGGGCTGGAGAAGTCCATGGTCGGCACCGCCTACCTGGACGACGAGATCCTGCCCGAGTACGCCGAGGCGTACCGCGGCATCGAGGTCATCTCGGACGAGTACCCCTCCTTCGAGAACATCCTCGCCGCCGAACCCGACTTCGCCTACGCCGGCTTCTCCAGCGCCTTCGACGAGAAGGAGGGGCGCGGGCGCGAGGCGCTGGCCAAGGCCGGCGTCAACTCCTACGTGAACGTGGAGGAGTGTCCGCCCGGGCCGATGAGCATGGAACTGATCGAGACCGAACTGCGCACCCTCGGCAAGGTGTTCGGGGTACCGGACCGTGCCGACCGGGAGATCGAGAAGGTCCGCACGGCCCTCAAGGACGTCGAGGAGAAGCTGGGCGACACCGAGCCGGTCGAGGTCTTCGTCTACGACAGCGGCGACAAGACCGCCTTCACCGCCGGCGGCGCGGGCATCGGCAACGAGATGATCGAACAGGCCGGCGGGCAGAACGTCTTCGCCGACCTGGACAAGCAGTTCGGTGACGTCTCGTTCGAGCAGGTCGCCGAGCGGGCCCCGGAAGCGATCGTCATCTACGACTACGGGGACACGAGCGTCGCCCAGAAGAAGAAGTTCCTGCTGGCCAACCCCGCGCTGAAGGACGTCCCGGCCATCAAGAACGAGCGGTTCGCGGTCCTGCCGCTCTCCTCCACGGTCCTCGGCGTCCGGGTGCCGGCGGGCGTGGACGGACTCGCCCGGCAACTGCACCCGGCCCGCTTCCGGTGACGGGCGCCCCCCGCGCGGACACCGACCCGGTGAACCGGGGGGCCGGGCCCGCCCCGGCCCCCGCCCGGGCGCGCCGCGCCCGACTTCCCTTTCCGGTGGTGCTCCTGCTGTTGGCCGCCGCGGTGGTGGTGACCGCCACCGCGGGCATCGCCATCGGCTCGGTGTCGGTGCCCGCAGGCCAGGTCTGGGGCATCCTGGCGCACCAGGTGCACCCGGGCCTCGCCGAGGCCACCTGGTCCCCGGTGCGGGAGACCATCGTCCTGGACGTGCGGCTGCCGCGGGTGCTGCTCTGCGCGGTGGTCGGCGCCGGCCTCGCAGTGGCCGGCATGGCCCTCCAGGCCCTGGTGCGCAATCCGCTCGCCGACCCGATGCTGTTGGGCGTCTCCTCGGGCGCCTCGGTCGGCGCGGTGCTGGTCCTGGTGCTGAACATCACCGTGTTCGGGCTGGTGACCCTGCCCGTGGCGGCCTTCGCCGGGGCGCTCGCCGCGCTGGTCGCGGTGTACTTCCTGGCCCGCTCCGGCGGGCGGATGACCACCCTGCGCCTGGTACTGGCCGGGGTCGCCATGGCGGAGGTGCTGTCGGCGCTGGCCAGCTTCCTGATCGTCACCTCGAACGACCCGCACAAGACCCAGTCCGCCCTGCGCTGGATGCTCGGCGGACTCGCCGGCACCACCTGGTCGATGCTGTGGATACCCGCCGTGGTGGTGCTCGCCGGCACGGCGGTGCTGCTGGGGGTGAGCCGTCCGCTGAACCTGCTGCTCAGCGGGGAGGAGGCGGCGACGGCGCTGGGGCTGGACGTGCACCGCTTCCGGGCGTCGATGTTCACCGTGGTGGCGCTGATGATCGGCACCATGGTGGCGGTGAGCGGTCAGATCGGCTTCGTCGGCCTGATCATGCCGCACGTGGTGCGGCTGCTGGTGGGCGCCGACCACCGCCGGGCGCTGCCCGCCGCCGCGCTGTTGGGCGCCGCGTTCCTGATCGCGGCGGACCTCGCGGCGCGGACCCTGATGAGTCCCGAGGAGGTCCCGGTGGGGATCCTCACCGCCCTGGTGGGCGGGCCGTTCTTCCTGTGGCTGATGAGAAGGAGGACAACGTGACGCGGACGCCCGAGGGCACGACGGCGCCGGGAGCCCTGGACATCGAGGACGTGACGGTCACCGTGGGCGGCCGGGACCTGGTCCACGGGGTGTCCCTCCGGGTGGCTCCGGGCGAGGTGCTCGGGCTCGCCGGCCCCAACGGCGCCGGGAAGTCGACGCTGCTGCGCACCGTCTACCGGACCCAACGCCCCACCACGGGAAGGGTGTTGCTGGACGGCGAGGACGTCTGGCGACTGCCCGGCAAGCAGGTGGCACGGCGGCTGGCCGCGGTGCTCCAGGAGAGCGCCGGTGACTTCGACCTGACCGTGTACGACGTGGTGGCGATGGGCCGCACCCCCCACAAACGGGCGTTCGCGGGCGACGACGCCCACGACCGGGCCGTGATCACCCACGCCCTGACCCGGCTCGACGTGGTCGAACTCGCCGACGCCCCGTTCCAGCACCTGTCCGGCGGCGAGAAGCAACGCGTGTTGATCGCCCGGGCGTTGGCCCAGCAGTGCGGGACCATGGTGTGGGACGAGCCGACCAACCACCTCGATCTGCGCCACCAGTTGGACGTGCTGACCCTGGTCCGGCGGTTCGGCGCCACCGCGGTCGTCGCCCTGCACGACCTCAACCTGGCCGCCGCCTTCTGCGACCGGCTGTGCGTCCTGGCCGCGGGGCGGGTGGTCGCGCTCGGCCCCCCGGCCGAGGTCCTCACCCCCGAACTGCTCTCCTCGGTGTACCGGGTGGACGCCGAGGTGGGCGCCCACCCGCGTACCGGCACGCCCTACGTCACCCTGCTCACCGGGGACGACGGGCCGGCGAAGCTCCCCCGTCGATGACCGGGGGGCGACCGGGCTCCCCCGCCCCCGAGGCGGAGGTGGCCGCCGCGCTGCACGACGTGGCGGGGATCAACGGGTTCTTCGCGGTCCGGATCGGTGGACCTGACACGGGCTGGCAGCCGATCGACCGGGCGTACGCCCGGGGCCTGTCCCACCTGGTGGCAGCGGTGGCGGCCCGGCACCGCAGCGAGGAGCTGCGGGTGGCCGTGTCGATCGCCCACCTCGGGCACGCCGCCCGGCTGTGGTCGCCGGTCCTGGCCTGCGCGGTGCTGCACGGCATCGTGCCCGAACTCTCCGCCCTCCAGCACTCCGACCGCGATGCGACGCTCCGGCTCCCCCGGGCCGCGGGACGGTACGCGGCCCCGCTCCCCCGGCTCGCCGACCAACTCCACGACGCGGTGGTGACGGGGCGGTTGGAGGTGCTGCGGGCCGGGCTCCCGGCGAAGGTGGCCCCCCGGCTGCTGGACGGCAACTCCGCCTCGGCGCTGGTCGAGGCGGGTCGGGCGGTCCTGGTGGCCCGCCCGGAGGCGCGCGGGCGGCTGGTGCCGTTGGTGGAGCGGTTGCTGAGCACCGGGCGGCTGGCCGGAACGGGCACGATCACCGGAGACGACCTCGCCTTCCGGCGCCGCAGTTGCTGTCTGTACTACCGGGCGCCGGCCGGCGCCAAGTGCGGGGACTGCGGACTGGCCGACCGTCCCTGACCCCGTCAGCGCACCGCCTCGGGCGGGGCGCCCGGGGCGTTCATGTGCAGGGCCTCGACCAGGTCGCGGTAGAGCCGGTCGGTGCGCAGGAGTTCCCGGTGGGTGCCGGCGGCCCGGACCGCGCCGTCCTCCATGACGACGATCCGGTCGGCGCCCACCACCGTGGAGAGGCGGTGGGCGATGGAGACGACGGCGGCCCGGTCGGCCTGGGCCCGGACCCGCTCGGTGACGGCGGCCTCCGTGAGCGCGTCGATCTGGGCGGTGGCCTCGTCCAGCAGCAGGACGTCCGGCGCGCCCAGCAGGGCCCGGGCGAGGGCGATGCGCTGGCGCTGACCGCCGGAGAGGGTGCCGGGCATCAGCACCGTGTCCAGCCCCTCGGGCAGGGCGCGGACGTGATCGCCGAGCCGGACGTCGTCCAGCGCCCGGTACAGCTCCGCCTCGGTCGCCTCGGGGTGGGCGAGCAGCATGTTGTCGCGGACCGAGCCGGGGACGAGCGGGGTGTCCTGCTCGACGTAGGCGAAGTGCCGACGGACGCGGTCCGGCGGGAGGTCGGCGTAGTCGGTGCCGTGCAGGTGCAGGGTGCCCGTCTCGGGGTGGACGAACCGCAGCAGCAGGGAGAAGAGGGTGGTCTTGCCCGCCCCGGACGGGCCGACGATCGCCGTGTGGCCCCGGGCCGGGAGGTCCAGGTCCAGTGCGCGTATCGCCGGCTCGGCGCCGGGGACGTAGCGGACGAAGACGTTCCGCACCTCGATCAGGGGGGCGGTGTCCGGGCGGGCGCGGGGCGCGGGCACGACGGTGGCGGCGGCCGGGGCAGCGGCTTCGAGGGGGAGGTCCTCCACCTCTCGGATGCGGGCCGCGGCGGCGATGCCCGACTGCACCGCGGTGACGTGGGTGGAGAGTTCGGTGACCGGGCCCATCAGACCGAAGGTGTAGAGGAGGAAGGCGATCAGGCTGGAGACCTCCAGGGCTCCGGTGGAGACCCGCCAGGCGCCGAGGCCGAGGATGCCGATGACGGCGAGTTGGATGCCTCCGTAGGCGACGGACCAGGCCACCGCCTCGCGCCGGACGGCGTTGACCCCGTGGTCGGCGGCGGTGCGGGCGTCCCCGAGGATGTGCTCGGCGATGCGCTCCTCAGCACGGGCCGCCTTGACGGTCCGCAGGGCGCGCAGGGCGCCTTCGAGGGCGCCGCCCATGCGACCGAGGGCGGCCTGGGCCTTCTCCTGCTCGGTGGCGATGCGCGGCATCAGCAGCAGGAAGACCACGGCGATCGCGAGGACGGAGCCCACGGTGACGCCGAGCAGCACCAGGTCGAGGACGCCCATCAGCGCCAGGGTGCCGACCAGGAGCACCGCGCCGTTGATCAGGCCGACGACGCTGGAGGAGGCGGCCTCGCGGAGCAGGACGGTGTCGGAGGTGACCCGGGTGGCGAGTTCTCCGGTGGGCCGGGCGGCGAGCGGGAGCAGGGCGGCCCGGAAGTAGCGGCGGACGACGGTCTCGCGCGCGTCCAGCACGATCCGTTCGGCGACGGTGCCGAGCAGGACGCCCTGCCACAGGCCGACGGCCGCGCCCACCACGAGCAGGACGAGCAGGGCGGTGATCGGCCAGGCGAGCCGGACGTCCCCGGTGAGCGAGTCCAGCACCAGCTTGGTGGTCAGGGGGGTGGCCAGTTCCATCGCGGAACCGAGCAGGGCGAGCGCCAGCCCGAGGCCGAGCCGGCCGCGGTGCGGGCGGGCGAAGCCCCACAGGACGCGCAGCCGGGCGAACCGGGCGCCCGGCGGACCGGGTGGGGGGCCTTCGGGCACCGTGGTGGCACCCTCTCCAGAAAATCGGTCACTCATGACCCGAATAAGAGCATGCATCAACCAGAAAGGGCAATCAAATACCCGCACCACTACACTGACGAGGTGCTGAAGCAGATGCCGCCGGAGGAGTCCCGCACCCGGTCACGGACCCGCCGGGCGATCCTCGACGCCGCCGTTCGGGTCCTCAGCGAGGACCGTTCCGCACCGATGGGCCGGGTGGCCGACGCCGCCGGGGTGGCACGGAGCACCCTCCAGCGCTACTTCGCCGACCGCACCGCCCTGCTGGAGGCGCTGTCCGCGTACGCGTCCGACCGGATCGACGAGGCCACCCAGCGGGCCCGGACCGAAGAAGGACCGCCGCTGGAGGCCCTGGGGCGCCTGGTCCAGGAGTTGTTCGACCTCGGGGACGTCGTGATGCTGGTCAGCGCCGACTGGGAGGACGAGCAGGGGGAGCCGGATTCGGCGACCGACCGGGCCCTGCACGACCTGCTGGGCCGCGCACGGGCCGCCGGGGACCTGGACCCCCGCCTCACCGACGCCTGGATCGAGCAGCTCCTGTGGGCCACCCTCTACACCGCGTGGACGCACGTCCGCGACCACGACGCCCCCAAGCACGACTCGTTGGCCGCCTGCCTCCTCTCGCTGACCAAGATGGTCCGCGCGGCGTAGCCCCCGGCACCGCTCCCCCGCGCGACCAACGGGGCGAGCCCCTTCCCATTTTGCCAAAAATATTCTGCAAAAATAATTTGGCAAAGCCCTGAGGGCGTCCTACGCTCGCCGCATGACCCCCGACGAGCACCGCCGCGTCCTCGACCCCGCCACCGATGCCGCCGCGCTCAAGGCCCTCACCCACCCGCTGCGCGTCCGGCTGCTCGGCCTGCTGCGGCAACACGGGCCCGCCACCGCCAGCGAACTCGCCGCCCGCACCGGGGAGACCTCCGCCTCCACCAGCTACCACCTGCGGGTCCTCGCCCAGTACGCCTTCGTCACCGAGGCCGAACACCGGGACGGGCGGGAGCGCCGCTGGCGCTCGGTGCACGCCCTCACCAGTTGGAACAACGCCGCCATGGCCGCCTCCCCGGCCGGACGGGCAGCGGTCGGCGCCCTGCGCCGCCGACAGGTGGAACACCTGGGCACCGCACTGGCACAGCACGAGGAGGACGTGGCCGCCGGACGCCTGGGCGAGGAGTGGCACGAGCCCTCCGGCATCAGCGACCTCCTGCACCGGCTCACCCCGGAGTCGGTGACCGAACTCCAACAGGTGTACGAGCAGCGGCTCGCGGAGCTCGCTGCGCGGGACGCCGGAGACCCCCGCGCCCGACAGGTCGTCCTGGTCACCGCGGCGCTCCCGCTCGCCCCGGAACCCGTGAGCGGTGAGGGGGCGTGAGCCCCCCACCGGACGCCGGCACACCGGGGGTCGGCCCCCGTACCGCCCGCCGCCGCTACGCCACGGCCTGTGCGCTCTTCTGGCTGCCGGTCGGCCTGACCATCGCCCCGCTCCTGCTGCTGTTCACCGAACGCGGTGCGACGCTGCCGACCGTCGCCGCCCTGTTCGCCGTGCACTCCCTCACCACCGTGGCGCTCGAACTGCCCACCGGAGGGCTGTCCGACGTCATCGGGCGCCGCGGGGTGCTCACCGCGGCGGGCGTCCTCAACGCCGCCGCCTTCACCCTCCTGGCCCTGGGCGCCCACACCTGGGTGCTCGCCACCGGCATGGCGCTGATGGGGGCCGGGCGGGCGCTCTCCAGCGGCCCCGCCGAAGCCTGGTACGTGGACGCGGTGCAGGCACGGCAGGGGCCGGGCGCCGAACTGCGCACCGGACTGGCCCGCGGCAGTGCCGCGGGCTCCGCGGCGCTCGCCGTGGGGACCCTGCTCGGCGGATTGCTGCCCTGGCTGCTGGCCGGCCCCGCCGCGGCGTTCTCCCCGGTGCTTCCGTTGTCCGCGCCGCCGCTGCTGGGGGCCCTCGCCGCCCTGCTGTACGCGGGGTACGCGCTGCTGGCGCTCCGCGAGGCGCCACGGGCAGCGGTGTCGCCCTCCGCGGTGCTGCGGGGCGTGCCCGCGACCGTGGTCGACGGCCTGCGGCTGGGGGTCTCCGGCAGCCTGGTCCGACGGGTGCTGCTGACCTCGGCGGCCATCGGGGGCGCCCTGGCGGCGGTGGAGTTGCTCACCCCGGGTCGGGTGGCGGTGCTGACGGGAACCGTCGAATCGGGCGCGGCGCTGTTCGCCGGACTCGCCTGTGCGGGATACGCGTGTTCCGCCCTGGGCAACCAGCTCGCACCGCGCGTCGCCCGACTGACCGGGGGGAGCGCCCGGGCGGTGCGCGCCGCCCTGGCGGTCGGCGGCGGCGGGCTCTTCCTGCTGGGGGCGACCGCCGGGTCCTCGGGTCCGCCGGGGTGGGCGCTGGGCGCCGTGGGCTACGGACTGCTGTACCTGGGGCTGGGGGCGGCCGGCCCCAACCAGAACGACCTGCTGCACCGGGTGGTGCCCTCCTCGCGGCGGGCGACGGCCCTCTCCGTGCAGTCGTTGGCCCTGCAACTGGCGGGCGCGCTCGTCGGACTCGTGGTGGCTCCGCTGGCCTGGGCGCCGTTGCCCTGGTGGGTCGCCGCGGCACCCCTGCTGGTGGTCGCCCTGCTGTGGCGGGCCGGTGCAGCCACCCGAACGGGTTACGACATTCGGCCGCGGGTACGTACCCCTTCTCCCTGACGCCTTCGATACTGGAACCGACCCGCACGATCGGGGCAGCCGCTCGCACGGCCGCCGGAGCACCCCCGGGAGGAACCTTGCGCATGCTCATCAACGTCGCCGAGACCGTGGTGGCCGATGCCCTCCGCGGGCTGGCCGCCGCCCATCCGGACCTCGCCGTCGACGTGCAGAACCGGGTCATCGTCCGCCGGGACGCCCCGGTCGCGGGGAAGGTCGGCCTGGTGTCGGGCGGGGGCTCGGGGCACGAGCCGCTGCACGGCGGCTTCGTCGGGCCGGGCATGCTGTCGGCGGCCTGCCCCGGCGAAGTCTTCACCTCCCCGGTGCCGGACCAGATGCTGCGGGCCGCCGCCGCGGTGGACAGCGGTGCGGGGGTGCTCTTCGTCGTCAAGAACTACACCGGCGACGTGCTCAACTTCGACATGGCGGCCGAACTCGCCGAGGACGAGGGCATCCGGGTGGCGAAGGTACTGGTGAACGATGACGTGGCGGTCACCGACAGCCTCTACACCGCGGGCCGGCGCGGAACCGGCGCCACCCTGTTCGTGGAGAAGATCGCCGGTGCGGCGGCGGACGAGGGCCGGTCCCTGGAGCAGGTCCAGGCGGTGGCCCGGCAGGTGAACGAGAACTCCCGCAGCTTCGGGGTGGCGCTCGGTTCCGTCACCACCCCGGCCAAGGGCAGCCCGACCTTCGACCTGCCCTCCGGCGAACTGGAGTTGGGCATCGGCATCCACGGGGAGCCGGGGCGGGAACGTCGACCGATGATGACCTCGCGGGAGATCGCGGACTTCTCCGTGCACACCGTCCTGGACGACCTGGAGCCGCGCGACCCCGTCCTGGTCCTGGTCAACGGCATGGGTGCCACTCCCCTGTTGGAGCTGTACGGGTTCAACGCCGAGGTGCAGCGGGTGCTCGGGGAACGGGGGGTGCCCGTCGCCCGCACCCTGGTGGGCAACTACGTCACCTCCCTGGACATGGCGGGCGCCTCGGTGACGATCTGCCAGGTGGACGGGGAGCTGTTGCGTCTGTGGGACGCCCCGGTCAGCACCCCCGCCCTGCGGTGGGGACGCTGACCCTTCCGCCCGTACCGTCCCGTCTTCGAGGAGTGACCTTGCTGGACACCGAGTTCTTCCGCCGCTGGCTCCGGGCGACCGACGCCGCCGTGACCCGTGAGGCGGACCGGCTGACCGCGCTCGACTCCCCGATCGGGGACGCCGACCACGGCAGCAACCTGCGCCGGGGCTTCCACGCCGTGCTGGAGGCCCTGGACTCCCCGGAGGGGGCGGCCGCCACCACTCCCGGCGCGGTCCTGGTGCTCGCGGGGCGCCGGCTGATCTCCTCCGTCGGCGGCGCCTCGGGGCCCCTGTACGGCACGCTGCTGCGTCGTACCGGCAAGGCGCTGGGGGACGCGCCGGAGGTCTCCCGGGACGCGTTCGCGAGCGCGCTGCACACCGGCGTGGAGGCGGTGGCGGCCCTGGGCGGCGCCGCCCGGGGCGACAAGACGATGCTGGACGCCCTGGTACCCGCCGTCGAGGCGCTCACCGGCGGCGGGACGTTCGCGGCGGCCCGGGCCGCCGCCGACACGGGGGCCGAGGCCACCATCCCGTTGCTGGCCCGCAAGGGCCGGGCGAGTTACCTCGGTGAGCGCAGCATCGGCCACCAGGACCCGGGCGCGACCTCGTCCGCCCTGCTCGTCGCGGCGCTCGGCACGGCCCAGGGAGGCGGTCCGGGTGAGTGACGGAGGGCGGGAGGCGGGCCTGGCGGACGCGCGGCCCGGCGAACGGGTCGTGGGCATCGTGCTGGTCTCGCACAGCGCGGCGGTCGCCGCGTCGGTGGCCGCCCTCGCGGTGGCGCTCGCGGGCGGCGGTGCGCCCGCGCCGGTGGCGGCGGCCGGCGGCACCGAGGGCGGCGGGTTCGGCACCAGTGCGGAGTTGATCGCGGCAGCGGCGGCCCGGGTGGACCGGGGCGCCGGGGTGGCGGTGCTCGCCGACCTCGGCAGTGCGGTCCTCACGGTGAAGGCGCTGGTGGCGGAGGGCGACGAACTCCCGGACGGCACCCGACTGGTGGACGCGCCGTTCGTGGAGGGCGCGGTGGCGGCGGTGGTGACCGCGGCCACCGGTGCGGACCTCGCCTCGGGGGCCGCGGCGGCCACCGAGGCGTACGCCTACCGCAAGGAGTGAGGGCGGCGCGGACCGCTCAGCGGGGTGCGGCCGCTGCGGCCCGCCGGGCGACCAGGGCCCCGGCCCGCCGCTCGCCCTCGACGACGGCGGCCCGGTGGCTCTCGATCGGCTGCACCCGGGTGCCGGTGAAGACGATGTAGGTGACCTGGGACGGGGCCCCTCCGGTGCGGGGGTCGGAGGGGATGCCGAGGGCCTCGGCCGCCGCGTAGGACGCCTCGCCGATCACCTCGGCGGGTCCGACGTCCCCGACCACTGCGTACAGCACCCGGTCCCGGTAGACCACGGCTGCCGCGCTGCCGCCCCGGACCCCGTGGTCGGCGTACCGCCACCGGGGACCGGGGGCGGGCACCACGACGAACGGCAGCTCCTCGGCGCTGAGGTACCGGCCGTCCGACTGGGAGAAGGCCGTCTGGGCCAGGAAGTGGGGGTCGGTGCGCCGGTTGCAGTGCGGGCCGGGACGCCCGTCGCAGTCGATGTCCATGTCGGCCTCCCAGTGCACCTCCCCGGGCCCGGCGCACACCGGCACGGTGGCCCGGGGCGCCGAGGCGTCCGTGCGGTACCGGCCGCGCGAGACCTGGGTGGTGCAGCCCCGGACGGCCGCGAGGAGTTGGGCGGCGGTCACCGCCCCGTCCGGGGCGCTCCCGGGGGCGCTGCGGGCCTTCGCGTCCCCGTGCCGGCCGGGCGCGGTGGCGGCCTCGGGCGACAGGGCGCCGGGAACCAGCAGGACGGTGCCGAGCGCGGTGGCCAGGGCCACCGTTCGGGTGCGCACGATGAACAGACCCTCCGTAGACGAACCATGACGAACTGCCACACCACGGTTCCCGTTCGTCGCCCGCGCGCCACCGGGAGGGGGCCGTACGGGCGGACGGGCAGCCGATCACGCGGCGTGTCGTGACCCGTACGGCCCCGCACTGCCCATCGAGGAACGTGCGTCAACCCCTTGATGTGCGGTCACCTTCCATGCCATATAGGTCTGTACCATTGCGTCGACCGGAAGGCACCACCGTGCGCTCCATCCCCCCACGCCGCACGTCCCCCACCCGCCTGCCCCTGGCCCTGACCGCCACCGCCGTCCTCCTCACCTCCTGCGGCCTGACCGACGAGGGCCCCTCGGTGGCCCCGCCCGCCGCGCCGATCGGGGTGACCGTCCAGGCCGGCAGTTCCAGCAGCGTCCACCTCATGTGGAACCGGCCGGGGCCGGGCGCCAAGGTCGAGGGCTACGTGGTCTACCAGGGCGACAAGAAGGTGAAGGACCTGCCCGGCGAGCGGTACATGGTCGACATCGAGGGCCTGAAGCCGTCGGTCGCCTACTCCTTCACCGTCCGCGCCCGGGACGACCGCGGGACCCTCAGCCCGAAGAGCCGGCCCGTCAGCGTGACCACCCCCAAGGCCACCGTCGCCGACAAGAAGCCCCCGACCGTGCCCGGCGGGCTCACCGGCCGCGCCCAGGGCGGCCGGAGCGCACTGCTGACCTGGCAGGGGTCCACCGACGACCAGGGCGTGGTCTCCTACGACGTCTACCAGTCGGGCACGAAGATCCACAGCGCCGGCCCGAAGGACACCCGCACCGTGGTGACCGGGCTGCGCCCCGGCACCGCCTACGTGTTCACCGTCAAGGCCCGGGACGCGGCGGACAACTCGTCCGCGGCGGGCCGTGAGGTGCGCCTGACCACCGCCGAGGGCCCGGACGACATGCGCGGCACCGCCCCGACCGACTTCCGGGCGACCTCCCGGGACGAGTCCGGGGCGTACTACCTCGACCTGTCCTGGGACCCGCCGAAGACGGACGCGGTCGTCATGCAGTACCGCATCCAGCTCAACCGCAAGCAGACCACCTCCCTGGTCTGGGGCGGGGAGCCGCCGAAGGGACGCGCCGAGCACCGGTTCTACCTGGACCGGAAGAAGGGCGTCAGCTACCGGGTGCGCATCCAGGCGATGCTGCCGGACGGCACCTACGGCGAGTACTCCGAGGAGCGGACCGTGGTGACCGGGGAGACCGCCCCCGGCCGCTGACCCGGCCCGATCCGCGTCCGGGGGAACCCGCCGTTCCCCCGGACGCAGGAGCGCGTCACCTGCCCGGGCCGTGCCCGCATGCGGGCCGCCCCGGGTGGCCGTTGGCTCGGTTCAGGGCAGCACGGGCGATTCCCCACCCTCGGCGGCGCACGGGACGTTCCGCCGACCGTGCCGTCCGGAGGGCAGACACATGCGCACCACCCAGATATCCGTCCGCGCCGCACTGGTCGTGGCCGTCGCGGCGCTCCCCCTGGCACCCGCCGCCCCGGCGGTCGCCGGGGGCACCGGCGTCTCGGGCATCAGCGCCACGGTCAACGGGTCGACAGTGCAGGTCAGCACCGCGGCCTGCCCGCAGGGCGGCACCGCCTCGCTGCTGACCGGCACCCAGGCGGCCTTCGCCCAGGGGCGCCAGATCGACCTCGGTGCGGGTGCCACCCAGTCCGGGAGTTGGACCGACGTCGGCTCCGGCACGTACACCGTGGCGGTGGTGTGCGGCAACGGCACCACGGCGGGGACGCAGTCGGTCACCGTCAACGCGGTTCCCGCGCTCTCCGCGACGGCCGCCCCGGCCGCCGCGGTGCGGGGCGGACTCGGCGGCGGTTCCACCGACCACCGGAGCCTCACCCTGGTGGGCGGCGGGGCGCTGGTCGCCGCCTCCGCCGCCGGCACCGTGCTGTACCTGCGGCGCCGGGCACGCCCCGGACGGCGCTGAACCGTCCGCCCGCCCGCGGCCGTCGCCCCGCCCTCCGGGACCGGGCGGCGGCCGCGGTGCGCGCCGCCGGGCCGGGGCGGGCCGGACGGGGAACAGCAGAAGCGCCCGGGGGACGGTTCACCCCGGGCGCCCGCTGGTCAGTGGCCGCCGAACGATCGCGTCAGCAGGACAGGTTGCCCCCGGTGCCCACGCCGAGGATCGCGGCGAAGCGCTGGTAGTTGGAGATCCGGCTCTGCACCTGGGCCGGGTTGCCGCCGTTGCACTCCAGGGTGCCGTTGATGCTGCGGATGGTCTGGCCGAAACCGGCTCCGGTGACCATGGCCTGGTGACCGGTCATGGTGCCCGGGCCCTTCTGGGTGTTCCAGTACCACAGGGCGGTCTTCCAGGCGACCGCCGGGTCGTTCTGCACCAGCCAGGGGTTGCGCAGCAGGTCGATGCCGAGCGCGTCGCCGGCCGCCTTGTAGTTGAAGTTCCAGCTGAGCTGGATGGGGCCGCGACCGTAGTAGGCGGCCTGGCCCGCGGGGCAGCCGTAGGGCTGGGTCGAGTCGCAGTAGTGCGGGTAGTTGGCGGTGTTCTGCTCGACCACGTGCACCAGGCCGCCGGTCTCGTGGCCGATGTTGGCGAGGAAGGCCGCCGCCTCCTGCTTCTTGACGGTGTCGCCGCCGGTCATCGCGAACTCCGGGTAGGCGCTGAGCGCTTCCTTCAGCCCGGCGTAGGTGTAGAAGGAGTTGCGCCCCGGGAACATCCGCTGGAACTGCGACTCGGTCACCACGAAGTCCCCGGCGGGGGTCTCGGGACCGCCGGGGCCGCTCTCGCAGGGGTGCGGGTTCCAGAACCAGGTCGAGACGGTGGGGTCGTAGCCCGGGTTGGCGTGCTCCGCGACGTACGCGTTGCCGTCGCGGTAGCGGACGATGTCACCGGCCGCGTAGGAGGCGCCCTGGGTCCAGGACGGGTAGCTCGAACAGAGGGCCGCCGGTGCCGCCGCGGCCTGGGTCGCCGGGAGCCCGACGGTGAGGCCGGTGGCGACGGCCAGGGAGGCGAGCGCGGCGCTGAGACGTCGCTGGGGCATGCGGTTCTCCTCGTGCGGTGCGGCCTGGCCCGGAGCCGTGACGGCTCTGCTGCGCATCGACCGGTGGGGCGGCTGGTGCACGACGGGCGGACCGCGGTGGGGGGTGGGCTGCCACTCCATCGCATGTGGTCTGTACCAGTCAAGGGTTCAGACCATTCTGCCTGTCGGATTCGCCCGCGGGGCGGGGACGAACCGCCCCCCTTCGCCACAACCGCCCCCCGATCCGGACCGGCTGAGTCACTCTCACCGAGGTTTTCCTTCAACTCTCTTATGTCTCACTTAATCTGATGAACCGTCATGTTGTGCCGGATCCGTTCAGCCGAGCCCCTCGGCCACCGGCCCCAGGGAGAGCGCCGGCAGGTAGTTCAACAGCGCCAGCAACAGGGCCACCGCCGTGGTCAGGGAGACGAAGGCGGCTCCGCCCGTCCGGAGCGTCCCGGCCGACGGGGCGACCGTCCTCCCCCGCGCCAACCGGCCCGCGAGGAAGAGCACCAACGCCATCGGCAGGTAGCGCCCGACGAGCATCGCCCCGCTCATCAGCACCTGGTGGAAGTCGGTGGTCCCGTCGAAGCCCGCCATCGCGCTCCCGTTGCCGGCCGCCGAGGAGGTGTACGCGTAGATGAGTTCGGTCAACCCGTGCGGTCCCGCGTTCCCCATCGAGGACGCCCCGTGCCCCAGCACCAGGGACAGTGCGCAGCACAGCAGGACCGTGCCGGGCGCGACCAGCAGGTACAGGGCGACGGAGCGGATCTCGTGATGGCCCAGACGCTTGCCCAGGTACTCGGGGGTGCGGCCGACCATGAGCCCGCCGATGAACACGGCGACCAGCACGGCCATCAGCAGCCCGTACAACCCGCTGCCGGTGCCCCCGGGCGCGATCTCCCCCAGCAGCATCGCGCTGAGCAGGGTGCCGCCCCCGAACGCCGTGAAGCTGTCGTACGAGGCGGCGCCCGCCCCGTCCGCACTGGCCGCGGCAGCGACGGCGAACAAGGTCGAACCGGACACCCCGATGCGGGCCTCCGTGCCCTCGTGGGCGCCCCCCACGGCCTGCGGGACGGTTCCGCCGGCGGCGCCCTGGGCGGCGGAGGCGGCCCCCAGCAGGAGCAGGAACAGCACGCCGACCACGGCCAGCAGGGTCCACCCCTGCCGGGTGGACCCGACCAACCGTCCGTAGGTGCGCAGGAACGCGGTCGGGACCAGCAGCATCAACACGACGGAGAGCGCGTGCGACCACGCCGAAGGGTTCTCGAAGGGATGGGCGCTGCTGGCGTTGAAGAACCCGCCGCCGTCGCCCGACAGCAGCTTGATCGGTTCCCAGGAGCCCACGGGCCCGCCGGGCAGGACCTGTTGGCCCCCCGCGACGGTGGTCACCGACTCCGGCGCGCCCAGGTGCTGGGGGACGCCCAGCGCGATGAACGCCAACCCGGCGAGGACGGAGAGCGGCAGCAGCACCCGCAGCAGGGTCCGGGTGAGGTCGACCCAGAAGTTGCCGAGCGCATCGGTGTCCCGCCGCACCAGCCCCCGGACCAGGGCGAGCGCCACGCAGATCCCGACTGCGGAGGAGGCGAATGCCTGGGTGCCGAGGCCCGCCATCACCGCCAGGTGACCGGTGGCGGACTCGGCGGCGTAGTTCTGCCAACTGGTGTTGGTGGTGAAGCTGACGGCGGTGTGCAGCGCCGTCCGCCACGGCATCCCCGCGTGCCCCGTGGACCAGGGCAGCGACCCCTGGAGCGTCAGCAGGGCGAACAGGGCGGCGATGCCGACCGCCGAGAAGGCCGCCACCGCGGTCAGGTAGTGCCGTGCGTGCTGCTCGCGGTCGGGGTCGACGCCGAAGAGCCGGTACAGGGCCCGCTCGACGCCCAGGTGCCGGTCCCCGTCGAGGGCGCGGGCCAGGTAGTCGCCGAGGGGGACGTGCAGGGCGACGACCACGGCGAGCACGAGGCCGCTCTGGAGCCAGCCGTGCACCTCACGCCCCCCGGACGGGGGCGAGGCGGTCGAGGGCCGCGTTCAACGAGACGACGTTCACCACCGGTTCGCCGAGCACCCCGAGGGCCCGCCCCGTGGTGTGCGCGGCGACGAGCTCCCGCACGGTGGCCCCGTCGAGCCCCCGCCGAGCGGCCACCCTGGCCGTCTGGAGCCGGGCGTAGGCGGGGCTGATGTGCGGGTCCAGCCCGCTTCCGCTTGCGGTGACGGCGTCCCCGGGGACCGCGGGACGGGCCGGGGCGCCACCGCGCACGGCGGTGACCGCCGCCCGCGGATGGGCCTCGCCGGGACGGGCGCACTCGACGGGCGCACCGGCGTGCCGGAGGCGGAACGGTCGTACCGGGCAAGGCTCGTTGAGGCTCACGACCCGGGTGACCCGGCCGGTGGCGCCGTGCTCGCGGTACACGCCGAGGACGGCGCCGACGCCGCCCTCGGTGCAGTACGGCCGACCGCCGTCGACGCCCTCCCGTTCGCCGATGGCCCTGCTGCGGGAACAGACCTGGGTCAACAGGCTCGGCGCACCGGGTCCCCGGTCGGTGGGCGGGGCGTCGACGACGGATTGCGGACCGAGGTTGCCGGCGGCGGAGGCCGACGCGTCGTGCCCCGCCCCGGCGGACGAGGGGCGGGGCTGGAAGAAGGCCGGGAGCGGCTCCCCGTCCTCGTCGGCGAAGGACTGGCCGAGCAGCGTGCTGCCGCGGACCCGGCCGTCCGGGTCGGTGAGGAGCCCGCCCGGGGCGCCGTCGCGCAGGCCGGGCAGTCGGGCGGCGGCGGTCATCGCCAACGGGTGGGCCAGGCCCAGCAGGAGGGTCAGGGCCAGCACCACGCGGAGCGCGGTGAGCGACGGCCGTGCCCAGGCGGGGGGCCGGAGGTGACGGTTCATGGCGCGTGCCTCGGGATCGACGGCCCGGACACGGAGGGACTCGGACGCCGGGCGGGGCGGAATCGTGCGGGCCCGACGCTAGGCGCGCCCCGCCCGGTGCCCCAGCGCCCATGACGCGACGCATACGGCGAACCGACGGGTCCTGACGGGACGCTGACGTGGTGGCCGGAATCCCCTCACCTTGCCGGGCGGACGCGGTCCGCCCGGCAAGGTGAGGGGCACCGCAGGACCGCGGCCGTCCGAAGGGACGCGTGCGTGCGCTGCCCGTCAGTTCACGGACCGGGCTCGAACCAGGTGGGGGCGTCGGCCAGGGCGTGCTTGATCCGGGACAGGCTGAACTCGTCGAGGTCCGGCAGGGCGTCGAGGGAGAACCAGCCGACCTCCAAGGACTCGTCGTCGTTCACCCGGGCCCGTCCTCCCACCGCCCGGCAGCGGAAGGTGATGTCCATGTACTGGCAGACGTCGCCGTTGGGATAGGCCACCGGCTCCAGCGCCTCGACGAGCACCACGCGCTCCGCAACGCAGCGCACCGCCGTCTCCTCGTACACCTCGCGCACCGCGCAGGCCGCGGGCTGCTCGCCCGGGTCCGGGATGCCGCCCACCAGCGACCACCGGAGGTTGTCGCTGCGGCGACCGACGAGCACCCGGTCCGCGTCGTCGAAGACGACGGCCGTCACGCCCGGGAGCCAGAGGAGTTGCTGTCCCGCGGTGGCACGGAGGGTGGAGATGAATTCAGGAGTAGCCATGGAGCCGACGATAGGGCCTGCCGCGGTGCCCGGACGCCCGCCGGTCGGGTTCACCCGGCGGCGGTCCCCCGCGCACGCACCCGGGCGAGGAGCGCCAGGCCGAGCCCTCCGGCGGCGACCACCACCAGGAGCAGTTCGGGCAGGGCCCCCAGCCGGGTGGCGGGGGTGGTGTCGGAGCGCAGGGGCACCTCGGCCACGAGCGAGTCGGCGGTGAACAGCTCGGTGCGGTCGACCACCCGCCCGTCCGGCATGATCACGGCGCTCACGCCGCTGGTCACCGGCACCACCACGGTGCGACTGTGCTCGACGGCCCGGACCCGGGACATCGCCAGCTGCTGGTGGGTCATCTCGCTGCGCCCGAAGGTGGCGTTGTTGCTCGGCACCGACAGCAGTTGGGCGCCCTCGTTCACGGTGTCCCGCACCGCCCAGTCGAACGCGGCCTCGTAACACGTGGCGAGGCCCACCCGGGCGCCCGCCATGGTGAAGACGCCCGGCTCGGAGCCCCGGCTGAAGTCCTGTCGGACCATGCTCGCGTCGCTGCTCACCGCGGTCACGATCGAGCGCAGCGGAAGGTACTCGCCGAACGGCTGGATCTGCCGCTTGTCGTAGGTGTCGACCGGGCCCTTCTCGGGATCCCACAGGACCTGCTGGTTCCACAGCCTGCCGTCGTCGGAGGTGACCACCGCGCCGACCGAGATCGGTGCGCCGATCGCGGCGACGGCCCGCTCCACGGCCCGGCGCGCGTCGGCGTTGCGGAACGGGTCGATGTCGGAGGAGTTCTCCGGCCACAGCACCAGGTCCGGCCGGGGGACCCGGCCGCGCGCCACCTCCGAGGCCAGCCGCTCGGTCTCCTTCACGTGGTTGTCCAGGACGGCCCGGCGCTGGTCGTTGAAGCCGAGTCCCAACCGGGGCACGTTGCCCTGGACCGCGGCGACGGTCACGCTGCCGTCCTCGGCCGCGTCGCTGACCAGGGGCCGGGCGGCGAGGGCGGCACCGACGGGCAGCGCCACCGCGGCCGCGGCGACCGCGGCGGTCCCCCGCCGTACGGCGGGGCCGCTCCGGGCGACGGCACCCAGCCGCAGTGCCTCGTACAGTCCGAAGCCGCACAGCACGACGGCGAAGCCGAGCACGGGGGTCCCGCCCAGCGCGGCCAGCGGCAGGAAGACCCCGTCCGCCTGGCCGAAGGCGACCTTGCCCCAGGGGAAGCCGTCGAAGGGGACGCGCGCCCGGGCCGCCTCGCCGGCGATCCACAGCGTCGCGGCCCACAGCGGCCAGCCGGGCAGCCGGGAGACCGCCGCCGCTCCCGCGCCGACCAGCGCCGTGAAGACCGCTTCGATGGCCACCAGCGCGAGCCAGGGCCCCGGGCCCACCTCGACGCCCGTCCACACGAGCAGCGGCAGCAGGAAGCCCAGCCCGAAGACGTAGCCGAGGCCGAGCCCGGCCTTCCAGGACCGTCCGCGCACCGCCCAGGCGAAGCCGGCGAACGCGGGCGGCGCCAGCCACCACAGGGTGCGCGGGGGGAAGCTGGTGTAGAGGAGCAGTCCGGAGAGCGCGGCGACGACGACGGGCGCCAGTCGCCGTGCCCAACGGCGTTCCCGGGCGGCGGTGGCGGGCGGCCCGGGCTCTTCGGTCACGGTGGCGGTGGCGGTCACGTCAGGAGTCTACGACCAGGCACGACCGGGCCGCGGGGGCGTCCGGGGGCCGTCGTGGGCGGAGGGCTCAGACCGCGGCGGGGGCGGTGGGCGGGCGCAGCCGGTCGCGGATGACCCGCACGGCCGCTTCGGCGTCGTCGACGGTGACGGTGAACTTGCGGCCGTCCCCGAGGCTGAGCACCACGCCCTCGCCCCGACGGACGATCACGGCGGTGCCGATCTCGGGTCGCCAGCGGTAGCCCCAGCCGCCCCACTGGCGGGGGGTGACCGCGGGGGCGAAGTCGGCGCCGACGACGTGGGCGAGCGGGATGCGGCGGCGCGGCAGCCCCATGTGGCCGCAGCGGACCTCCAGGGCCTCCTGGTCGACCCGGACCGCCACGTGGACGAAGGCGAGCGTGCCGAAGAGCACGAGCAGGCCGGCCGCGATGCAGCCGACGACCGACATCACCAGGGCGAGGACGCCGTTGTCCCACTCGGACACCACGGCCAGTTCGATGCCGAGGGCGAGACAGGCGGCGCCTGCGAGGGCGAGCAACCACTGCATGCGGTTGCTCGCGCGTCCGGTCCAGATTTCGACGGGGGCTCCGGTGGGGCCGCCGTCGCCGTGCGGGTGGTCCCTCATGGTGTCGAGGGTACCGACGAACATGGCGCCCGGCCCGGGCTCACGGAGGGTGACCACCGGGGTGCGGAACCGGCTATCGCGCCTGGTAGGCGGCGGCCAGCAGCCGCCCTTCGGGGTAGCTGAGGGCTCGTTCGGTGAGCCGGCCCGGGCGTCCGCCGTGCAGCACTGTGACCGATCCGACAGGGGCGGCGGTCGGGTCGGGGGCCGCGCCGATGCGACGCAGTGCCTGGGCCGCGACGGCGCCCGCCGAGCCGTGCAGGAGCAGGGCCGGGCGGCCCGGGGAGGCGGGGGCGGTGACGGGGCCCGCGGTCACCGCGGCGCGGCGTGCGAGGGCGGTGCGGACCTGTTCGGCGACCAGTTCGTAGTGGGTGCAACCGAGGACGACGGCGCCTACGCCGTCCGGGGTACGGTCCGCCGCGGCGGCGACCGCCCGGGCGACGGCGTCCGCGTCGGCCGATTCGATGGCGTCGGCGAGACCGGGGCAGGGCACCGCGGTGACCTCGGCGCCCGCGGCGAACTCGGTGATCAGTGCCCGCTGGTAGGCGCTGCCGGTGGTGGCGGGGGTCGCCCAGATGGCGAAGGGGGCGCCGGCCGCGGCGGCCGGCTTGATCGCGGGCACCGTGCCGATGACGGGGAGCGAGGGTTCGAGGCGGGCCCGCAGCGCGGGCAGGGCGTGCACGGAGGCGGTGTTGCAGGCGACGACCAGGGCGTCGGCGCCGTGCGCGGCGGCGGCTTCGGCAACGGCCAGGGCGCGCCGGGTGAGGTCCTCGGGGGTACGGGGTCCCCAGGGCATTCCGTCGGGATCCGAGGAGAGGACGAGATCGGCGTCGGGGCGCAGTCTGCGTACCGCCGCGGCTGCGGCGAGCAGTCCGATGCCGGAGTCCATGAGCGCGATCTTCACCCGGTCACCATAGACGATGGGCACCGCGCGGCCCGGGGCCTGGGGCAGACTGCGCGGGGTGAGCGCGATGGTGTGGTGTGCCGCGGTGTCCGCCGCCGCCTGGGCCTGGCTGCTGCTCGGGCGGAGCTTCTTCTGGCGCACCGACGTGCGGCTGCCGCCGGGGCGGGAACCGCGGGCGTGGCCCGCGGTCACCGTGGTGGTGCCGGCCCGGGACGAGGCGGCCGTCCTGCCGTCGAGCCTGCCCACGCTGCTGGCGCAGGACTATCCGGGACCGCTGCGGGTCGTCCTGGTCGACGACGGCAGCACGGACGGCACGGGGGCGCTGGCCCGGGAGCTGGGTGCGCGCCGCGGGGGTCCCCCGCTGACCGTGTCCTCGCCGGGCGATCCGCCGCCGGGGTGGACCGGCAAGTTGTGGGCGGTGCGCCACGGCATGGCGCTGGCCCGCGCGGACGGGCCGCGCTACCTGTTGCTCACCGACGCCGACATCGCCCACGACCCGGGCAGCCTGCGGGACCTGGTGGCGGCGGCCGAGCGGGGCGGCTACGACCTGGTGTCGCTGATGGCGCGGTTGCGGGTGACCAGCCGCTGGGAGCGGCTGGTGGTGCCGGCGTTCGTGTACTTCTTCGCCCAGCTGTACCCGTTCCGCCGGGTGTCCCGCCGGGGTGGTCGTACGGCCGCGGCGGCCGGGGGGTGCGTCCTGCTGCGGACCGCGGCGGCCGAGCGGGCGGGCGTGCCGGAGGCGATCCGGCACGCGGTGATCGACGACGTGTCCCTGGCGCGGGCGGTGAAGTCCTCGGGCGGCCGGATCTGGCTCGGGCTGGCCGACCGGGTGCACAGCGTGCGGCCCTACCCGCGGCTGGCGGACCTGTGGTTGATGGTGGCGCGCAGCGCGTACTGCCAGCTCCGCTACCACCCCCTGCTCCTCGCGGGGGCGGTGGTCGCACTGGTGTGGGCGTACCTGGTGCCGCCGGCGGCCCTGGTCGTCGGGTGGGCGGCGGGGGGTGCGGCGGGGGTGGTCTCGGCCGTGCTCGGGGGGTTCGGGTGGCTCGTGATGACGGTGACGTACGTGCCCGTGCTGCGGTACTACCGCCAACCGTTGCTGCTGGCCCCGACCCTCCCCTTCACCGCGTTGCTCTACACGGCGATGACGGTGGACTCGGCGGTGCGGCACCACCGGGGGCGGGGGGCGGCGTGGAAGGGGCGCACCTACCCGCGCCCCGGGCGGTTGTCGGGTCCGCGTCCCGAGGAGGGGTGAGGCGGCCCGTCGTGTTCGGCGCGCCGCGATTGCGGGTAGGGAGAGGAGCGCCGCGGAGTCGGGCGGGGGATTTCCGCGGAGCGTCGTCGAGGGGGCCGCAGCGGGGCCGGAGGAACTCCCGGATAAACGGAGGCGAACTCCGACCCCGGTGGGTGATCGCCTGGTCAACCGCGGGTAACCCTTTTGGCGTCGCTTTCTTTACGTGATCCCTACGTCACCGGACGAGCGATTTTCCCGGGTTTTAACGATTTCGCGGGAATTGAGGGATGATCAGACACCTCCGGCGCGGAAAACAACCCTCTTATCGGTCTCCCCAACCAGCACATCGTGGGCTTAACTTAGGTGCCATGACCTCCCCCCGCTCCACCTATGGCGGCGGTTACTACTCCGCGCCGTCCTTCCAGGACACTCCGATCTACGACTCCCTGGTCGCAGAGCGGGGCACGCCCCAGATCGCCCCGATCCGGGTGCCCGCCGCGTACGACACCGGCAGCAGTCATCTGCCCGCGCTCCCGTCCGCGCTCCCCGCGCTGCCCGCGGCCCCCTCGCCCCAGCAGTACCCCCCGCAGTACGGGTACGCACCGGCCGGCCAGCCCGCACCGCTCCAGCAGGCCGCCCCGTACCTTCCGCAGCAGGCGGTCGGGGCCCCCCGCGGCTACCCGGGCGCCCAGCCCCAGCCGCCGCGGCCGGCCCCGCCCACCGGCTACGAGGCGATGCGCCCGGCGGCCGCCCCGCGCCCCTACGACGATCCGCAGGCACGCCCCTACCGCGGCTACTGACCGGCGAGCGCGGGCCGTCCCCGCCGCGCCCCGGTCCTGCCCTCGGTCCGCGCCGAACGCCCTGGCAGGATGGGTGCATGGCGAATCCGGTGCTCTCCTCCCTCCACGTCTACCCGGTGAAGGCCGTCCAGGGCCACGCCCCCGACGAGGCGTCCGTGGAGCCGTGGGGACTCGCGGGCGACCGACGTTGGATGCTCGTCGACCACACGGCCAAGATGATCACCCAACGGCAGCAGGCACGGTTGGCGCTGGTCCACGCCGCGCTGCTGCCGGACGGCGCGGTCCGGCTGTCCGCCCCCGGGCAACACCCCCTGACCGTCCCCGTCCCCGCCGCTTCCGCGCGGACGCCGGTGCAGGTCTGGCGCGACGAGGTGAAGGCGGTCGCCGCCGACGAGGGGGCCGCCGCGTGGTTCGGGGCCTTCCTCGGCATCGACGTCCGATTGGTGCACATGCCGGACCCCGAGGTCAGCCGTCCCGTCGATGCCCGGTACGCCCGGGAGGGGGAGACGGTCTCGTTCGCCGACGGGTACCCCCTGCTGCTCACCAGCCTCAGCTCGCTGGACGCCCTCAACGCCCTAATCTCCCGGGGCGACCACCCCGAGGAGGGCCCGCTGCCGATGAACCGCTTCCGCCCCAACCTGGTCGTGGCCGACACCCCCGCGTGGGCCGAGGACGGCTGGACCCGCATAGCGATCGGCGAGGTCGCCTTCCGGGTCGCCAAGCCCTGCGGACGCTGCGCGGTGACCACCACCGACCAGTCAACCGCCGTCCGCGGCAAGGAACCCCTGCGCACCCTGGCCCGGCACCGCCGGATCGACGGGCAACTCGTCTTCGGGCAGAACCTCGTCCCCGAAGCCACCGGCACGCTCCGGATCGGCGACCCGCTGACCGTCCTGGGCTGACCCGCCGAACGGATCGCCCGAGGAGCCCCGTCGGGCCGTGCCCCGGACACCGCGCCACGGGTGGCCGACGGGCTCCCGCTCCGGTCAACTCGCCTGCTCCGCACACGCTACGGTGGACCGGTCGAGGTCTTCGGCACTCGCGACACCCGCGCATTCGACGAGGTGGGGACAGAACAACACCATGGCACAGGGCACGGTCCAGGTGACGCACACGGGCACATCGCGGTGGCGGCGCCGCACGGGCGAGTACGGCTCCTTGGCCGCCGCCCTGGAAGCCGCGGGGGACGGCGACGTGCTCACCGTCGCCCCCGGAACCTACCGGGAGAACCTGGTGATCCAGCGGGCGGTGACGCTCCGCGGGCCCGAGGGGGCACCGGGCTCGGTGCGCATCGCCCCCGTCGACGGGGTCCCGTTGACGCTGCGGGCACCCGCGGCCGTGCACGGACTGGTGCTGGAGGGTCAGGACTCCGCGGCCCCCGCGCTGCTGGTGGAGGAGTCGGTGCCGGAGGTCACCGACGTGCGGATCGTGACCCGTTCGGCGGTCGGCATCGAGGTGCGCGGCAACGCCCGCCCCACCGTGCGCCGTTGCTCCGTCGACAACCCCGCGGGCATCGGGATCACCGTCCTGGACGGCGGCGGCGGGGTCTTCGAGGACTGCGAGGTCGTCGCCGCCGGCCAGTCCGGCGTGGCCGTCCGCAGCGGCGGGCACCCCCGGTTGGAGCGGTGCCGGGTGCACCACTCCTCCGGCGCCGGACTGTCGGTGACCGGCGAGGGCTCGGCGCTGGAGGCCGTCGGCTGCGAGGTGTACGAGGTCAAGGGCTCCGGGGTGCAGGTGACCGGCCGGGCCACGGCCCACCTCACCGACTGCGATGTGCACCGCACCACCGCGGACGGCGTCACCCTGGACACCGACGCGGTGCTCACCCTCGCCGACTGCCGCATCCACGACGTGCCCGAGAACGCGGTGGACCTCCGCTCCCGGTCCGTCCTCACCCTGACCCGCTCCACCGTGAGCCGTTTCGGCCGCAACGGACTGTCCATATGGGACCCGGGCACCCGGGTGGACGCCAACCAGTGCGAGATCCACGACAGCACCGGCGACTACCCGGCGGTGTGGGTCAGCGACGGCGCCGCCGTCGTCCTCGACTCCTGCCGGGTGCGCGAGGTGCCCGACGCCCTGTTCGTGCTCGACCGCGGTTCCCGCGCGGACGTCGTCGACAGCGACCTCAGCCAGGTCCGCAACACCGCCGTCTCGGTGAGCGACGGCGCCACCGCCCAACTCGACGACTGCCGCATCCGGGAGGCGGCGACCGGCGCCTGGTTCCGCGACCACGGCAGCGGCGGCACGCTCTCCAACTGCACCATCGACGCCGTGCAGACCGGAGTGATCATCACCAAGGGCGCCGATCCCGCGCTGGAGCGCTGCACCGTCACCGCACCCGCCGAGGCCGGCTTCTACGTCTCGGCCGGCGGCCGGGGCACCCTCAGCGGCTGCCGGGTCAGCGACAGCGGCGGCTACGGCTTCCACGTGATAGACGGCTGCCGCACCACCCTGCGCAGGTGCCGCACCGAGCGCTGCGCCCGCGGCGGTTTCGAGTTCGCGGAGGACGGCCCGGTCGTGGAGGAGTGCGCCAGCGACGAGAGCGCGGGCCTGCGCGCCGTTGCCCCCTCCTCCGCCCCGTCGACGACGGTGCCCGCCGTCCGGGCGGTCGCTCCGCCGGCGCCCCCGGTGCGCCAACCGGTCGGTCTGCTCACCGGGGTGCCCGCCCCGCGGGCCGGCGCCCCGACCGGCGATCCCGCCCCGGCCGCGACACCGGTCCGGCCCGCGGAGGCCGTCCTCGGCGAACTCGACGCCCTCGTCGGCCTGGACGGGGTCAAGCGCGAGGTCCGGGCCCTCACCGACATGATCGAGGTCGGCCGGCGCCGCCAACGGGCCGGCCTGAAGGCCGCCTCCGCCCGACGGCACCTGGTCTTCACCGGCTCCCCCGGCACCGGCAAGACCACGGTGGCCCGGCTGTACGGCGAGATCCTGGCCGCACTCGGGGTGCTCGACCAGGGGCACCTGGTGGAGGTGTCCCGGGTCGACCTCGTCGGCGAGCACATCGGCTCGACGGCGATCCGCACCCAGGAGGCGTTCGAACGGGCCCGCGGCGGAGTGCTGTTCATCGACGAGGCGTACGCCCTGTCCCCGGAGGACTCGGGACGGGACTTCGGCCGGGAGGCCATCGACACCCTGGTCAAGCTGATGGAGGACCACCGGGAGGCGGTGGTGGTGATCGTCGCGGGCTACACCGTCGAGATGGAGCGATTCCTGACCGTCAACCCGGGCGTCGCCTCCCGCTTCTCGCGGACCATCTCCTTCGGCGACTACGTGCCCGAGGAACTGCTGCGGATCGTGGAGCAACAGGCCGAGGAGCACGAGTACCGGCTCGCCGAGGGCACCGGGCACGCCCTCCTCGACTACTTCACCGCCCTGCCGAAGGGCCCGGCCTTCGGCAACGGGCGGACCGCCCGGCAGACCTTCGAGGCCATGGTCGAACGGCACGCGGGGCGGGTGGCGCAGATCGTCGAGCCGTCCACCGACGACCTCACCCTGCTCTACCCGGACGACCTGCCCGCCCTGCCCTGAGCACCCGGGCGGGCCGGCCGTCGGGTCAGTCCGCCCGCTCCTGCGGCACCGGCCGGTGGTGACCCCGGTCCGTGCGGTGCCGGGGAGCGGGCACGACCGGCGCCTGCAAGCGGTCCAGCAACCGGGCGCGCGCCTCGGCGAACGCCGGATCGGCCTGGTACTGGAAGTGTCCGAGGATCGGCGCGGGCAGCGGGTGGCCGGGGGTGCGGCCGTAGGCGAGGGGGTCCTGCAACGGGGTGCCGTCCACCGCGCGGCCGTGTTCGCCGGCCAGCAGGACGGGACCCCCGATCGGGTCGGTACGCCGGTGGAGGTTGCGCCAGCAGTGCACGTCGCGGTGGAGTTCGGCGAGGGACTCGGGGCCGAAACAGGACGGGAACCAGCGTCCGTACAGGCGTTCCAGCGGCGAGCCGTAGGTGAGCAGGGCCACCCGCCCCCGGATGTCGGGGGCGAGTTGCCAGGCCGCCGCCGCGGCCAGCACGCTGCCCTGGGAGTGGCCGGAGAGGACGAGCCGACCCCGGGTCCGGCGGGTCCAGGTCTGCACCCGCCAGATGAGGTCCGGCACGGCGCGCTCCGCGTAGCAGGGCGGCGCGAACGGGTGGGCGGCGCGCGGCCAGAAGGTCCCCACGTCCCACAGGATGCCGATGGTGCGCCGGGCCTTCGGGTCCCGGTACGCGCGCCGGGCGCTCAACGCGAGCAGCAGGAACCCCGCGCCCGCCAGCCACGAACCCGCCTCCTGGGCCAACTCCACGGCTCGGGCGAGCGGTTCGGGCGCCGTCGACAGGGCGCGCCCCGGCGGCTCCCGGGTGACCCAGGCCCCGAGGAGGGCGCCCGCCCCGCACACCAGGGTTCCCGCCGCGAGCGTCCCGATGACGGCCGGTGCCCGGTCGGTGAGTTCCGCCCAGGACCGGGCGCGGGCGATGGCACGGGCCCGGTCGGTGTCCTCCGGTCCGGCCCGCGACGGATCGGCGGACGGCCGGTGTTCCTGTTCGTCCGGGTAGTCGGTGCGCACCCCGTCGACCTCCGTCCCGGTCCGGCGCACCGCCCCGACACCGAATCCCAACAGGACTGCCAGCACCACCAGCAACAACGGCACCAGCACCGCGGCGTGCCAGCCCAGCAGGACCGGCGGACCGCCGACGGCGGGGCCGGTGCCGACGTCCAGCCAGCTCGCGGCGCGCTGTGCGCCGCCACCGGCCAACACGCCGGCCAGGGCGCAGGCCACCACGGTCACCGCCGGGCCGGCGAGACCGCCCAGGACGGTGCGCGGTGCGGGCGCCGTGCGGTACAGGATGCGGGCGATGACCGCGAGCGCCAGGACCAGGGCCCACTGGACCACCATCAGCGCGCCGAACGCCTGGTCTCCCAGGAGGCGGCCCTCGGAGCTCCACCCCGGACGGGACCAGCTCGCGTATCCGGCCGACAGGACGAGCGCCCCGGCCGCCGCCACCGGCAGGAACCGCACCCGCGGCCCGTCGAGTTCACGGTCCAGCCGCCGTTCGCTGCGACCGCGGCGGCAGACCACGGCGCAGGTCAGCAGCGCCACGACCGCGATGATCGCGCCGACGGCGGCGCCGAGGAGGTCCAGCGCCGCGGGCCCGTCGTGGCGACGGTCGAAGCGGAGCGCCGGCGCGGTGATCGCGGCGGCCACCGTGAGCAGGGCGGCCGCGGTGTGCGCGGCCCTCAACCGGGCCACCAGCCGGCGCCCGTACCAGAATCCGGGTCGGGTCAGCGGACCCCGCTCGGCACCGGGGTCGGAACGCGGCTCCGGCTCCCGGGCGTCGGGCGGCCCGGCAGCGGGGTCCTCGTCCGGTTCCGGCGGTTCCTGGGATTCGTACGCCCGCCAGGTACGGCGGGAGAGGTACCAGAGCAGGACGGTGAGGGCGGTCGGGAGGAGCGCGCCGACCACCAGCCGCCGGCCCGGCGGGGTCCACCAACCGCCGGGCGAGAGCTCGGGCGAGAAGAACGCGAGCCAGGCCCGCTCCGCCGCGCAGTCGCGGACGCCCGCGCACTGCCAGGCCGCCAGGTCGAGGGCGACCTCGCAGACGGCGGCCACCAACAGCACGGTGAGGGTCAGTGCGGCCAGCCGGACGCACAGTGCGTAGGCGCGCACGGCCCGGGGGCGTCCCACGGCGGCGGGACGCATCCAGTGCGCCAGGTTCACGACCATGAACGGCAGCAGGAGCAACCACAGCGCTCGGGCACCGCTGCCGGAGGTGAGGTTCGACCAGACGTACGCCTCCGGCACCGGGCCCTCGCCCCGGTCGCGGCGGATCTCGGCGTCCAGGTCGTCCGCCCGGCGGTGGACGGCGGCGGTGTCGTCGCCGGTGACCCGGACGGTCCGGGGATCGTTCAGGAGCTCCGGGGCGCTGGCGCCCCCCACTCCGTGCACCAGGAGTTCCAGTGCGGTGCCGGCCGCACGGGATGACGGGTCCGACGGTTCTCTGCGAGCACGCTTCATACGCTTCCCCCGAGGCGTGTGTGTCCGTGTGTCGTCCTGTCAAGGATCGCGCGCGCCGGGGCTCCGTACACCTCTCCTCACGGAATCTCCCTCGTTGGTGGCGACGAACGGGCCGGAGGCGGCGGACGGGCGGCACCGGGTGCACCCGCGCCACGGCACCCGGTGCCCCGTGGGAGGATGGGCTCCGGGGCGCTCCGCGCTTCCCGGGAAGACGTCATGGCGTGAGCACCGAGCGGAGCCACATCGTCCGCTCCCGCCCCGCCGCCGCACCACCACCGGCCGGTCGGCACATCCGCGTTCCGCACCTGTCGATGACCGGCCCCCGGCCGCCCGCACGGTACGGTGCTCGCCACTCGTGGTGCACCGGGGCGGCCCGGTGCGCGGGCGTGGTGCGGCGCGACGACGAGTCAGGCGAGCAGAGCGAACCGGCACACAGTGAGGACGGACGAATGCCGAATGGGGCGGAGCGAGCGTGAGTGAGAACCAGAACCTCCTCGCGGAGCAGCGTCGGGCCCTGATCGTGGACGAGGTGCGACGCCGGGGCGGGGTCCGCGTCAACGAGCTCACGCGCAAGCTCGGCGTCTCGGACATGACGGTCCGCCGCGACCTGGACGCACTGGCCCGGCAGGGGGTGTTGGAGAAGGTGCACGGTGGGGCCGTGCCGGTGGTGGAGGCGAGCACCCACGAGCCGGGCTTCGAGGCGAAGTCGGCGTTGGAGCTCTCCGCCAAGGAGGACATCGCCCGCGCCGCCGCCGAGCTGGTGGCCCCGGGCACCGCCATCGCCCTCTCCGGCGGCACCACCACCTTCGCCCTGGCCCACCACCTCTTGGACGTACCGGAGTTGACGGTCGTCACCAACTCGGTGCGGGTCGCCGACGTCTTCCACGCGGCGCACCGCAACTCGGGCCAGCGGCAGGGGCTGGCGACGGTGGTCCTCACCGGCGGGGTGCGCACTCCGTCGGACTCGCTGGTGGGCCCGGTCGCCGACCAGGCCATCGCCGCGCTCCACTTCGACGTCCTGTTCCTCGGGGTGCACGGCATATCGGTGGGGGCGGGCCTGTCGACGCCGAACCTCGCCGAGGCCGAGACGAACCGGCGGCTGGTGCGCTCCGCCCGGCGCGTGGTCGTGGTGGCGGACCACACCAAGTGGGGCACCGTGGGCCTGAGTTCGTTCGCGTCACTCGACCAGGTCGACACCCTGGTGACGGACGCCGGGCTGTCCGCCGACGCCCGGTCGGAAATCGCCGAGGTGCTCCCGGAGTTGATCGTCGCCGGCGGCTCGGACGATCCGGTGGACGAGGCGGACGGACCGGGGAACGAGGGCTAGCACCGCAGGCGGCCCCCTGCGGGCGGACGTTCCGCAGAGGGGAGCGGCCGGGGCTCCCGGGCCGGCTAGGTCCACCGTCCGGTGGTGAGCAGGGCGTCGATCGCCTTCCGGTACGGGGCCACGTCCAGGCCCTGCTCGGCCAGCCAGTCGTCGGAGTAGTACTTGTCGAGGTAGCGGTCACCGGGGTCGCACAACATGGTCACGACACTGCCGGTACGGCCCTCGGCGACCAGTTCGGAGACGATCTTCAGGGCGCTCCACAGGCCGGTGCCGGTGGAGCCGCCCGCCTTGCGGCCGAGGGCGTCCTCCAGGGCCCGGACCGCAGCGACGGAGGCCGCGTCGGGGACCTTCATCATCCGGTCGACGGCCCCCGGGACGAAGCTGGGTTCCATCCGGGGGCGGCCGATCCCCTCGATCCGCGAACTCCGGTCGGTGGTGAGGTCCGGGTCGTCCGTCCGCCAGCCGTCGTAGAAGCAGGAGTTCTCCGGGTCGGCGACGCAGATCCGGGTGTCGTACTGCATGTAGTGGACGTAGCGGGCGATCGTCGCGGAGGTGCCGCCGGTGCCCGCCGTGGCCACGATCCAGGCGGGTTCCGGGTAGCGTTCCCGTTCCAGCTGACGGTAGATCGACTCGGCGATGTTGTTGTTGCCGCGCCAGTCGGTGGCCCGTTCGGCGTAGGTGAACTGGTCCATGTAGTGGCCGCCGGTCTTCCGGGCGAGGGCGGCGGACTCCTCGTACATGGTGCGGGGGTCGTCGACGAAGTGGCAACGGCCGCCGTGGAACTCGATCAGGCGGCACTTCTCGGCGCTGGTGGTCCGGGGCATCACGGCGATGAAGGGGACGCCGATCAGCTTGGCGAAGTACGCCTCGGAGACGGCCGTCGAGCCGCTCGACGCCTCGATGACCGGGGCTTTGGGCCTGATCCAACCGTTGCAGAGCCCGTACAGGAACAGCGAACGGGCCAGCCGGTGCTTGAGGCTTCCGGTGGGGTGGGTCGACTCGTCCTTCAGGTACAGGTCGATGCCCCAGGACTCGGGGAGCGGGAAGCGCAACAGATGGGTGTCGGCGGACCGGTTGGCGTCCGCCTGCACCCGGCGCACGGCTTCTTTCAGCCAGTCCCGGTACCCCGGATCGGAGCGGTCCGTGTCGAGCGTGGGGAGGGGGCCGACGACGAGTTCGGCAGCCGTCGGGGCATCGGGTGGGGACGACGGGTGGTGACGTTCTGTTGCTCGGGGGGTGCTCATCGTGTCTCGCGTCTCCTCCGTGTCCCCTCGCTCGGGGCACCGGTTGGACCGGCCTGTCCGGCAGGCTCTATGCCTCGATCATATGCGCCGTTTCATCCCGTCTCACCTGCATAAACACTGCTTGGGGCGACTCAAGGCCAAGCTTGGACGCGCTCTGGCGCAACTCGGTCGAAGGGGAGCACACTGCTGGTGCGGGGCGTTGTCCGTGCGGTGCGGAACGAGGGGCGGGATCATGGCGGCGGAGGCGGAGTTCACGGCACGGGGCGTGCGCATCGACAAGCGACGGCGCTCCCTCACCCGGGCCGGCCAGGTCCGGATCACGGACGGCCGGCTGGAGTTGCTCACCAGCTACGGCAGCGAGATCGACAGCGCGCCGGTGGCCACGGTGCGCGCGGGCACCTCCTGGTTCGCCTCCGGGGAGCGCGCCCACGCCGAGGTCAACGGCACCCGGTACGTGCTCACCATGGAGGGCGGGGAGCCGTCCCCGCACCCGGCGGAATCGGCCGTACCGGCTCCCGAGGACACCGCACCGGCGGCCGGGTCCACCGCCCGCCGGTTCGTGGAGGCGGTGCGTCGCGCGGGCAGCCGGCACGAGGGCTCCGCGAAGGGCCGCGACCTCCCCCCGTCGTGGTGAGGGCGGTCGGCGCTCCGGGACCGTCTGCGGATGCGCGGGCGTGCGCCCGTGCCGACCCGATGCCGTCACGCTCCCGGTGGTCGAGGCCACGGTGAGTTGCGCCGCCTGGCCCCATGCGTCACGCTGGTTTCACCTCAGGTAAGTCACTCAGGGTTTACCGGCGATGACGCTGCGAACCAGCCCGCCGGGTACGCAGCAGGCGGTGGTGGGTGAACCGCCCTGCTGGCATCGGTACTCCGTCCTCTTCCGGACCTCAATTCGGGGAGTCGTTGCCGTGATCAGCGAGCCAAGCAGGCACTGCACGGTGGAGCTACAGGCCCTGCCGTCCCGGATCGGCCAGATCCGTAGAATCGTCTCCGCCCAGCTGCGCTACTGGCATCTGGACGGACTGATCGACCACGCGTCGCTCGGCGTCACCGAGCTGCTGACGAACGTTCACCGCCACGCCCGCCCCGACAAGACCTGCACCGTCGAGGTGGCGTGGCTCCTCGACCGGCTGAAGGTGTCGGTGCGGGACCGGGATCCGCGGCTGCCGGAAGTCCGTCCGGCGGACCCCCTCGACACCTGCGGACGGGGGCTGGCGCTGATCGCCGCGATGAGCACCGACTGGGGCGCCCGGCCGCTGGGCACCACTGGCAAGGTCGTGTGGTTCACCCTCCCGGCCGCCGCGCCCTCCCCGGCCGCGGCATGGGAGCGGGCCGGCTGCGAAGCGGTGCCGCCCGGGGTGCCCGACGACTGGGCGGACCTCACCGTGGTGTCCGACCGCCCCGGGTGGGAGCGGGTCGGCGAGGTGCCCCGCGACCGGCCCGCGCCCGTCCACCCCGTACCGGGCTGACGGGCCGACAGCTCACCCTCGGACCACGCCCGGTGGGCGTGGCCCGGTGGACGGCGGTCCGCCCCGGGGCGACCATGGGGACGACCTCCCTCGCTCCGCCCGGGAAGGACCCGCCCTTGCCCACCGCCCCGCACCCGCACCCGTCCGCCCCGGCACCCACGGCGGTCGCCTCCGCGGCCCCGCTGCCGCGCCGGGCGTCCGTCGTCGTGATCGGCGGCGGGGTGATCGGCACCAGCATCGCCTTCCACCTGGTGGAGGCCGGGGTGCCGGACGTGGTGCTGGTGGAGCGCGGCGCCCTGGGCTCCGGCTCGACCTGCAAGGCGGCGGGCGGACTGCGGCTCTGCCTCTCCGACGAACCGGGCGTGCTGCTCGGGGCCCGCGGCATGGCTGCCTACGCGCGCTTCCCGCAGCGGCCCGGCCGGGAGGTCGGCTTGCGCCGGGCCGGTTCCCTGCTCCTGTTGTCCGAGCCGGACGACGTGCGCGCGTGCACCCGCGACGTCGCCCTGCGCCGAGCCCTCGGTGTGGACAGCCGGATGATCGACCCGGCGGAGGCGTCCCGGCTCTGTCCGCTGATCAGTACCGAAGGGCTGCTGGCCGCGGTCCATTCCCCCGACGACGGACAGTGCGCCCCCGAATCGGTGGTGCGGGGCTACGCGGACGCGGCACGCCGACGGGGAGCCCGGCTGTGCACGGGGGTGACGGTGCGGGACTTCGTGCACCGGGGCGACGAGATCCGTACGGTCGTCACCGATCGGGGCCGGATCGCGACGCGGGCGGTGATCTGCGCCGCGGGGGCCTGGGCCCGGGAGCTGGGCGCCCTGGTGGGGGTGGCGCTGCCGGTCGCCCCGGTGCGCGGACAGGTGCTGTGCACCGGCCCGATGCCCCGGCTGGGGAAGCTGCCGCGGCCGGTGCCGTTCACCGTGGACCGCAGCACCTCGCTCTCCTTCCACCAGGAGGGGCGGGGCCTGCTGCTCGGCATGTCCGAACCGGCCCGGGAGACGGGTTTCGACACCCGCTACTCCCCCGCCTGGCTGCCCGGGCTGGCCACGGCGCTGGCCCGCCGCGCGCCCGCGCTCCGCGGGCTGGGACTCGGCGGCGGATGGGCCGGGCTGTACGACATGAGCCCCGACGGCCGTGCGCTGGTGGGTCGGGCGACCGCGCCCGTCAACTTCCTGTACGCGACCGGGTTCTCCGGGCACGGAGTGCTCCAGGCGCCGGCCGTGGGGGAGGTCGTCCGGGACCTGTTCCTGGAGCGTGCGCCCGCCCTCGACGCGGGCCCGCTGCACGCCGACCGCTTCGCGCGCGGTGCGGCGGGGCGGTCGGCGTCCCGGGTCTGACCGGCGGGGTCAGGCGAGGGCGGCCAGCGGGTCGTCCAGGACGGGCTGCCAGGCCAGTTCGGCGGCGCCGACCAGGCTGTTGTGGTCCAGGACGCACGGCAGGATGGGGACCCCTCCGCTGCGTCCCCACAGGCTGCGGTCGGCGACGACCGCCCGCAGTCGTTCGGGATCCGCCGCGAGCAGCGACCTGTGCAGTCCGCCGAGGATGATCCGGTCCGGGTTGAGGATGTTCACCAGTCCGGCGAGACCGAGGCCGAGACGGTCGATCAACCGCTCGGCTGCGGTGCGGACCGCGACCTCGGCGTACCCGTCGCGGAGGAGTTCCTCCGCCTGCCGGAGGAGGGAGACCTCCGGCCCCGGGGTGCGGCCCGCCGCGGCGAGGAAGGCCAGCGGATTGGTCTCCACGTCCAGACAGCCGCGCCCCCCGCAGTGGCAGGGCCGTCCGTCCGGGTCCACCCTCAGGTGGCCGACCTCCAGGGCGAGGCCGGCGGAGCCGGTGTGCAGCTTGCCGTCGAGGACCAGGGCGCCGCCGACCCCGGTGTGTCCGGTGGCCACGCAGAGCAGGTCCCGGGCGCCCCGCCCGGCGCCGTGCCGGTGTTCGGCGAGCGCGGCGAGGTTGACGTCGTTGCCCGCGAGCGCGGGCCCGGTGATGCCCGCCGCGCGCACCCGCTCGGCGAACGCCTCCCGGACCGGGGCCCCCGGGGGCCAGGGCAGGTGCAGCGGGTTGAGGGCGGTGCCCTCGGGTTCGGCGACCGCGGACGGCACGGAGAGGCCGGCGCCGACGCAGCGCCGCCCGGCGGCGGCGAGCAGTTCCGCCCCGGCCGTGACGACCTGGTCGAGGACGTCGACGAAGCCCGCACCGACCGTTCCGCAGCCGGGCGCGGTGGCCACGAGGTGACCGCCGAGCCCGACGAGCGCGGCCCGGAAGCCGTCGGAGTGGACCTGCGCGGCGAGCACCACGGGCCCGTCGTCCGCGAGGTGGAGGCGGTGCGAGGGGCGGCCCTGGGAACCGCTGGCCGCACTGGGGTGGGAGTCCACCCTGATCAGTCCGAGGGATTCGAGTTCCGCGGCCACCGCGCCGGCGGTGGCCCGGGTGACGCCCAGTTCCGCGGTGAGGACGGCCCGGGTGGGTGCCCGGCCGGTGTGGACGAGTTCCAGCGCGGGGCCGAGTGCACCCCGCCCCCGTTCGAGCCGGGTGCGTGCGACCGCGTCGCCCGCTGACCTCGGTGCCGTCTTGCCGCTCATGGGGGCGAGTCTGTCATGATCGGCGCGCCTCGGGCCTCCGGCCCGGGGTGACCGGCTCCTGGTGCACGGGTGTCCGTGCCGGCGCGCTCCGTGGTCCGGGTCCGGGTCGCGGGCCCGGACCGCGGAGGCGGGTTCAGCCGCTCTGCGGGGCCGAGTCCGGTCGGAGCGGTAACTCCCGCGGGGCCGGCAGGATCGGGTCGGCGAGGTGCGGTCCGCGGGTCCGGGGCGGCACGGACACGGTCCGCGCCGGGGCCCGTGAGCGCAGGTCGCGCAGTTCGCCCTCCAGGGTGCGCAGTCGTTGGTGGGTACGGAAGAGGAAGCTCACCTTGGTGCGCAGGGCCCAAGGATCGACGGGTTTGGGGACGAGGTCCGCCACGCCGAGCCGGAACGCGGCGGAGGACAGGACCGCATCGGGTCCGAACCCGGTGACCAACACGATGGGTATGTACTGGGTCTGTTCGACCCGCCGCATGTAGCGGACGACCTCCAGGCCGCTGACGTCGGGGACCCGGAGGTCGAGCAGCAGCAGGCCGGTGTTTCCTCTCAGGACTTCCTTCAGTGCCGCGTCACCGCTCATGGCGCAGACGACGTCGTGAGTGAGCGGGGACAGCGCGCTCTCCAGCGCGTAGAGCGTGTCCTCATGGTCGGCGACGATGAGGATCTTGGCGTCTGACGGCATGCCGCATTCCCCTCGCTAGGGCCACTCAGCATATGCCCACCGCGACTGCGGGGATACTGAGCGTGCGACATCGGTCACGATCCCGTCCGGAACCCGGTCGTGCCCGTGCCCGGGCTCAGACGGCGGCGGGCGCGGGCGCCGAACGCAGTACGGTGATCAGCTCCCGTACGGTGGCCGCCATCGCCTCCCGGCCCACGCTCAGGTAGGTGCGGGTGTCGACGGCCTCGGGGTGCGCGGCGAGGAAGTCCCGGATGGCCAGGGTCATCGCCGCGTTCAGCGCGGTGCCCACGTTGACCTTGGCGATCCCCCCGGTGACGGCCCGGCGCAGTTCCTCGTCGGGCACTCCGGACGAACCGTGCAGGACGAGCGGGACCGCCAAGGCGCCGGCCAGGTCGGCCAGCAGGGCGTGGTCGAGGACGGCGGTGCGGCTGGTCATCGCGTGCGAGCTGCCGACGGCGACGGCGAGCCCGTCGACGCCGGAGTCGGCGACGAACCGCACGGCCTCGGCGGGGTCGGTGCGGGCACCGGGGGCGTGGGCGTCCAGCGGGGGTTCGCCGCCCTTCCCACCGACCTGCCCGAGTTCGGCTTCGACCCACAGCCCGCGCCGGTGGCCCCACTCCGCCGCGGCCCGGGTCGCGGCGAGGTTCTCGGCGTAGGGCAGGCGCGCCGCGTCGTACATGACGGAACTGAAACCGGCGTCATGGGCCCGGCGCAGCAGTTCGTCGCTCTGGACGTGGTCCAGGTGGAGTGCGACGGGGACGGCGGCGGCCTCGGCGGCGGCGACGGCGGCACGGGCCAGCGGGAGCAGCCGTCCGTAGCGGAACTTGACGGCGTTCTCGCTGATCTGGAGTACGACGGGGGCGTTCGCCGCCTCCGCTCCGGTGACGACCGCCTCCACGTGTTCCAAGGTGATGACGTTGAACGCGGCGACTGCGGAGCGGGCGGCGGCGGCCTGGGCGACGAGGTGGCCGGTTGCTGCGAGGGGCACGGGCCCCTCCTTTCCTGTTCGTTCGCTTGCTTCGGTCCGGCGGCGCCGGAGGACGCGCCGCCCCCGGGCGCGGATTCACGGGGGCGGCGCGCCCGGTCAGGGGGTGGTGGCGAGGATCACCGAGCGGCTGAGGTGACGGGGGCTGTCGGGGTCGAGTCCGCGGACCCCGGCGAGGGCGACCGCCAGGCGCTGTGCCCGCACGAGTTCGGCCAGCGGGTCGAGCGTGCCGGCCACCCACTGGCCGCCGGTGGCCCGGACCTGCTCGGCCAGGCCGTCCGGTGCCTCGCCGATCATCCAGGTGGCGGTGGACGCGGTGGTGATGCTGATCGGGCCGTGCCGGTACTCCATCGCCGGGTAGGCCTCGGTCCAGGCCAGGGCCGCCTCGCGCATCTTCAGTCCGGCCTCGTTGGCGAGGCCGACGGTCCAGTCGCGCCCCAGGAAGGTGAACTGGGTGCGGTCGACGAGCCCTTCCGGCAGCGGTTCGGCCAGGGCGGTGCGGGCGTCGGCGACCACGGCGTCCGTGTGCCGTCCGACGTGGGCGCGCAGCAGCGTCAGCGCGGTGGTGGCGAAGCGGGTCTGCACGACGGACTTCTCGTCGGCGAAGTCGAGGACCACGACCTCGTCGGCGGCGGCCATCACCGGGGTCTCGGGGTCGGCGGTGATCGCCGTGGTGCGGGGACCGCCGCGCAGTGCCGCGAGCAGTTCCAGTACCTCGCTGGTGGTGCCGGAGCGGGTGAGCGCCACGACGCGGTCGTAGCTGCGGTGGCGGGGGAACTCGGAGGCGGCGAAGGCGTCGGTCTCGCCCTGGCCTGCGCCCTCGCGCAGGGCGGCGGCGGCCTGGGCCATGAACAGCGAGGTGCCGCAGCCGACGAGGGCGACGCGCTCGCCGGGTGCCGGCAGCGCGGAGCCGTGCTCGGGGGCCAGTGCCGCGGCACGGGTCCAGCACTCGGGCTGGCTGTTCAGTTCGTTCTCGACATGGCTCATGCCGGCTATCCCTCTCCCTGGATGCTTGTTTTTGCAAGATACAGCCGAGTTTCAAGCATCTTCAAGCAATTCGGGCGGGTGAATCTGCGCTAGGGTCACCCCGACGAGTACGTCCGGCGTACCGGGCCGCACCGGGCGCCCCGGGGGAGACCGAACGGAGCATGCCGATGTCCCGCGACGCCCGCTGGAAGGCCCTGCTGGATCTCCTGGTGGAGCACGGGCGCCTCGACGTGGAAGAGGCCGCCACCGCGCTGTCGGTTTCGGCCGCGACGATCCGACGTGACTTCGACCAGCTGGCCGAGCAGCAGATGCTGGTGCGCACCCGGGGCGGAGCCGTGCTGCACGGCGTTTCGTACGAACTCCCCCTGCGCTACAAGTCGGCGCGCCGGGCGCCGGAGAAGCAGCGGATCGCGGAGGCCGCGGCGGGGCTGATCGCCCCCGGGGAGGCGGTCGGCCTCACCGGCGGCACCACCACCACCGAGGTGGCCCGGGCCCTCGCGGTCCGCCCCGACCTCGCCAGCGGCTCCCCCGCCCTGACGATCGTCACCAATGCGCTGAACATCGCCAACGAGCTGGCGGTCCGACCGCAGTTCAAGATCGTGCTGACCGGAGGTGTGGCCCGCCCCCAGTCCTACGAGTTGACCGGCCCGCTGGCCGACACGGTGTTGCGGCAACTCAGCGTGGACGTGGCGGTGCTGGGGGTCGTCGCCTTCGACGCGCTGCACGGCGCGGCGGCGCACCACGAGGGCGAGGCCGCCACCAACCGGCTGCTGTGCGAGCGGGCCGAGCGGGTGGTCGTGGTCGCCGACTCCAGCAAGCTCGGCACCCGGGCGTTCGCCCACATCCGGCCTGCACGCGGGGTGGACGCACTGATCACCGACCGGGCCGCCGACCCGGAGCAGGTGGCCCGTTTCGAGGAGGCGGGCATCACGGTCCTGGCGGTCTGACCTGCGGCCCCGCCCCGGTCACCTCCCTCAGGCTCCGCTCCGGGGCCCTCCGTCGCCGTGCCGGGGCCACGCCTCGCCGCCCGGGCTGCCCGCACCGGGGGGAGGCGGCGGACACAAGGGGACGGGCTCGCGCTCACGCCCCCCGCAGCGTCCGCCCGAGCACCGCGCGCTGCACCGGCAGTGCCCCCGCGTGCGTCTCCCGCCCCTTGGCCGTCAACCGCACCTGGACACCACGGCGGTCCCGCGCGCACATGCCGCGCTCCACCAGACCGTCTCTTTCCAGTCTGACGATCAGTCGGGACAGCGCGCTCTGGCTCAGGTGGACGCGCACCGCGATCTCCTGGATGCGGTGCGCGCCGACTCTGCCCGCTTCCTCGTACTCCGCGAGGACGTCGAGCACTTCGAAGTCGCTGACGCCCAGGCCATGTCGGTGGAGCTCCCGGTCCAACTCGCACATGGTGCGGGCGTGCAGCGTCAGGATCTCCCGCCAGCGGTCCACGAGGGGGTGTTCGGAGGACTTCACGGTCATGGCGGGCAACCGTAGCAGGGGGTGGGTGAGGGAGGAGCCCGCTTGCGAGGTCGGTTCGAGAGCTGGCCGATTCATGACCGCCGGGGCGCTTCTCCTGCACGACGCCACCGACCGACATCGTCCCCGTTGGGACGGGGGGAGCCCCCGGTGACCGGCGCCCGAGGGGCGCGATTGCGGATGAGAACTTCCTCATGCCGGAAACCGTCCCCGAAGCGGTTCCCCCCGCCGCGCCGGCCCGGCAGCCGCTACCCCGGCCAGCCGGGCCCCACGACCCCCGACTCGTAGGCGAGGAGGACGAGTTGGGCACGTTCCCGGACCCCCAGCTTCACCATCGTCCGACTGACATGGGTCCGGGCCGCGAGCGGACTGACGACCAGTCGACGGGCGATGTCCTCGTTCGACAGTCCCCTGCCCACCAAGGCCATCACCTCGCGTTCCCGATCGGTGAGCGAGGCCGACGAGACGGTCGCGGCCGATTCCCGGGAACGCGCGGCGAACTCCGCGATCAGCCGCCGGGTCACCGCGGGCGACAGCAGGGCGTTGCCCGCGGCCACCGTCCGCACCGAGCACACCAGTTCCTCCGCCCCGGCGTCCTTCACCAGGAAGCCGGAGGCCCCTGCGCGAATCGCCTCGAAGACGTACTCGTCCAGTGCGAAGGTGGTCAGCATGACGACCCGGGCGGCCCGTGCACGCGGGTCCCGCACCAGGCTCCGGGTGGCCGCGAGGCCGTCGAGCCGGGGCATCCGGACGTCCATGAGCACCACGTCGGGCCTCAGTTCCCGCACCCCGCGCACCGCCGCCTCCCCGTCGACGGCCTCGCCCACCACGGCGATGTCCGACGGTGCGTCCAACACCGCCCGGAGCCCCGCCCGCACCCGGGCCTGGTCATCGGCGAGCAGTACGCGGATCACTTGGCCCTCCCGGGGCGGCTCGACGGGCAGGGATCTGGCAGCACCAGCGGCAGGCTCGCGCCCACCCGGAACCCGTCGTCCGGCCGGGGTCCCGCTCCGATGGTCCCACCCCGTGCGGTCGCCCGCTCCCGCATTCCGGCCACTGGGCCACCGGCCCCGCACCCCCTCCGCGACCTCGCCGAACGCCGCCCCGCACCACCGGGAAACCGAGGCGCCCCGGCGTCCGCCGGCCGGGACGGGCGCCCCACCGTGCGCGGCCGGCTCAGCCGCTCCGGGGACGCCCGCGGCCGGCCCGGACGCAGAGCGCCCCCGCCCGTCCGCTCAGCGGTCCAGCGAGGACAGCACCCGACCCGCCACCGGATGGGTCCGGACGATCTCGCCGAGGGTGGTGGTGCCCCGGGTGATCCGGGTGAACGCCTTCCAGGCGGGGCGGAAACCGGTCAGCGCGGCGTGCAGCATCCCCGGGCGACGCTCGAACAGCCCCATCATCCGTTTGCCCACGCTCATCTCGACGCCGAGGCCCGCCTTCACGGCGAACGCGTAGTTGAGGGCCTGTCGCCGGGCGTCGACCGCGTCGTGCGCCTCGGCGATGCGCACCGCCCACTCCCCCGCGAGCCGTCCCGAGCGCAGGGCGAAGGAGATGCCCTCCCGGGTCCACGGCTCCAGCAGCCCGGCCGCGTCGCCGCAGACCAGCACCCGTCCCCGGGACAGCGGCGAGTCATCGCTGCGGCACCGGGTGAGGTGCCCCGAGGAGACGCTGGGCTCGAACCCGGCGAGCCCCAGTCGGGCGACGAAGTCCTCCAGGTAGCGCTTGGTCGCGGCGCCGTCGCCGCGGGCGGAGATGACCCCCACGGTCAGGGTGTCCCCCTTGGGGAACACCCAGCCGTAACTCCCGGGCAGGGGGCCCCAGTCGATCAGGACCCGACCCTTCCAGTCCTCGGCGACGGTCGGAGGAACCGGGATCTCGGCCTCCAGACCCAGATCGACCTGGTCGAGCTTCACCCCGACGTGCGCACCTATGCGGCTGGCACTGCCGTCCGCGCCGACGACCGCGCGGGCCAGGAGCGTCTCACCGCCCTGGAGGACGACCGCGACCGTCCGCCGGTCGGGCACCGCCGTGCCGTGCTGCTCGACCCGGGTGACCGTGGCCCCGGTGCGCAGCTCCGCGCCCGCCTTCTGCGCGTGCTCCACCAGTTGCTGGTCGAACTCGGGGCGGTTGATCAGACCGAACAGGGTGTGCCGGGACTTCCTGGTCCGGGCGAACCGCCCGTCGAGGGTGAAGGTGACCGCGTTCACCCGGTCCTGGAAGGGCAGGTCGAAGCCGGGGGGCAGCGCGTCGCGCGAGGGGCCGATGATGCCGCCGCCGCACGTCTTGTAGCGGGGCAGTTCGGCCTTCTCCAGCACCAGGACGCTGCGTCCCGCCACGGCCGCCGCATAGGCGGCGGAGGCCCCCGCGGGTCCCGCCCCGACCACGACCACGTCCCAGACGTGACGGGCCTCGTCCGAAGTGTTCTCGCTGCTCACGTTGGTCTACCGCTCCGATCCCACAGCTTGCCGCGCTTCCACCGGGCATCCTACGGCGGTCGTGGGCACTCGCTCCTGTGGGAGGATCGTCGGCGCCCGATACGTGCACACGATCGACACGGCACGGGCCGTCCCCGCAGCACCGCGGCACCCGCCCGTACCCCAGGCACCCGTACTCGCACCCACCAGGAGCGCGCCCATGTCCCCAGATCCGCTCGCCGCCACCGTCGCCTCGCTCATGCCGGGGGCCCGTGCGGACCTCGCCGAGTTGGTGGCCTTCCGCTCGGTCGCGGACTTCGCCCACTTCCCGAGGGAGGAGAGCGAGGCCGCCGCCCGCTGGATCACCGAGGCGCTGCGCGCCGAGGGCTTCCAGGACGTGGCCGTCCTCGACACGCCGGACGGCACCCAGTCGGTGTACGGCCATCTGCCCGGACCCGAGGGCGCGCCCACGGTCCTGCTGTACGCGCACTACGACGTGCAGCCGCCGCTCGACGCATCGGCGTGGCTGACCCCGCCCTTCGAACTGACCGAGCGGGACGGCCGCTGGTACGGGCGGGGCGCCGCGGACTGCAAGGGCGGCCTGGTCATGCACCTGGTGGCGCTCCGGGCGCTGAGGGCGAACGGGGGCGTCCCGGTGGGGGTGAAGATCATCGTCGAGGGCTCGGAGGAGCAGGGCACCGGCGGCCTCGAACGGTACGCCGAGCAGCACCCCGAACTGCTGCGCGCCGACAGCATCGTCATCGGTGACGCCGGCAACTTCCGGACGGGCCTGCCGACCGCGACGACCATCCTGCGCGGGATGACGCTGGTCCGGGTCGACATGGAGACGCTGGAGGGCAACCTGCACTCGGGCCAGTTCGGCGGTGCGGCCCCGGACGCCCTGGCCGCGTTGATCCGCGTGCTGGACTCGCTGCGCGCACCGGACGGGTCGACCACCGTGGACGGGCTCCCGGGCACGGGCGGTTGGGAGGGCATCGACTACCCCGAGGAGTCCTTCCGTGCGGACGCCCACGTCCTGGACGGGGTGGAGCTGATCGGCTCGGGCACGGTCGCCGACCGCCTCTGGGCCCGGCCCGCGGTGACGGTGCTGGGCATCGACTGCCCCTCGGTGGCGGAGGCGACGCCGTCGGTGCAGGCCCGGGCCCGGGCCCTGGTGAGCCTGCGGGTGCCGCCGGGCACCGACGCCGCCGAGGCGACCCGACTGCTGGCCGCCCACATCGAGGCCCGCACCCCGTGGGGTGCGCGGGTGCGGGTGGAGCAGGCCGGCGAGGGACAGCCGTTCCGCGCGGACACGTCCAGCCCGGCGTACGGGGCCATGGCCACGGCGATGGCCACGGCCTATCCGGGCCAGCAGATGCAGTTCGCCGGGCAGGGGGGCTCGATCCCGCTGTGCAACACCCTCGCCGCCCTCTACCCGCAGGCGGAGATCCTGCTGATCGGGCTGAGCGAACCGGAGGCCCGCATCCACGCGGCCAACGAGAGCGTCGCTCCACAGGAGTTGGAGCGGCTGGCCCTGGCAGAGGCGCTGTTCCTGACGGAGTACGCGCAGCAGGGCTGACCGCGGGCGCGGCGGGTGCGGTGTTCCTCTCCCGCACCCCCGCGCACCGCTTGCCGCCCGCTACACGGGGACGCCCGCCTCCAGGTACACGGCCGCCCCGCGCTCACGGGCGCGCAGCGCCCACAGGAGACGGGCGTACCGTTCGGGGGGCAACAGACCTTCCGCCTCGGCCTCGGTGACGAAGCGACAGTCCCGCAGTTCGGTGTCGGGCAGCACGAGGCGCTCCGTTCTCCCCCGGTCCAGACGGCCTCCGTCGAACAGCAGGCGCAGCCCGCCGTAGCGGGGCGGGGCGGGGGGTTCCCAGTCGACGAGGAGGAGCCGGGGCACGGCGTCGAGCCGGAGGCCGGTCTCCTCCTCCACCTCGCGCAGCCCGGCCCGGGCCGGCGCTTCGCCCGGCTCCACCACGCCGCCGGGGAACTCCCAGCCCGCCTTGTACGTGGGATCGACCAGGAGGACCCGGTCCCGGTCGTCGAAGAGGAGCACCCCGGCGGCCACGGTCTCGGCGGTGGGTTGCGGGGTCTGGACGATGTCGACGACGGGTGCGGCGTCCGTGCGGACCGCTTCCGCGATCCGCACGGCGGTCTCGTGCGGGCTCAGCCTGCCGTTGTCGACGAGGTGGGCGTCGGTGGCGAGCCAGTCGCCGAGGGCGGTCAGATAGGGCTCGACGTGGTCCCGGCTCCACTGACGGACGCGGGTCTCCCCGTCCTCCTCACCGGGCGGAACCTCCCGCTGGTCGATCCGTGCCCGCAGGATCGTTTCGGCCGGGGCGAGCACCACATGGCGCACCGGGATCCGCCGGGAGGCGAGCCCCCCGAAGACCTCGTCCCGGTAGTCCTGCCGGAGCAGGGTCATCGGCACCACCAGCACACCCCCGACCTCCGCGAGCAGGGCCGCAGCGGTGTCCACCACCAACCGGCGCCAGATCGCCAGGTCCTGGTAGTCGGTGACCTCGGCGAGGTGCTTGGGCGGCAGCAGCCGGGGCAGTGCGCCGCCGATCAACTCGGGGTCGAAGAGCATGCTGTTGGGGATCAACTCGATCAGTTCCCGTGCAGTGGTCGTCTTCCCCGCGCCGAATGCACCGTTGATCCAAACGATCACGGTTCCCCCTCTGATGTGTGGCCCCTGTGGCGTGCCCGCAACACCCTGCCACGGAAACCAGGATGCGCCGAGGGTGACCTACCCGCAGTTCAGACACCTATGACTGGCTCGGGGCGGAAGGCCCCGCTCCGCGCACCCCGGGTGCCCGCGGTGCCGATGCGGCCCGCAACAGGGCGGTCAGGGGGAGCCCGGACGGGGCCCGCCCCGGGGTGCCGGACCGAACTCCGCCGCGCCACCGGCGGCCAGGGCCGCTGCCGCCGCCCCGACCAGGCCGGCGTCCGTACCGAGCCGGGCCGGCACTACCGCGAGCCGCCGGACGAACGACAGCGCGGCGTACTCCGGCAGTGCACGACGCAGCGGTGCGAACAGCACCTCCCCCGCCCGGGCCACCCCGCCGCCGATGACGGCGACCTCGATCTCCACCAGCGTCGCGGTCGCCGCGATCGCGGCCGCCAACGCCCTGGCGGCCTGCCCGAACGCCGCGCGGGCCACCGGATCGCCGGCCCGGGCGGCGGCGGCGACCGCGGCGGCGGTCGCCCCGGTGCCCGGTGCCGGCCGCCAACCGTCGGTCAGAGCACGGTGGACGATGCCCGGTCCGCTCGCGAGCCGCTCCACGCAGCCGCGTCCCCCGCATGCGCACCGCTCGCCGTCCACGTCCACGCAGATGTGCCCGATGTGGCCCGCGTTGCCGGTGGGACCGGGGTGCAGTCGCCCGCCGAGCACCAGTCCGCCGCCGACGCCGGTGGACACCACCATGCAGAGCACATGGTCACGGCCACTGGCGGCACCCAGCCAGTGTTCGGCCGCCGTCATGGCCACTCCGTCGCCGACCAGGGTGACGGGCAGCTCCCCGGTCAGCGCCCCGAGCCGTTCCACCAGGGGGTACTCCCGCCACCCGGGGATGTTGACGGGGCTGACGGTGCCCGCCGCGGCGTCGACGGGGCCGGCGCTTCCGATGCCGACCGCTCGCACGGTCGGCCACGCCGGGGACCGGGTCAACTCCCCCAACGCCTCCGCCACCGCCTCCAGCACGGTCGCGCCGTCCGCCCCCTGCGGGGTGGGGCGCCGGGCCCGCGCCCTGATCCGGCCCCGGCCGTCCACCAGGGCAGCGGCGATCTTCGTTCCGCCGATGTCGAGCGCGGCGACGAGGTCGGTGTGCATCCGTGTCGGTCCTCCCGGGGCAGCCGTCCGAAGGGCGTGGGTCAGTTTCACCGGGACTGACAACGTTGTCCAGGCCCTATGCTCAACGCCACCCACCCGCCACGGCGACGTGACGACAGGACAGGACACCGCATAGTGACGGATATCGCCCGCAGCGCCGACACCCGATACGGCAATCGTCCGACCATGAAGGACGTGGCCACCCGTGCAGGGGTCGGTCTCAAGACGGTTTCCCGCGTGGTCAACGGCGAGCCGGGGGTGACCCCGGACACCGGGCGCCGGGTCCAGGAGGCCATCGACGCCCTGGGCTTCCGCCGGAACGACAGCGCACGGGTGCTGCGCAAGGGGCGCACTTCCACCGTCGGACTCGTACTGGAGGACCTCGCCGACCCCTTCTACGGTCCGCTGTCCCGCGCCGTGGAGGAGGTGGCCCGCGAACACGACGCACTGCTCATCAACGGCTCCAGCGCCCAGGACCCCGCACGCGAACGGGACCTGGCGCTCTCGTTGTGCGCTCGACGGGTGGACGGGCTGTTGATGATCCCGGCCGGTCAGGACCACCGGTACCTGGAACCCGAACTCAAGGCGGGCGTCGCCACGGTGTTCGTGGACCGTCCGGCGGGCGGGATCGAGGCCGACACCGTGCTGTCGGACAACTACGGCGGGGCCCGCGCGGGCGTGGCCCATCTGATCGCGCACGGGCACCGGCGGATCGGTTTCATCGGCGACCAACCGAGCGTCCACACGACGGAGGAGCGGTTGCGCGGCTACCTCGCCGCCATGGCGGACGCGGGGATACCCGTAGCGGAACCGTGGACCTCGCTCGGGCCGACCGCGCCCGAACGGGTCCGCGTCGCCGCCGAGGCCATGCTCACCGGGACCGAACCGGTCACGGCCCTCTTCACCGGCAACAACCGCGTGACCGTGACCGTCATCCGGGTCCTGGCCGGCTGGCGGCGTCCCGTGGCCCTGGTCGGGTTCGACGACGTGGAGCTGGCCGAACTGCTCACCCCCGGACTCACCGCGGTCGCCCAGGACGCCGCACGCCTGGGACGCATCGCCGCGGAACGGCTGTTCACCAGGTTGGCGGCGGGCTCGGCCCTGCCGCCCGAGCGGGTCGTGCTGCCGACCCGGCTCGTGGCCCGGGGCTCCGGGGAGATCCCCCCGGAGCCGGTCTAGGTTCCGTCTTCACAGGTCAGATCCAGAGCGTGATCGTCCACCCCGGCGAACCTCTGCGGTCACAGCACCGGGAACTCCCGCTTCCCGGTCCTTCATTGGCCCACCCGTCCGTCGACGCACTCGCGCAACAGGTCCGCGTGCCCACAGTGACGGGCGTACTCCTCGATCCTGTGCACCAACAGCTCCCGTATCGACACGGCGTCCTTGCCCACCCGTTCGCCGAGGTCCGGATACCGGGCCAGCAGGGCGTCGGTAGCGGCCTGTTCCCGCTCCAGGTCGCCGTACGCCGCGTCGACCACGGCCTGTTCGGCGACGGCTCCGTCGAAGTCGGCGTCCCGCTCGCCGTACAGCTTCGGCAGTGGGTCCCCCTCCACGATCCAGTTGCGCCAGTCGCGCTCCACCTCCGCGAGGTGCCGCACCAGGCCGAGCAACGACATGGTCGACGGCGGCACCGATCGGCGGGCCAGCTGCTCCGCGTCCAGGCCCTCGCACTTCATGCGCAGGGTGAGGCGGTAGTCCTTGAGGTAGTCCCGCAACGTCGCGAGCTCGCCGTCCGGGCCGGGGCCCGCGCTGTTGCGCGGATCGTCGTTCGGGTCCGCCCACATGTCGGGGTAGACGGTCGCTCGGGTCCATCGGGTGGGTCGATCACTCATGTAGCGCATGGTCACCCCCACCGGGGTGGACGCGCCACCGAGTTACCCCGTCCGCGCGGGGCGGACGGCCCGACGCCCCGCCGGGTCCCGCCGAACCGGTCGGCGGGGCCCGGCATGACGTCTCAGCGGAACAGGTTCCCGAAGAACGACTCCTGCACGGCGCGGCGGTAGCACGTGGGATTGCAGTGCCGCTTCCGGTACCAGCGCCGGAGTTGAACGATCCGCCGCCCGCAGAACGCACAAGGCGCGGTTCTGGCGCCCGTGTTCGTGTCGTCGTCCCCCATGCCGCAGAACGGTAGCGCCCGGACTTGCGTGGATGTCGACGAGGGCGTGTCGGAACGGCTACGGATCCGTCCCCGACGGGGCGGGGTCCGCGTGACCGTGGTGGTCGCGTGGGCCTCGCCCCTCGGGGTGTCCGCTTCCCGGCGCTGTGCCGTGCCGTGCTGTGCTGTGCTGTGCCTGCCGCCCCCGTGTGGGGTCGGGGGTGGCTCAGTCCTTGCGTCGGGTGATCTCTTCGGTGAGTTGGGGCAGGACGGTGAAGAGGTCGCCGACGACTCCGTAGTCGACGAGGTCGAAGATGGGCG